>NZ_PDYT01000025.1:0-48219 GCF_002743175.1 Sporosarcina sp. P20a
ATGTGAGTCCTCCTTGGTTATAATTAGGGGTCAAGCCGTCGACGCCTTGACACCCCGAATCATACCAAGGGGACTTTTCTATTTCAATAGGGTTCCACTAACCAAACAGGAATGCTCCCGATGGATCAGCCCGACAGGTGAGACAACTAAAGGGAGCTTGCGACCTAGTTGGCTCACCGCGGGCCCATGGGAAAGCGTCCGCCTAGAGCGCAAATCCCCACCCCTTTACCCCGTCCAGCCAACCCTAATAAACTAAAATAACAAAATTCCCAGTAAACTCTTGCCAATTAATTGTTTTATCAGTATAATGAACGAAATACTGAATGGTTATTCATTCACATGTTAGGGAGATGAAAGCATGAATTTAGTTTCTAGTGTTCAACAGACAGCACAGACCAAGCCAAGTAAAATCGCCTACCACTTTATGGGGAAAGACACGACGTACGCCGAGTTCGACATGTCGGTATCCATGTTCGCCAACGCACTACAAAACCTAGGGGTCAACAAAGGGGACAAAGTCGCATTCTTACTCGGCAACACGCCACATTATCTGATCTCACTCTATGCCACTATGCGTATCGGAGCGACGGCTGTGCCGATCAATCCGCTCTATACACCTGACGAAATTTCTTATATTCTTGAAAACAGTGACGCCAAAGCCGTTATTGCCATCGACCAATTACTGCCACTGGTAGAAGTCGCGAGCCAGTCGTTCCCGACGATTGAGAACTATGTCGTCTGTGAAATGAGTCCAGATGCAGCACAGAAATTAGCTGCGCTGAATGACGCGGTTAAGGAAAAAGTGCATCCATTTAGCATGCTCATTAAGAAGTCTAAACCGATGACGGAAGCGGTTAAAGTCGACGACGATGAAAGCGCTATCATTCTTTACACTTCTGGAACTACGGGACACCCAAAAGGTGCGATGTTAACACATAAGAATATCTACTCAAATGCTCGTGATGTAGGGGACTATTTAGGCTTCTCCGAGAATGATAAAATCGTAGCGACATTGCCTTTATTTCACGTATTTGCATTAACTGTCGTAGCGAATGCACCACTCGTTAAAGGGGCTACTATTTTACTTGAGCCACGCTTTAGTCCGGGAGAGATATTCAACATGATTCGCGAGCAGAACGCGACGGTATTTGCGGGCGTTCCTACTATGTATAACTTCCTTTATCAATATCCGGAAGGTAAGACAGAAGACTTCGAATCAATCAGATTAGCGATTTCAGGGGGATCTTCATTGCCTGTTTCTTTGCTTCATGACTTCGAAGAGAAATTCGATGTGCGCGTTTCAGAAGGGTACGGTCTATCCGAAGCCTCACCGGTTACGTGTTTCAATCCGTTAGATCGCGAGCGTGTACCTGGATCGATTGGAACGAACATCATGAACGTCGAGAATAAAGTGGTCGATGAAATGGGTGAAGAAGTTCCTGATAATGAAGTCGGTGAATTAATTGTACGCGGACCGAATGTTATGAAAGGATATTACAAAATGCCTGAAGAAACTGCGGCTGCACTTCGTGACGGATGGCTCTATACGGGCGACTTGGCGCGACGTGATGAAAACGGTTACTTTTATATCGTAGACCGCAAGAAAGATATGATTATCGTCGGCGGATTCAACGTCTATCCTCGAGAAGTAGAGGAAGTGCTATTTAGCCATCGTGACATTGTGGAAGCGGCAGTCGTTGGTGTGCCAGACGCAAACTTCGGTGAAGAAGTACAAGCGTATGTTGTATTGAAGAAAGGTTCGGAGGCTACGGAACAGTCGCTGCATGAATTTTGTGCGAAGCGTCTCGTGAAGTATAAAGTACCGAAATCGATCGAGTTCCTTGAGGAGTTACCAAAAAATACGACAGGTAAGATTTTAAGACGTTCATTGAAAGATCAAATTAAGAGTTATTAAACAGAGAAACGAGTGATGGGGAAGCATATCCCGTCACTCGTTTCTTTACGCATTTATTGCCAAAGTAAGCGCGGTCTTGTTATGGTTTAGAGAGAATAATGAGAAAACAGGAGGGATTAGATGAATAAACGATGTGTAATGATTGAAGATTTGTTTGAAACGAAATCTGTAACGAATCCGGTATTGGCGCCTAACGACGAAGAAGCGGTGTTTACGGTGACGGAATTAAATCAAGAAGAGAATACGTATCACTCGGCGATTCATCATATTGATTTGCAGACGGGTGACATAACACGCTGGACATATGGGAAGCAACAAGTGAGTGCGCCGAAATGGTCTCCCGATGGTAAGCAAGTAGCGTTTTTATCGAATCGAAATGAAACGAATCAACTGTATATTATACAAAAAGCGGGTGGGGAAGCACGTGCGCTGACGGACTGTAAAGAAGCGATCGATTCATTCGAATGGTCACCGTGCGGTAAGAAAATTTGGTTTACGGGTACAGTTAAAACAGGTGAAACGTTTTGTACTACGGTACAGAAGCGAGAACAATTCCCACAACCAATCCGTGTGACGAAAATGAAATACAAAGAAGATTTCATTGGTGTAGTACCGCAAGACGAATATTCACAAATCGGCTATGTTGATCTAGCTACATGTATGATCTTCAATTTTACGACGGACCCATTCGATCATTCACTGGAAGCGGTTTCGCATGACGGCAAGCAATTGGTCATCGGTGTCAACCGCAATGAGCAGAAGGATCATGACTTCAGTGTTCCGTTAGTACTAGTGGATATTGAAACGAAAAAAGAAACTGTGATCCTTGATGAACAAGGCTTTTTCGGCAATGTCGCTTTCTCTAAAGACGATCGCTATATCGCGTATACAGGGTATGATATGACGTTCCAAAACGTTACGCAGGCCGATGTTTTTGTCTATGACCGGACGAACGGTCAGACGATGAACGTAACAGCGGGGATTGACGCACCAATTGGAGACGAAAGCATTTCCGATCACTTGCAACAAACGATTGCACCAGGCGTAGTGTGGACGGAAGACGAGCAACTGTATTTCCAGCTATCGAGTATGGGAGAAGTCCGTTTATATGCGGCAACACTCGACGGCGCGATCTATCCTGCGACGGGTGAAGAGGAGCATGTTTACGGCTATGATGTTGCGGGGAACGCTGAATTCGCGTTGCTCACAGTAAGCACGATGACGAATCCTGGAGAACTATATCGCCAAACGATCGCGACGGGTGAACGGACAAAATTGACTTCATTCAATGAAGGCTGGTTGAAGAAAGTGAAGGTAGTTGAACCGGAAACGATTCATTATACGAATGGCACTGAAAATATCCAAGGGTGGTTAATGAAGCCCGCGAACTTTACAGACGGTCAAACGTATCCGCTTATTTTGGAAATTCACGGTGGACCGCATGCGATGTACGGCTATACGTATTTCCATGAGATGCAAGTGTTAGCGGCCCAAGGTTACGGAGTACTCTATCTCAATCCACGTGGTAGTCACGGTTATAGTCAGGCGTTTGTTGACGCAGTGCGCGGTGATTATGGTGGCGGTGGATATGAAGACATTATGGCAGGACTGGATGAAGTGTTGAAAACGGAAAGTTGGATCGATGAAACGCGCCTTGGTGTGACAGGTGGTAGCTACGGTGGTTTCATGACGAACTGGATTGTCGGGCATTCGAATCGATTCAAAGCAGCCGTCACGCAACGCTCCATCAGCAACTGGATTAGTTTCTTTGGTGTATCCAATATTGGCTACTACTTTACCGACTGGCATTTAAAAGCGGGTATGACAGATGTCGACACGCTATGGAAGCAGTCACCGTTAAAGTATGCGGAGAATGTTGAAACACCTCTATTGATCCTTCATGCAGAACGAGATTTCGTTTGTCCGATCGAGCAAGCGGAACAACTCTTTATTACATTAAAAGATTTAGGCAAAGAGACAGAATTTGTGCGCTTCCCCGAATCCGATCATAATATGTCAAGAACAGGGAAACCGAATCTGCGGATTGCGAGATTAGAAGAGATTACCGGGTGGTTTAAACGTTATCTATAAGGTAAGATTAAATTGTATGCCCAAACGGCTATACATGAAAAATATAGTGTGTATAATGAGATACGAATTAAACTTATAAAAACTACTTGAGAAGAGGTTCTGCATGATGGAAGAGCAATTACTGTACAGAATAGAGTCGGATTTTATCGGAGAGAAGAAGGTGCCGCAAGACGCGTATTACGGTATTCAGACGTTACGCGCAGCAGAAAACTTTCCAATCACAGGCTACCGCGTCAATCGGGACTTGATTCGTGCGATTGCCATCGTTAAAAAATCTGCAGCACAAGCTAACCGCGACATTGGTCAATTGGACGCGAACATTGCAGAAGCGATCATCAAGGCTTCTGAAGAAGTAATTAACGGCGCATTGCGCGACCAGTTCCTCGTCGATCCAATCCAAGGTGGAGCAGGAACGTCAGTAAATATGAACGCAAACGAAGTTATCGCCAACCGTGCACTTGAGATTCTCGGTCACAAAAAAGGCGAATACGACATCATTAGCCCGAACTCGCACGTCAACATGGCGCAGTCGACAAATGACGCGTTCCCGACTGCGATTCATATCGCAACACTCATGAAAGTAGACAAACTACTTGGGGTTATGGAGTCCCTTCATAAAACATACTTGAAAAAATCGATCGAGTTCCAATCGGTCTTGAAAATGGGCCGTACACACTTACAAGACGCGGTTCCAATTCGTCTTGGACAAGAATTCGAAGCGTACGCTATGGTACTACGCCGCGACATCGAACGCGTTCGTGTATCCCGTGTATATTTATATGAAATAAATATGGGCGCTACAGCTGTCGGAACCGGCTTGAACGCGGATCCACTGTATATCAAAAAAGTAGCGAGCTATCTGTCAGAAAACAGTGGTTTCGAATTAAAGTCTTCAACGCACCTAGTTGACGCAACACAAAATACAGATTCGTACGTTCAAGTATCTGCAGCACTACGCGGCACGATGCTGAACCAATCTAAAATCTGTAATGACCTGCGCCTCATGGCATCCGGTCCACGTACAGGTCTATCGGAAATTGCATTACCTGCAAGACAGCCAGGATCTTCTATCATGCCAGGAAAAGTAAACCCGGTTATGGCAGAAGTCATGAATCAGGTATCGTTCCAAGTAGTCGGTAACGATATGACGATCGCATTGGCATCGGAAGCGGGTCAGTTCGAATTAAACGTGATGGAGCCAGTGCTTGTATTCAACTTGCTGCAGTCATTGAAGATCATGACGAACGTCTTCGGCGCATTCCGCGATTATTGTCTAGACGGAATCACGGCAAACGTCGAGCACTTGAATGAGTATGTGGAGAAGAGTATCGGGATCATCACGGCAATCAATCCTCACGTCGGGTATGAAGTGGCGTCAGAGATCGCGAAAGAGGCGTTGTTAACGAACAAGTCGATCCGTGAGATTTGTATCGAGAAAAATATTTTGTCGAAAGAAGAGTTGGATACGATTCTGCATCCGTTCGAGATGACGAAGCCAGGTATTTCGGGTAAAGAGTTGTTGAAGAAGAAGATTATTCTTTCTAAGTGAGGTTTTGAATAGGAAGGCTTGACTGGGGCTAGTGGTTAAGGGAATGGGGCTCCAGACGGGACGCTTTCCGGGGGCGCAATCTTGAGCCGCTTCCCTCGCTTTCAGCTCAGTCCAGGGTCTCAAGATCACGCTGATCCCCAGGAGTCGCCCGTCTTCCGCCCCATTCCCTAGGTGTGTAGTGGGTGCGACTTCAAGAATACACTGGCATACTGAGTGAAAGTTGTACTGAAGCCATAGAGCACATATTGAACGATTACTATCAAAGTTAATCATATATCTCTACCTACTCTGAGTTAGAGGGAGTATCTGACTATGAAAGTGCATAATATTATGGAGGTCGTGGTACGTGACGTGATTTCCAAATATAAGAATGAGTTGCATATGCCTTGTACATGCGAGCGTTGCCTCAATGATGTGCTGGCGATGACGTTGAATAATGTAACGCCTCAATATGTCGTCGATGAAGCAAATAGTGCGTATATCCGAGCGGTCCATGAAGCGGATCGTCAAGGGGCGACTGCCGTTTTGACGAAAGTTGCGTGGGCTGCAGGGGTTGTTGGGCAAAGCCCGCGATGCGACACTATGAAAAATCCTTCCGAGTGATTCGGAAGGATTTTTTCTTTGAAATAGTAATGCAATTGGATGGATTTATTGCTTGTAGATGGGGGAATGGCCGGCCCGCGCTCATAGTTGGCGGAGATCCGCTCTATCCAGCTCGCGTGCCGCTCTATGTAGCGTGTTATCCGCTCATACTTTACTGTGAGCGCTCTATTCAACCATTTACTCGCTCAATGAAGACGTTGATCCGCTCTATCGACCACGCTAAGAACCTCAATCGATCACAAATGATCCCCCAAAAACACTTACTTCAATTAAAAAGGGGTAGTGGCTGGTCCGCGCTCATAGTTGGCCGATATCCGCTCTATCCAGCTCGTTTGCCGCTCTATGTAGCGCGTTATCCGCTCATACTTTACTGTGAGCGATCTATCCAACCATTTAACCGCTCAAAGAAGACGTTCATCCGCTCTATCAAGCCGATCGAACGCCCAATTCACCACGCTATGAACCTCAATCCATTACGTTTTATCCCCGAAAAACACTTATTTCCCCTTAAACACAGGCTTCCGCTTCTCCGAAAAGGCAATCAACGCCTCCAGACGATCTTCCGTAGGCAACGTCATCTCATACGCCTTACGCTCGATCGCAAGCCCCGTCTGCAAATCTGCCATCATTCCTTGCTTGATCGCGAACTTCGCCTGCTGAATCGCAACCGGCCCGTTAGCGAGCAATGAATCCACAAACGCATTCACGACTTTATTCAATGAATCTAAAGGTGCTTTCTGCGATACCATGCCCATCTGCAACGCCTCTTCAGCGGACACGCGTCGTGCCGTCAAAATCAATTCCATCGCTTTTGATTCACCAATTAATCGTGGCAACCGCTGCGTCCCACCAGCCCCCGGAATAATCGCAAGACCTGTCTCTGTCAGTCCCATCACTGCACTGTCCGCGGCAATCCGGAAATCACAAGCCAACGCTAGTTCCATACCGCCACCAAACGCGAAACCATTAATGACCGCAATCGTTGGCTGTGGCAACTGGTCGATCATCGTAAAGACATCGCCAATTTTATTCAAATTCCGTCGCACCATCGATTCAGTCAACGTCTTCCGCTCTTTCAAATCAGCTCCTACACTAAAAGCCCTATCGCCACTACCTGTAAATACGACAGCCCGCACATCGGGATCGATTCGAATTCCTTCAACGACCTGCCCAAGCTCGAGCAACAGTTGAAAGTTAAACGCGTTCATCGACTCGGGTCGGTTTAACGTCACATACGCTACCGCGTCCCGCTGTTCATAGATAATTTCCTGCATAATCAAACGCCTCCTTGAAGTGTTCAGTCTAGTTACAAGATAGCATGAAAGAGTTACTTCGTCAGTTTTAGAGAGTTGAAGGGGAAAGGCATCGTTACGCTGCGTTCGGGGGGGCCCGCGGTAAGCCAACTGTTCACTGCGTTCTCTTAGTTGTCTTACCTGTCGGGCTGATCCTCCCCGAGTCGCCGCCTTCCACTCCGCTTCACTAGTGTGGATTTTTTAATTGAAGAGTAGCTTCACGTGGGATAGTGGAAGGGGATGGGGGTTCCAGATGGTACGCTTTCTGGAGGACCCGCGGTGAGCCCGCTAGTCGCTGCGCGCCTTCAGCGGTCTCACCTGTCGGGTTGATCCTCCCAGAGTCGACCATCTTCCACCCCCATCCCTTACCTATTGCTGATCCTATACTTTTTGTTGGGTTACATTGTAGCGGTAGTAAGTGGGAACATTATAGTTTCTACTTAGTCACTTAAACAGTTCATCCCTTGACGTTTGCACTTGAATTAGGTCTTAAACTTGAACTCAATCCTAACTTCAATGGGCAACAGGAAGTGCCACCCCATTAAAAGTAGGATTGGAGCGTCGGGCGGCGACTCCCGCGGGAATAGCATGAGCCTTGAGACCCCGCAGGTAGCGAAGCGGACGAGGAGGCTCAAGCCATGCCCGCAGGAAAGCGTCCGCCCAGAGCGCAAATCCCCACACGTACCGCAATTCATCCTCATCAATTTCCCCTTCACAGATGCCAACTCCGCCAATTTCAGGTAGAATAAGTAACAGGAGTTGATCATATTGAAAACAGCGATTGTGACAGACACGACGGCGTATTTGCCGGATGACATAAAAGCAGAACTCGGGATCCATACCATCCCGTTACTTGTAACAATAGACGGCAAAGAATTCAAAGAAGGCGCCGACATCACAACCGAAGCATTCTACGATATGGTACGCGGCAAAGGCCCGCTACCGAAAACATCACAACCCGCAATCGGCGACTTCGAAGCGCTATTTAGCGAACTCGCAAAAGACTACGACGCGGTCATTACGATCCACCTATCGAGCGGCATTAGCGGAACGTATATGGGCGCAATTCAAGCTGCCGAGCTCGTGCCGGAACTAGAAGTGCTTCCGTTTGATTCAGAAATTTCAGCCTATCCCCAAGGCTTTTACGCGATCCGTGCAGCACAGCTTGCGAATGAAGGCGTGCATCCACGTGCGATCATTGAAGAATTGAAAGAAATGCAGAAAGACGTTAAAGCTTATTTCATGGTGGACGACTTATCGCATCTACAACGTGGCGGTCGTTTATCCGGAGCACAAGCGCTAGTTGGCGGACTGTTGCAAGTGAAGCCCGTCTTGCATTTCGAAGACAAAATCATCGTACCGTTTGAAAAAATCCGTACGGCGAGAAAAGCGATGAAGCGTATTTCTGATTTATTGTCGGAAGATGCAAAGAATCAATTGCTCGACGCAGCAGTTATCCATGCGAATCGCTATGACGACGCAGTAGAATGGAAGAAACATTTAGAAGAAAAACATCCGAACGTCGATTTCACGATCAGCCACTTTGGCCCGGTCATCGGCACGCATCTTGGTGAAGGGGCGATGGGACTCGGTTGGGTGAAACGACGCGGAACCTGAACAGGGGGAACTGCATGTCCGAACGAGACCAACTTAAGCAGTTTTTGGCAGGACGCATTTGGTTGCGTCATCTTTTGCCATTCACGGAAGAAGCCGTTGATGAAGCGATTCGTCGAGGCGATATTCATATAGAAAAAGGCGTTACGACGAAAAGAATATGGCATGGTACGCACTATACTTGTCAGCGTTGCCATAATGAAAATCAAACACGCTTCACCGTATTCACGTGCGCTCAATGCGAAGCACCCTGCGCCTACTGCAGAAATTGTCTCAACATGGGACGGGTGTCCTGTTGTTCAAATTTACTCACGTGGACAGGCACACCACAGACTTTCCCTACTAGCCATCGAATGAACTGGCAAGGGAATTTGACGCCTTCTCAGCAGAAAGCGACGAGTGAGTTGCTCGACAGTACGAAACAAGGGGTATCTCATTTACTCTACGCAGTGTGCGGATCGGGCAAGACGGAAATGCTGTTTCAGCCGATTCATTACGTATTGAATGAAGGCAAGCGGGTGTGTCTCGCAGCGCCTCGAGTGGACGTTATTTTGGAACTATTGCCACGGTTAACGACTGCCTTTCCAGATACTAGAGTAGAAGCGTTATATGGTGGGGCGGAAGTAGAGCATTTCGACGCGCAATTAATTCTTGCGACGACCCATCAGCTCTATCGCTTTCACGAGGCGTTCGACGTGATTTTCGTTGATGAAGCCGATGCGTTTCCGTATACAGCGGATGAAACGTTACAGCGAGCAGTCAGGAATGCAGCGAAACCTAACGCACCCATCCATTTCGTCACTGCGACGCCTTCTAGTCAGTTGCTTGCGATGAATAAAAAGCAAGGCAAAATATCTGTTCTCGCGAGACGTTATCACGGTCAGCCACTACCTGTACCGCGTAACGAAGCGCTATGGAATTACGAGAAACAGCTGAAAAAGAAACGGATTCCAGCGAAATTACTGCGCTGGACAACCGAACGTCTCGACAAACAGCAACCGTTTCTCATTTTCTTTCATCAGATTGAACTGATGGAATTGGCCGAACCGTTATTTCAGAAACTCGATGAGCGAATTTGTGCAGTGCATGCGGAACATGAGGATCGCAAAGAGCGGGTGCAGTTACTAAGACAGAAAGAAATTCCTGGCTTGCTGACGACGACGATTCTTGAGCGGGGGATAACAATACCGAACGTGCAAGTGGCGGTTGTGGGAGCGGAGCAAACGATTTTCAATAAAGGCGCCTTAATTCAAATCGGAGGACGTGTAGGGCGCTCTGTACCGAACACGTCAGGCGACTTCGTACTGTTTCACCAAGGCATCACACATGCGATGGACGAAGCAAAACGAGAAATTCGCAAACTGAACGACACTGAGGTGCCGCAATGACATGCTTACTTTGCGATAAACCACTACACGACCGGCCCACTTGGCAACACTTCCTCGGTATTCAAAAAGACACTTCCGCCTGTCCAACTTGTCTCGAAAAGTTTGAACGCATCGACCAATTCACTGAAGACAATATTCTCGATTCTGTTCATTCAATCTATGCATATAATGAAGCAGCGAGAGAGTACTTGCATCAATTCAAGTTCATGCAAGACGTTGCGCTTGCACAAATCTTCGCGCCTTCATTACGTAGCGTACTGAATGATTCCAAAAAGATTATCGTCCCGATTCCGATGCATCCGATCAATAAAAGGAAACGAACCTTTTCTCAAGTGGATGCGTTGTTAGAAGCAGCGAATATCTCGTATCAATCGCTACTTGAAAAAACGACGGAATCCGTAATGGGTGAAAAATCTCGTAGTGAACGTCTTGCGATGACTGAACTATTCCGCGTTACAGCCGATATACGTAGTAATGAAGCAGTATATGTGCTTGTTGACGATATTTATACGACCGGCACGACATTGCGACACGCAGCTGAAGCGTTGAAACAGTGCGGTGTACAACGGGTGGAGGCTGTGACGTTGTTCAGACCTATTAGAGAGAAGTGATCAAGATGGCGGAAGTAAGAAATTGTCCGACATGTGGCGGTATGTTTAATTACACGGGCCTTCGGGATGTATGTGGTACGTGTGCGCAAGCGGAAGAGCAAATGTATGAAACGGTGTATCGGTTTTTACGCAAACGGGAGAACCGTGCGGCGAATATCGACCGGATTGTCGAAGTGACAGGTGTGACACAGGAATTACTGCATCGCTGGGTACGTAAAGGAAGACTACAACCGGCATTGTTCCCGAACCTTGGCTATCCATGTGATAAATGTGGCGCATTAACATCAACCGGTAAGATCTGTGCCAAATGTACGGAAGAGATTCAATCCGACTTACGGACATTTGACGCGGCACAAGAGCTACGTGAAGCGATGAAAGCACAAGAGCGAGGCACTTACTACGCACAAAAAGACCGTTGAGGATGAAATACGAAACGAGCAGTTCGTACTGCTCGTTTTTTCGTACAAAAGCCTCTAAAAACTTCATGAAATCTGCCGAAGTAAAGAGTAGGACCCAAATCTACCAGAAGAATTGAAAGGAGCGAGACGTATGAAAATAGATGGATTTAAACCACAAGCCGTCAACCCGTACCGCAATCAGCAAATGAAAGTCGATCAGGCGAAGCAAGCCGCACAAGTGAAAACAGATAAGCTCGAGATTTCATCAGAAGCGAAAAAGTTATCCGCCGCTTCACCGATTGAATCTGCAAGACAACAGCGTGTACAGGAATTGAAAGCGCAAGTGCAATCTGGAGAATATCAAGTAGATGCGAGCAAACTCGCTTCAAGTATGCTTTCGTATTTCAATAAGCCATAAGGAAAGTAGGGTTACACATGTCCATTGAACCGATTTTGACAACGCTCAATCACCTAGAAAAACTGCATACGAGCTTGCTCCGTCTTTCGAACGACAAGACCGCACTGCTAAAAAGCGGCGACGTCGACGGGATTGACCAGCTGTTGAAGGAGGAGCAAGCGCACCTTGCAGCCATTATGCAAATGGACCAGAAGCGCTTACAGGAAGTGAAGCAGTATATAGCCGCACAAGGAAGTGCAGTACCTGCTGAACCGACGATGACGCAATTAATCGAAGTAGCGAACGAACCGGACAAAGAACAGTTAGCAGAGGCGAAGGACCGTCTCCTGCATGCGATTCATGAGTTGAAACAACAGAACGAACTCAATCAGCAATTGACCTATCAATCACTTCAATTTGTGAATCTATCGCTGGACATGGTCCGTCCGCGTCCGGAAACCGTCAACTATTCGAAAAACGAAGTACAAGGGCAGTCACAAAGCGGAGCCAAAACGAAGCTCTCCTCATTCGACTCCCAAGCATAAGGAGGACACAATATGCGCTCGACATTCATGGGTTTAGAAACTAGCAAACGCGGATTGTACACACAGCAATCCGCTCTTTATACGACAGGGCATAATATCGGAAACGCGAACACACCCGGCTACTCACGTCAGCGTGTGAATATGCAAGCGACTTCTGGATTTCCGGGGGTAGGGATGAATGCGGGAACGATGCCAGGATTTCTAGGGACGGGTGTAGAAGCGGGGAGTATTCAGCGAATTCGGGATTCATTTGTGGATCATCAGTTTCGTAGTGAATCGACGAAGCTTGGCTACTGGGAATCGCGTACGAATGCCGTTGCCCAAATGGAAGACGCGATTGGCGAGCCTTCCGAGTATGGTTTACAACAATCGATGAGCGACTTCTGGCAATCATTGCAGACGCTTGCGGCGAATCCGGAGAATGGTGGCGCGCGTGCGGTTGTTGTAGAGCGTGGGGTGGCGGTTGCCGACTCGTTTAACTATATTCAAAAATCTGTTGCTGAAATTAAAGGGAATTTAGGCGATGAAATTGACTTTAGCACAAACGATATTAACTCGTTGCTGAGTCAAATTGGAGAATTGAACAAACAAATTGCTACGGTAGAACCGAATGGTTATTTACCGAACGATCTCTATGATGCGCGTGACGGTTTACTAGATAAGTTGTCTAGCTATGTACCAATTGAAACGAGCTATGAGAAAACTGGCGGACGTGCTCTTGCTATTGCAGAAGGTACAGTGACCGTTAAAATCAAGACGAATGTTCCAGGACAAACGATAACTGTAGTACAAAAAGACAAAGTCGCAGAACTTACTGTAGACGGAAATGATCCGGACAAACCGTTTCCAAATCCTATGACAGGCTTCACGTTTACAGGCGGACCAATTGAGAATCCGGCAGACGGTAAGCTGTCTGTCACCGATATGGTCAAAAGTGGAGAATTGAAATCACTTGTGGATTCATACGGGTATCAAGACGGTAATCAAGTAAAAGGATTATACCCTGAAATGCTTGCTAAGTTAGATAAAATGGCTAATGAGTTTGCGAAAGCATTTAATGCGGTTCATGAAGATGGTACAGACTCAACAGGTGTAAAAGGCGAGCCTTTCTTTGTTTTACCTAGTGGCGCAACCGAATTTACCGCAAGTAATATTGTAGTGAATGATGAGATCAGAAAAGATCCGAATAAACTGGCGGCCTCCGATTCAAAAACAGGTGCGGAAGTCGGTAACGGTCAGAATGCCAAAAAACTTGGCGATGTATTCTTTGCGAAGTTACCAGGATTAGGTGGTTCAAGCGTGCAGAGTTACTATGCTCAAACAATCGGACAACTCGGAGTAGAAGGACAACAAGCGATAAAAATGACCGAAAGCTCAGGCGTATTGCTGTTAGCTGTATCGAACAGACGTGACTCAATCAGTACGGTCTCACTAGATGAAGAAATGACCGACATGATTCGCTTCCAGCAAGCGTACAACGCATCTGCCCGTATGATTACCGTCATGGATGAAGCGTTAGATAAAATCATCAATGGCATGGGTACAGTCGGCAGATAATTAAGGAGGAATCTTCATGCGTGTAACACAATCTATGCTCTCTCAAAATATGCTGCGGAACTTATCAAGCAGCTATAATAATATGGGGAAATTACAAGAGCAACTCAATACAGGCAAGAAAGTCACTCGTCCATCCGATGATCCTGTTGTCGTGATGAAAGGCATGGGGTACGGCATGCAAGTCGACAAGGTGGAGCAATTTCAAAAGAATATGGGCGAGGTGAATAACTGGCTCGATAGTTCGGATGATGCGTTGGATGGAGTAGGACAAGTCTTACATCGTTTGAAAGAACTTGCTACGAATGCTTCCAACACGGGTGCGATGACGGAGACGGATAGGAAAGCAATTGAAACAGAAATTGGTCAGCTCCGTGAGCACTTGCAAGATATGGCCAATACTAAAGTAGGCGACAAGCATATATTCAGCGGTAGTATGACGGATCAACCACTTTTTAATAAGGATAAAGGTATGTTTGAAGATGGAGATTCATTTTCTAAAAATGTAGAAATTGAACTATTTGACGGCATAAGCTTACGAGTCAGTACAGATGTCAGCAAGATGTTCCAGGACATCGACAAGATGCTCGAAGAAGTAAAGGATCTCACTGCAACCGGATCGTCCGATAAAGGGAGCTTCAGCAAAATGATTGGCGACATCGACAGTAAACTTGACGTTGTGTTGTCTAAACGTGCAGACATCGGCGCCCGCTCCAATCGTGCGGAATTAATGCATAATCGCCTGGAAATGCAAGAAGGCGCAGCAAAGAAGCAACGTTCTCAAAACGAGGACGTCGATTATGAAAAAACGATTACGGATTTAATTACATCTGAATCCATCCATCGTGCAACATTATCCGTAGGGGCTAGAATAATGCAGCCTTCTTTAATGGATTTCCTACGCTAAAAGATGTGGCGGACACTAAGCAAGTGTCCGCTATTTTTATATAAGAAAGTAAGGGAGTGATAGAAGTGAACATTCCACAGCTTCAAATTCAAACGACACCTGCAAAGATAAATCTGCAAGTGACGAAACCTATTCAAGAAATCCAGCAACCAAAAGCCACGCTGAGCATTGAACAACCAGCAGCTATTTTGGAAATGTCGACGACCCGGCCGCAACTATCACTCGATACCACAGAGAACCGTGCAGACATCGATTTGAAAAGTGTATTTCGTCGAACGGCTGAAAATGTACAATACGGCATGCAAAAAGTGCAAGAAGGCACAGCTCGTCGCGCGCAAGAAGGTCTGCAACTCATGAAGATTGAGAACGGTTCAACGATAGCGGATATTGTGAAGCAAAATACAGAAAAACCGATGGCCGAACTTCAAGTGAAATTTGTAGGGGATCGGACAAAGATCAAAACAGATATTACATCTGGTTCACTGGACATAAACGTAACTCCACAGAAACCAAAAATCGATACGCAAATAAATAAACCAATCCATAATTACACACCCGGTAAAGTATCTGTAGAGATGCAACAGTACGGATCGATCCAAATTGATTGGAAAGTTTAATAAAAGAACGGTGAGTAGTAAACTAGCAAAACGTTGAAAAGGAGAGAGATCTAGTGACACAAACACTAAAAGAAATCGCAACAAAGTTCCACGGTAAAATAGAAGTAGATCTATCTAAAGCATGGCACTTCCCGAAAGGACTTCCCGGGTTCGAAGAGGAAGAAGAATTCGTCATCTTGCCAATAGGCGATAATCAGGAATTTCAAGTCATGCAGTCGACGAAAGAAGCAGGTGTAGCATTCGTCGTAGCGAATCCATACAAAATTGTAGAAGAGTATGACTTCAAAATAGATGATCCAACAGTTGATTTACTGGAAGTGGAAAGCCCAGAAGATTTGATGGTACTCGGTATTGTCTTCATTAAAGAACCATTTGAAGAGTCTACAATTAACTTACAAGCACCCCTTCTATTCCAAACAAACAACAGAAAAGCGAAACAAATGGTATTGAATGATAAGCGCTATCTTATCAAACATCCAATCGATGAAAAGAAATTGGATGAAATGAAAGAAAAAACAACTAGCGGAAAGAGCGAATAATATGTTAGTACTTTCACGCAAAGCGGGCGATACGATTAAAATCGCAGATAATATAGAAGTGAAGATTCTCGAAGTGAAAGGCGATACGGTACGGGTAGGTATAGAGGCTCCTAAGTCAGTAGACATTGTACGTGGTGAACTGATTCAATCCATTAAAGAAACCAATACTGAATCACTAACACTGGATATTGATTGGTACTCAAAACTAAAAGATAAAAAGTAAACATTAATAGGACAACAAGAGTGCAAGCTAGCGCCATCTTTTCTTCACATTTTAAATTAATAGAAAAGATTTTCTTTAAACTACTAAACACTCTAGTCACTCATCCGATATTAGTAGTGTAAGCGGCAGAGAGCGTCCGGCCGGTACTCAACACCGTAAAGCAAATAAGGGACACAAGGACGTGTACCCAACAAACACTCAAGGAGGAAATTATAATGATTATCAATCACAACATGGCAGCAATGAACACGCACCGTCAACTAGGTTCAAACAACGCAGCAGCAGCTAACAACATTGAGAAATTGTCTTCTGGTCTTAAGATCAATAAAGCTGGAGACGATGCAGCTGGATTAGCAATATCAGAGAAAATGAGAGGTCAGATTCGTGGTTTAGATATGGCAGCTAAAAACTCTCAGGATGGTATTTCTTTGATTCAGACAGCTGAGGGTTCTTTAAATGAAACGCATGATATTTTACAGAGAATGCGTGAACTAGCAGTTCAAGCAGGTAACGATACAAATACAACTGGTGATCGTGATGAAATTCAAAAAGAACTTAATTCTTTAACTTCAGAAGTTAACCGTATTGGTAACACTACTGAATTTAATACTCAAAAATTGTTGAATGGTTCTAAAGGTACTGAGGGCAGTACAACTACTAAAGCTGGAGTAACTGGTGCAACAATAGCGCCAGAAACAGCTGCAACACAAGTTTCAGTTGGTGGTTTTGACATTGATTTCGCAGGAGCAGGTTCGAAATTAAACGGATATGAAATAGAAATTGGAACTAGTGCTGCTTCAACTCCTTTGACAGTAAGTGTCGCTGATAATAAAATTACTATTAATGGTGATTTTTCAGTTGCGGGACAAGTAAATAAAGATGACCTACAAACTGCAATTAATGATGCTCTTGGTGCCAAAGATCTTCCAGGGGTACAAGTTACTGGTACTTCAACAACAGCTACAACAGGAGCAACTGTTGCAGGGGGGAAAGATGCAGTAACTGAAGAAATAACAGCGGTTGCAGGTACTTACGAACTTAACGTTGGTAGTTCTAACATTAAAATTGATGGCACGGAATTAAAACATGATAGTCTAGGTACCAAGGGTTGGAAAGATGCTGCTTCTTTGGCAAAAGCTATTAATGATGATACAACGCTAAATGCAAAGTATACTGCAAGTGTAACTGATGAAGGTAAAATTCAATTAACACAATTAGCTACAAAAGAATCGGCAACAGCTCCAACTGTTTCAGGAAATGATGCTTCATTATCATTACAAATTGGTGCGAATCAAAACCAATCGATGTCTGTTGATATTAGCGATATGAGATCAGCGGCACTTGGTTTAACTGGTTCAGGTGCAGGATTCACAGCTACAGACGGTGTGAATAACGGAACTGATTCAGCTTCTAACGAAAAAGCGTTGGATGTATCAAATGCTAAAAATGCAGCCAACGCTGTAACTCAAATTCAAAATGCAATTGATACTGTTTCAGCTGAACGTTCTAAACTTGGCGCAAACCAAAACCGTCTAGAACACACAATCAACAACCTCGGAACATCTTCCGAAAACTTAACAGCTGCTGAATCACGTATCAGAGATGTTGATATGGCGAAAGAGATGATGGACTTTACGAAGAACAACATCTTAACTCAAGCAGCACAAGCAATGCTTTCTCAATCGAATCAAATGCCGAACGGAGTTCTACAACTCTTACGGTAAGTGATTCAGGGACGCCTATTCGGTAACGGATAGGACGCATTACTGGGTGAATTGCTGGAACCTCCTGAAGTCCACTTTCCGACAACGCAGCTGGAAACGGCAAACGTGAACGGTTGAAAAAAAGTGGAATTGGACAATCAGCAGCCAAGCTCCTGTGAGGAAACTCTGGAGAAGGTTCAACGACTAGGATATACCGTCTAAGGCAAACTGCTATGACGATGAAATCCGTAGGGCGTCAATCGACGTTCGAAGTGCCCAGCATCCTAAGTATTCAGGTACAAGGATGGAGATATAGTCTGAGCCTATTAGAGACAATAGGACTACTTGCAAGCAAATCAACAGCCTCAGGGCGTTCTACAACTACTACGTTAATAGGACCTTTGAATCAAAAGAGACTTCTTTTTAGAAGTCTCTTTTGCTTACATAAGATTTTGATCCTGTAGATCTTTGGTTTTGTAAACTATCGACCAATAACTACGTCCGAGCTGATCGGCAATGTGTTGAATGGTGCAACCTTTTTGTTTCATTTCTATTAACGTTGCTATCTCTTTTGGTGTATAAGGTCGCATTCTCTCTCTAGAGCTAGTAATGAGTTCATATTCACGATAATTGCGCAGCCATTTTTGAGTTTCCATATAGAAACGATATGGCCAGTTAGTTTTATAGCTCATTGCAGGGCATGTGATTGTAACAGGTTGAATGTCTTGAAGAAACAATAACGTATCGGCAGTACGGTTTGTGCGCAAATAATAGCCATTTCCATCAGGTCGTTTCGTAAGTGTAAATTCAGCTAGAGTTAAAATTTTAATTTGTACTATGAAGCATTTTAATTCTTTATATGTGAAGTTTTGTAGGTACAGAGCTATGTGAGGAGTGATATATATCTTTTTATTATTGTCATTCACACGGGTTGTAAGCATTAGTGACCCATCATCCATATAGACAGTTGCTATACTGTGCAAATCGTTCAATTTGAAAAGTCTGTTTTTCGGTAGTAGTTTAACTCTGGATTTACCTTTTTCAGTACCACTATAAAAATCAGCTTCTAACTCGCTCCACAGATTATCAACTCGTGAACTAATGATATTGCCTTTTGGTGTAAAAGAAAGATATGGCTCGAGTTCCATAACTTTCCAAGCTCGATAATCCTTCTGCATGATAGAAAAGTGTTCACTGTAACTACTTCTGATCCCTTTAAATTTTGTATGCATATGCGTAAGCATGCCATCTCCAATAATAGAACCAAGCATAATATTTTGCTGTGTAGTAGAAAGATCATCCAACGTATTCAGCGATCGCGGAGAAAGGCAGTTCTGTTTATGAAAACACTCTTGCACAATCTCACCCAAAGTTAAACCTGTTGAGGCTTGGACAGAACAAAGAATGTCTCGATTTTCTTCAGTTAGGCTCACTTGATAGCGTTTGGATTCATTGTTCTCTTGTCTGGCGTAGTTAAATCTTTGAAAGTTCTCTGTTGTTACTTTAATAGAGGAAGCGTATTGCTGAATCATTTGATTGATTTCTTCAGTAGGAGAGGGAATAGATATCTGATTGGGAAGCCGTATAGTTGTCCGCTTCGCAACGGGTTTGCGAACTTCTACATTCTTAATTTTATAGGAGAATACAGGATGGATCCAAGGTGCGACCATATCTAGAAAATATTTGATTTGCAGTTGGTCATACAAAATAAGTCTTCGTTGACCGTCTATCGCAAACAGGAAATTGAATTTGATATTTACTACGTATTGAAGTAACCGAAGCTCGTCCACGGTCCATTGCTCGGTGGAGAGAATCAGTTTCTCCAGCGTGCCGTTTTCTTTCACTTTCAAGTGACCGCATTCCTGGTACCACCACGCGAGTGTCTGAGCGGTCATATACTGTTCAACAAACTCTAGAGGCATGCTCTTAGAGCCGTTCCGATACCAATCGCAATATAATGCTTCAGCAGTAGCACATGGAGCAGAGTCAATCACCACGCGCTCTGTAACGCCGAATTTACTCCGTGTATTCGTAGTTTGTTCCTTCTTTATAAGAAAGTCTGGTATATACGATTGTAACTGCTGATAGCAGGAATGAGCCCATTCACTGTGTTTTGTATGGAAAGTGAATCGGAAGTATTTGTGGTTAGTTGCAGACGACATAATACGTCCACTGCCAAGCAGCAATGCGCAGAGCAGACTGTTTAATTTTTCATTAGAAGAAGGCAGTGAATTTATCTTCGGGTTGCTGTTCTTACAATTGGCAGTGTATTGCTCCTTTGCAGCTTTACCATCTTCCAGTAAAAAGCCGTAAGATTGTGAATTCGTAGAGTATATCAATTTTCCAATCGTCATAGTGATCCCTCCTATAAGACGAGAATGTGTGTTCTTATTATATAATTACCGAGTGCAAATAGCTACTTATAATCTGATCATAGATCTCGCATACAGATGCAAAGGAGTGACAGTATATGAAGGACAACTTGGAAGAACTAGGTGAGTTGAAACAACAACTGGAGCAAGTTAAACAGCAGGATCGGATTTTGGAAGAGATAGAAAAACATTTGTATAAAATGAAAGACATTGCGGAGTATGCATCGAAATATCGACTTAGTGGGGAAGAAACGTGGGAGTTGGAGGAGCAGGTAGAGGAGCATAAGGTGGTGATTGAGTCTTTGCAGAACTATTTGGATGCTTAATTCTTAACCATGGCTTATATTTTATAAAATTCTAAAGGTGAACGGAATGCGACAATAATAGTAATTGTTACAATTTCAAAATTATTGGCTTTTGACTAACTTAATTATACTACTGAATTGATATTGAGCACCTGTACAATACGAAAGTTATAAACAATTCTAAATAGTGTTAGATTTGTGTAGTACACAGGTGCGCTAAGATAAAGTATCTAATCTTTATAAAGAATATGAGCGAACACTTGCTATAGTTGAAAATCATGAGCATATTGATTATCTACAATCCAAAAAAGCAAAGAACTTACTTAATAAAGAGGATGACAAGATAGTAGAATACTATTACAAAAATGAAAAATGGAACTTTATATTTGCTTATTCTATTCCGATAATTATAGGGATTTGCATACTATCGTCACCTTTTTGGAATAAATAAAATTGAGCTCCAAGTTACTAGTGTCTAATTAAAATAATGAGTTGGAGGCAGTAATACATCCAAATCCAAAACAAATGACAATCTCATGGATTAGATTACATGAAAAACAACTTTCAAGAAATGGTCAGTACTGATCTCCAATGAATTGTTTGTGGAACAGATAAAAATCTATTGTATCGACCGCTATACAAAGAAGCTGCTTATTGCTTCGTATATAAACTTACTTTTATACGCACAACGTCATGAAACGGAAAGTTTACGCACCGTCAGTGATAGTGTATATTCCTAAGAGCTGTGGGAATCTACAAACTTGGATTCGATCAACTTCCCATAGCTAGGCATGTGTCTTCGCCAAGTGCCAACTGAATTCTTTCAGGTTATTTTATCGATCTGCTGTCATAGATACAGGAAGCGATGAATTTTCAGACGCGAAGTAAGCGGACGACTCCAATGAAGTTCATTAGATTGATTTCAAATGATCGAGTTCAACTGTGCATCAAATAATTCGGTGACTATTCGAAAAAATTTAAAAATGTGTGATGCAAAGGTGCGCGTTATAAAAGTAATACTAAAACCAGAGAGCGAATGCCTATGCATTTTGCTATTCGTATACTACTCTGAATAGCACCTTAGTTGCTTATTTGATGCGTAGGTGCATGATATTAAGATTGGAAAACACCCTCTCCAAGATGTTGAAGCTGGTTATTGCAATATCTCTAGAGCAGCTTTGTTGGCCTTGGTGAAATCATAGGCTTCTTTTGGGGGCATAGATAGAACGCATACTATGCTAAAAATAAGACCAATCACGATAGACAGATCAAGAAAAGTGCCAGTTAATATAACAGGTGCAACTTTAAATATTATTTAAACTTATTTGCTGTCTCTGACACAAATTTAGACAAACGCTTTTCTTTTTCTTGCTTTTCTTTTTCAGCAAGTTTCCAGTCCAAAATAATTTCAATTCCTAACTCTAGACTTGGGAACATAGATAAACAATCTTCTTCAGAGAGCTCATGAATGCCCTTACTAAGTATCCCATATATTGTTCTATTCTTAACAAGTATTTCAGGAAGGAAATTCTTAATATACAGTATTTTTTCGTCCATTCTTTTTTGTGAAAATACTTCTGACTTCAGTGAAGAGTTTTCTTTTAAGGCGATTACTTTCTGATTGTTTATCAAGTTTTCAAAAATTCTTCTTAAATAAACGTAAGAACCTGCACCAATACCATGAGAATATAAGCCAATTGCTTTTGAAAAATCTTTATAATCATCTTTGAGGAGAGAGCGGTACTTTTGAATCTTATGAATTTGTAAGTCAGCAATGGAAGGGTACTGACCAATTTTCATTATCTTACTATCAAAGATTTTAAAATAAAAAGAGTATAAGTGTTTATTATTTCTTTGGCATTGGAAATGCAATGCGTGATTCCCTTGAATGACTCGATGCATTCGTTTTTCTGGAGTCTCTGTATTTCCCATAGGCGGTAGTGACGTTCTATTCCGAGTTGATATAGGAGGAGGAAGTTTAGTCTCTTTTTTGAATGTTGAATTCCTTTCGCAAGAAATACAGTAACAATCGAATTGTATTGTATGATATTCAGAAGTTAAATTGTATACCAGTTGAAGGTTATTTATTTCTTCTTCTTCATATAAAGTGAATGCTAGAAGAAGACCATCTGTAGTTAAATTATTGGCCATAATTAAATCACTCCTAAAGTTTTATGGATAATTATATCACAACAGCAGACCTTAAAATTGAACGCACTAAGAATTAGAAGGTTCCTCTTATTATTAAATACATCGAAATCCTAAAAGACAATCCGAAAAACTTGGGTCATTCATTCAACACCTGTAGCACTGTACACGAACTAAACGATGTGGGTAATATCCTGAAAAAACATTGTAGTCATTGATTTTGAAACTCGTTCCCGGACTGCAGACAAGATTTTCGAGATGTACCAGATACTCATAGTACATACCAGTCGTTTATTCCATTTAAAGTACAGGAGGCGCAAATAAAAAGATAAGCTCATATATCGGGAACTATAACGATATGAAGACAATTGTCGGTATCAAAGCAGATTACAAGATGGGGAATAGAGGTCAGGAAATTATAAAGTAGGAGAAATTGAGTAGAAGATAACTATGTGAAAATTAACTTGAATGTCGTGATAAACGTGACAGTTCAAACTATTATGAAGGTTTGGTGCGAAGGCACTCTGAAATTATTATGCTCCAGAGGAGAAATGCAATTCATGCTTTTAGAAATAGAGAAATAGAGAAATAGGTAATTTAAATGAATTTAAAGCTTATATATATAAACTTAGCTTTTTTCTACACAGGAACCAATTTAATTATATTATAAAAAGGATAGTTTAGTGATTATTACGAGATTAAAAGAAGAAGGAAAGTCCATTTAGATAGGGGAATATTAATGATTTGTTCATATTGTAGAAAAGAGGCACTACCGACAAAGGAGCATATTATCTCAAAGTCGCTAATCGAGTTGTTTCCTGAATGTAATTATACGTACAGGCAGGATGATATGGTAAGTGTATTTGAAGCACATCCAATGATAAAGGATGTTTGTGCAGTGTGTAATAATGAAAAATTGTCTGAATTGGATCAGTATGTACTTGAAATGGTTAAACGTTATTTTTACAAGGAATATGGCCCGGAACAACAAATTGATGTTATGTATGATTATAATTTACTATCAAGATTTTTAATGAAAACCTGTTATAATTCCGATAGAAGCTTTAAATTAAACTCAGATTGGTTCAGAGAAAACAGGCAATATATATTGGGAGAAGAAAATGAGTCAAAGTATTCATTTTCTGTTTTTGGTGGAATAGCTGTAAATACTTCTCCTTTACCAGCTTTTTTCTTCGACAATAAACAACTAGAAGTATTAAATGGAACACAATTGTTAGCGCAAGGAATGTTGCGTTATAGCGATGGAATAGGTCGAAAAGTTGAAGTAGTGAAGAATGCGGCAGTGCTAAATATCTCCATAAAACACAGTTCATATGTTATGAGAATTGGCGCGGGCCAGTTTCTATTAATTCTTTGGAATAAGAATGCAGAAGAAAAAGATATACAAATACATGAAAAGTTAATTGAGAAAGTTTTTCCATATTCATTATATAAAGAAGATAATACGTCAATAAAAATCAGGAGATGTACCCACGCTTTTAATTACCATAGAATTAATTTAATTGATAGTTATTTAGGAATGGAAATTGCAGACTCAACAAAAGGTTTCGTACAATCTCCTCAACTAGCTGGAAAAAAATTAGGTGAAGATGAATGGAATAAATATGTTAAGAATCTGAGAGAAGAGAAATAGTTCGGGAGATTTTATAGTGTAGGGTACCTGCGAAAAATCAACGTGATTATTACACTAAATATAATTGTTTCAAAACTAGATATTAAGCACCTGTGCATTACACAACTTCGACGCTATTCAGAATCGTTCACGATTTGTGTAATGCGCAGGTGCGCAAAAATCAGACGGTTACTGAGACTCGAAAAAAACATACGCTTCTTCCAGAGTCCCAAACCGTCTCCCAGTGTTAGTAAAATATAAATATAGCGATAATAGTCAATATAATAATCACGGGTAATGACAAAACATAAATCCACATTAAATTGGAAAAGCTTTTTTTACCACTGTAATTTTTACTGTTGGAATTAGTACTGGTATTCGCGATGGATAGGGTCAAAATCAGTCCAACAACTAAAACAATAATAACGAGAATCATGGCTACGATAAGGCCCAAGTTGATGAAGTCCTCCTTTTAAAAAATAAATTCCTTTGTTCTTTACATTATAATCATATCACATAAAACATTTTCGAAGGCCATCCAATTAGAGGGTGGTTGGAGGTTATGAGATCGTCAAGAATTATGTGTCAATAATGTAGTTTACTGTGCATTGTTTTGGAGTTGTATGATGCAAAGGCAAACAAAAAAAACACTGCCCAATAGTTACAGGTGGTCTGCCTAAAGTCGACAGGTGTACCTGACGACTTTGAGCAAGTGCACTTGCCTAAACCCGCCAGGCCAATAACCAAAGAACTTAAAGAATCTTAAGAAATAAGAATAGTGTCGAGATGAATCTCGACGTCGCACATTTCTCTATACAATACGTGAGTGACAAAATTAGAAATCATATCGATTTCAAAAATAATTATTACAGTGTGTATCCTTTTCGGAAAAAAGCTCTATATGACAAGTGAGAGAGGACATGCAAAGCGAATCCACACAGAGTGCTATGATACTGCAAGACTATGTGAATAGATTTTACCAATCCAATTTCCAATGGGACTATCGTGAATCTAGTATTACTATTGATTAAAATGAATCCTTGAAAGATAATAACGTAATAGGTGTGTCTTATTCGTAAGTGGATGCTTGATATATAGTGATAAGAAAAGATATATTCGGTAAAATGATTAATTGCAATCAACATATTTTTCGATTAATTTTCCGAATACTTAATAAGTATGTTGAAATCGGAAATCTACTAGAAGAACGGTACATACTATAGTATGAAAAACAGAGGTGTGAAAAGTGTTTCTAATCGAAGATCTAACATACATCAAAAGACTAGGCGGTCTCACCAACTTAAACTTCCTTGTCGCGCACAAAGGACAAAAATACGTCTTACGTTTTCCGGCGCATGAGTTTGAGGATATTATTAACCGCCACCATGAAAAAGAAAACCAGCGAATTGCGGCTGAAATTGGGGTGACGGTTGGCAATGTGGTGTTTACCGATGAAGGTATTAAAATGACTCCCTATTATGATGCGACGGCTAATTTAACACGGGATTTGATTGTGACGGAAGAGTATTTGGAGAAGATTGCGGGTGTGTTGGCAACGCTTCACTCGTCGAAACGGGAATTTCCGAATCGTTTTGATTATTGGGGCGAGGTGGAGAAGTATAAAGTTGCGTTAACGGAAACCCCTTCGCTGTATGTGTTGTTGGAGGAGCGGCTGCGGAAGTTGATGCAAGGGGAACGGCAGGAGTATGTGCCGTGTCATATGGATTCGGTGACGGCTAATTTTATTCAGAATGATGCAAAGCAGCTGTTGTTGATCGACTGGGAGTACAGTGCGAATTATTTGCCAGAATGGGATTTGGCGGCGTTTATTTTGGAACGTGAGTTAAATGAGCAACAGGAGCAAGAGTTACTCGGTTATTACGGTTTGCCCGCATCATCGAAACAGTCGCTTGATCTACAAAAGTTGAAGTCAGACTTCCTTTGGTCGTTATGGTCGCTCGTTAAAGAAATAGAAGATCCTTCGTTTGAACAGTATACAGCGAAGCGGACGGAGCGCCTGATTGAGGGGTTAGAACAGTATTATCGTGTGTATGGGAATTGAAAGTTTGATACGCTAAAAATATGCAGAACAATACTACATCCAGCCTAGATTTTCCATTCGATGCGTGAATTGAAATCTGGGTTTTCTAGTTACTTGTTTAGTAATGCAATCACCCTTGAGTAACTTCCACCAATTCGGGTATAGAATATATCATTACTTGTAGGAATGTAAAAGGGAGAGTGCACTACATGAAACCATTAATCGGTGTTACGTCAGATATAGATCAGAATGGGGATACGCTAGTTCAGACTAGATACATACGAGCGGTTCGACAAGCGGGTGGCGTACCGGTTATTTTGCCGGTAGGACTGGAAGCGATTGAAGAAGTTTGCGATCGATTGGATGGTGTATTGCTAATCGGTGGGGAAGATGTGGATCCGTATTTGTATGGTGAAGAACCGCATCGGCTGCTTGGGAAAGTGTTGCCTGAACGTGATGAGTCAGAGCTTGCATTAATTAAAACGATGGCGGATCAGGATAAGCCGGTGTTTGGGATTTGCCGAGGGTATCAGTTGATCAATGTGGCGTTTGGTGGAACAATTTATCAGGATATGTATGCACAGTTATCAGAGGATTTATTGCAGCATTATCAGCTGACAGATTTAGACTTTGCGTTTCATTCCATTGATATTGTAGGGGATAGTAAGTTGGCGGAGTGGGCAGGTACTTCGGAAGTCCGCGTGAATTCACTGCATCATCAGGCGGTGAAGGAAGTACACGCACCACTTGTCATAACGGCGGTTGCGAAGGATGGTGTCATTGAAGCGTTGGAAAGTACTGCGCATCGTTTTATGGTAGGTGTTCAGTGGCATCCTGAAGCGATGGTGAAGCGAGAAGATCGTTTGTCGTTGAAGTTGTTTAAGAAATTTATTGAGGCGGCAAGCGAGAAAAGGTAATGGGGTTTCTGCAGAAGTCTTTGGGGCATTTCATTAGTAGCTAAATAGATATATGCGTAACCCCTCCAACGAAATGTATTGGAGGGGTTACTGGTTTTGGATTAGTTGTTCTTTACTGTCGTACGGCCAACGCTGAATTCTGCCCATGAATGAATTTCATATCTCGGCTGAATTCCTGTATGGTTTTCGCGACGATCTGGATTGAACCAGCAAGTGTCGATGCCAGCATTGATTCCGCCTTGTATGTCGGAAGTCAGAGAGTCACCAATCATCAATACACGAGAGGGATCTGTGATGCCTAGTTTCTGGAAAGTATAGTCAAAAATCTCGGGCTGTGGCTTCTTGTATCCTGTTTCTTCGGAAGCAATGATAGCTTCGAATGTATTGCGTAAAGGCGAGCCGGCTATGCGCGCGTGTTGAGCGATTGTGAAGCCGTTCGTTAAGATCGCCAAACGGTAATCAGTTAGCTTTGACATCATCTCTTCTACGCCGTCGATCAAATGTGATTCATGGCCTAGGTTTTCGATGTATAGCTCTCCGAAGTGTGCTGCGTCTAGTTGTAGTTCGTGATGTGCGAATAACCGACGGAAGCGTTCTACTTTTAATTCTTCAATTGTGATGCGTCCTTGTTCGAGATCATCCCAGATGACGGAGCTGATTGCGCGGTATGTATCGCGGTAAGCTTCTAAGCCGTTTGGTAGTCCGAACGTGTGGAATGTATCGCCGAGTGCATGTTTTTCTGTCTCTTCAAAATCGAATAATGTATCGTCTAGATCGAATAATAGTACATCGTATGGCATATAAAAGAACTCCTTTTTTTACAATAAGTACTAGTATAACATGGGGAAATAGACTATAGGGGAATTGTCTACTAGTGACGACAGGAAGTAAATGAAAGTCAATGAGACTTAGGTTCGTGAGGAGTATGATATAATCATCCGTACCATTGACAAAATAATGAAGTAAATAAATCTAGTAGAATTTTCAAGTTATAGAGAGAAGGTGATCACCATGAGTAAAACCATATGTGTCATCGGTGCTGGTATTGGCGGCTTAATGGCTGGTGCTCTGTTAGTCAAAGAAGGCTATGAGGTGACGGTTCTTGAAAAAGCGACGAGAGTGGGTGGATCAGCAGGTTCTTACGTGCGAAATAAACGTATATTTCCTGCAGGTGCGACGATTGCCTTCGGATTGGAAGAGCAGGGATTACTAGACACGCTGTTTACTGAACTCGACTTGAAAGTTCCATTTGTTCTGCTCGATCACCCGATGGATGTGGTGATGGAAGACCGACAGATTTCATTGTATCGCGATAAAAAGGCTTGGGAAGAAGAGCTGGCACGTGTTTTTCCTGAAAGACAGCGTGACGTCATCGCCTTTTGGACCAAATTAGAGCAAATCAGTGAAGCGGTATATGGAGTGACGGCTACGGGGGTGTCGTTGCCGATCCAGCGCCCATATGATCTAGGGAAGTTACCTGGCCATGCGGTTACGCACCCAGGAAGTATGTTGCGTCTAGCTCGCTATGCCACGCAGACAGTGGAAGATTTACTTCGTACATATAAACTCGATACGTATGAACCGCTGCGACAGTTTATAGATGTGCAGTTGCTTGATGCGGCACAAACCGACTGTACGCAAGCGGCTTTATTGCCATCGAGCCTTGCGCTGACCATTTATAGAAGAGGTAGCTTCTATGTGGAAAAAGGAATGAGCCAGTTGAGTGAACTTCTGGCGGAGAGAATTGTAGAGCTTGGCGGTGAAGTGATTATAGCTTCTCCAGTTACAGAGTTGATATATAAAGAGAAAAAGTGGCATGTGACTAGTAGAAAGGAGACGGAAGCCTATGACGTGGTGGTCAACAATGCAGGTGTTTCTTTCGGGCCGCGTACGAGTCATTCCGAATCAAAGGAGTTTGCATGGGGCGCTTTCCGAATCGATGCGCTTCTTTCGGATACATTCTGGCAGCAAGAATTGGACGGCAGACCGTTACCTTTTGCGATTCAAATCGTGCCAGATAAAGAGCGGACCGTACTTCATTCAGACGGTCACGGCCCGGTCTATGTGACGTTTCAGCCTGCTTATGATCGTCGGAATGAACGCATGGAAGACGAGATTATGATGACCTGTTCGATCCATACAGATGCGGAGCTATGGGGACCGTTGTCAAAAGAAGAGTATCAAGATAAAAAGGAAATGGTATCAAAAGCGATGTTTGCTGAAATTCAAAAAGTCCTTCCTGTTGAAGACTATGTACTGTATTCAGAAGCGGGTTCTCCTGAGACATACAAAAAGTATATCGGTAAATCAGAAGTAGGTGGTTTTCCTTTGACGGTGAGGAATGCGATTTGGAAGCCGAAAAGTGTGCGTTCTTCTTTGCCGCAATTATATATTGTAGGGGAGCAGTCGTTTCCGGGACCAGGGACGCTTTCTTCTGCATTAAGTGGTTGTCATGTGGCGCGGGCGGTTAGGAAGACGTGGCCGCTCAAGTGATTGGAAAGCGTTCATTTCACTTCATGATAACTAAATGGTATGTGCTTCCAACTACTTCAATGTTATAATCAACCATATCGAGTTTTCATTGAAAATATAAGAATTGATCCAGACTATCAAGCAGAAAGGAGCCCACATGAGCACAAACAACAAAACAGTCGTCCGCTCTCTGGACATACTCAATCTATTCGTCGATCACCCAGCCCTTACATTCCAAGAAATCATCGACCTGTCGGGCATCCCGAAATCCTCAGTCTACCGCATGCTATCTTCACTCGAAGAAATGAAGTTTCTCGAGAAGGGTGCGGATTCACAGTATCGTCTTGGGTTATTGCTATTGAAATACGGTAGTCTTGTATCGAAACGGTTGGATATTCGCAAGATTGCTTATCCGATTATGGAAGAGCTTCACCAAGACGTGAAGGAAGCGATTAATTTGATTGTCCGGCAAGGGGATCAGGCGATTTATGTGGAGAAGATCGATACGTTCCAGAAGGTTCGTTTGTATACCGCGATTGGCAGGAGTAGTCCGTTGTATGCAGGGGCTTGTTCGCGGATCATTTTGTCCCATCTTTCGGATAGCTATATCGCCGAGTATTTGGATAAGACGGAATTACAGCGGTTTGGTAACGGTACATTTACGGATCGGGAGTTGTTGCTCGCTTCTATTCAGGAGACGCGACGGAATGGCTATACGCTTAGTAATTCGGAACTTGAGAATTTCACTTCTGCTGTTGCGGCACCGATCTTTGATTTTAATGGTGATGTGATTGCAGGGATTAGTATTGCAGGTATTGAAGCGAATTATCAAGAAGAGAATTTAAAAATACTCGTTCCAAAAGTGAAAGAAGCCGCCTTGGAGATTTCCAGGCAGCTTGGGTATACAGGATGAATGAAACCTTGTAATTCAGTAGAGTGATACTGAAACGCAAGGTTTTTTATTATGCTTCAATACTGAAGTGTATGCTGAATACCAATTTTGATTTGATTGATCAGTTCTTCTTTAGCGATGAGTTCACGCTCAGCTTCAGCATGTGTGATGAGCTTGAAATAGAGTTTCGCATTCGGTTTCACATGCGACAGGCTACCTAAGTCGGCGGTAATGACTTGTCCGATTTTCGGATAGCCGCCAGCCGTTTGTCTGTCCGCCATTAAAATAATCGGCTTGCCGTTAGGGGGGATTTGAATCGTTCCGAACGTCACACCTTCTGATAGCAGTTCAAGTTTTTCCGTTAATGCAAGTGCCTGGCCTTCGAGTCGTAAGCCCATCCGGTTCGATTGTGGTGTCACGACATACGGTTCGCGTACAAGTAGTTGTTTACTCGCATCATCAAAGTGCTTATATTCAGTGCCTTCAATAATCCGTATAGTTTGTGTCGACGCCAGACTGATTAACGGATGATGCGGTACAGCCCAGTCAGGTGTGCCATCTTGTTCGATTAACGCAAATACTTTCTCGTTTGATACCGTTAACTGACCGATTGAAAGCTGATCGTTTTGTTGCAGTGCTCTTCCTTTAAAACCGCCAATTCCCGCCACCATATACGTACTTTTACTTTCCATGACAACAGGAATGTCGATCCCACCGGCAATAGCCAAATACGCTCGGCATCCTTCAATCGCAAAGCCGAATTTAAGAATCGAGCCTTTTTTGACGATAAGAGGTCGCCAATTCGCCACCGGTATCCCGTCAACCGTCGTTTGCAGATCTCCACCCGTAATCGCGATCAATGTATCTTCCTCAAACTGCAGCTTCGTTCCAAATAGCGTGATTTCCAGAACGCCTTCCCGCTCATCATTGCCAACAAGTAAGTTCGCAATGCGCATGGAATAGCTATCCATGGCACCGCTTACAAGAACACCGAACTTTTGTGAACCGGTCCGACCGATATCTTGAATGGTAGTTAAGAGTCCGGCATTCAATACGTTTACTGACATATCGTCACCTTCTTTTGCTCATCATACTGTTCTTGTGTCATCGGACAAAACTTAATTTTATCTCCCGACTGCAATAAAGACGGAGGAGACATATCCGGAACGAATAGGTCCGTTGGTGTGCGTCCGATAATTTGCCACCCGCCCGGTGTTTCGAGTGGATAGACACCGGTTTGTTTGCCTGCGATTCCGACAGAGCCAGGAGGAATCGATGTCCGTGGTGTTAACTTTCTTGGTGTCGCAATTCGTTCATCGAGGCCGCCTAGAAACGGAAATCCTGGTGCGAAGCCGATCATGTAGACGAGATATTCAGGTGTCGTATGAATCTCAATGACTTCTTCAATAGACATGCCATGGGTCTCCGCCACAATCTGCAGATCGGGACCGAATTCTCCACCATAGAGAACAGGAATTTCTACTAACCTTCCTTCCGTAACAGGAAGTTCGGATATTTGGGCAGCTAAAGTATTAATATAATCGGTCACTTTTTCAATAGGTGTGCCGTCAATCTGAAATCCGTTCTTTGATTGATAGACCAGATACGGAGAGTAGTATACAGCCAAGCTATTATAAGCAGGAACCGACTCGATGAATCCGTCAAATGGGTATTCATCCAATAGGTAAGATAGATTTTTCACTTGCTGGTGGATGGAAGGATGGATGCCTTCCCCTAGTTTTATAATGATGGCAGAATCGCCAAGTACTTTTATATCGAGAGATTTCTGATCACTCATCGTAACATCTCCTTCAAATTCCGAAATTCGAAACCGTTATTCTGAAAAACGAATCGTAGTTCTATTATAGATTTCTAAAGAGAAAATACAAGCTTATTATTCAGTTAATAAAAATACTCACCATATTTCGACAATGGTCTATTCAACAAAAGATTTTTATGATAGACTAAGTTTCAAGTTCAAAACCTTGGTTTCGAATTTCGGAACTAAGCGATATGCAAACGCTTACTTCTTGTTGACAACTTGGGCGGTTCACCCGTTTTATGATGGGCGGGTCGTTGTAAAAAAACAATGGGGGTTATTGACATGGTAAAAGTAGATTTGAATAGTGATTTAGGAGAAAGCTTTGGTCGGTATACATTAGGGGAACAAAAAGAGATTTTGAAATATGTAACCTCTGCTAATATAGCGTGCGGATTTCACGCAGGAGATCCTTCCGTGATGCGCGAGACGGTACAACTTGCGATCGATAACGGGGTACGAATCGGAGCACATCCAGGGTTGCCTGATTTAGTTGGATTCGGACGTAGAGATATGAACATTACTCCTCAAGAGGCGTATGACATGGTCGTCTATCAAATCGGGGCACTGCAAGCATTCCTCGCTGTACATCAAGAACCGATGCAGCATGTGAAGCCGCATGGCGCGTTGTATCAGATGGCGTCAAGAGATCAAGGAATCGCAGAAGCGATCGCAAAAGCGGTCTATGATGTTTCCCCGTCACTTGTGCTATTCGCTCTTGCCGATAGTGAATTGTCGAAAGCGGGGGAAGCAATTGGACTCGTGACAGCGCATGAAGTATTTGCCGATCGTACGTATCAATCAAACGGCATGCTTACTTCTCGTTCGCAAGATGATGCGATGATTACCGATCAAGAACAGTCTGCTGAACAAGTGATTATGATGGTCAAAGAAGGAAAAGTACGTTCTCAACAAGGGACGGATGTCGCTCTACGCGCAGATACGATCTGTATTCATGGAGATGGAGAGCATGCAGTCGAGTTCGCAAAATACATTACAGACCGGCTGAACGGTGAAGAAATTACTGTGACGGCTATTGCAGATCGGGAGGATTCTTTATGAAAAATGAGAAGTTAGGATTGACTCATGAGCAGGAACAGAAAAAGGTAACTCGTGGCGTCTTACTTGGCGCTGCCTTCCTGATGGCGACTTCGTCTGTTGGACCAGGGTTCTTAACACAGACCACGGTATTTACTGAGCAACTCGCAGCAAGTTTTGGTTTCGTTATTTTAATTTCATTAATTCTAGATGTCTTTGCTCAAATGAATATTTGGAGAGTTATCGCGGTTTCTGGCCTACGTGGACAGGAAATTGCCAATAAAGTTCTCCCGGGTCTAGGTTTTGTCCTCGCCTTCCTCATTGTCGCAGGGGGTCTTGCGTTTAATATTGGAAACGTGGCGGGTGCTGGTTTAGGGCTTAACGCAATGGTTGGAATCGATCCAATCATGGGTGCGGTCATCAGTGCAGTCTTTGCCATTTTGATTTTCATGGTAAAAGAAGCAGGCAAGGTAATGGACAAGGTCGTTGCCGTTGCGGGTGTGATCATGATTATTTTGGTCGTATTCGTCGCTTTCAAAACGTCTCCGCCAGTTGGAGAGGCAATCGTCAGAACGTTTAATCCTTCTGAAATCAGCTTCTTCGCGATCGTTACGTTGGTCGGAGGTACAGTCGGTGGGTACATTACGTTCGCAGGTGGACACCGTTTATTAGATGCAGGAATTAAAGGCATTGATTCCGTTCCATTAGTCACGAGAAGTTCCGTCACAGGTATTGTTGTGACGGGCATCATCCGAGTGGCATTATTCCTAGCAGTACTCGGAATCGTTTCACAAGGTTTGCAGATTGATCCAGACAATCCACCAGCATCTGTCTTCCAGCTTGGAGCAGGAGAACTTGGGTTGAGATTATTCGGTGTCATCATGTGGGTAGCGGCTATTACGTCCGTTGTCGGTGCAGCGTATACATCGGTTTCATTTATCCGATCATTCCACCCATTCATCGAAAAATATCACAACTGGATTATTATTTTATTCATCGTTGTATCGACAGCAACGTTCGCATTCGTTGGAAAGCCGGTTACGATTCTTTTATTAGTAGGGGCGCTGAACGCATTGATTCTGCCACTAGCGCTAGGTACGTTGCTCATTGCGGCGTATAAGAAGAATATTGTCGGTGAATACAAGCATCCACTTTGGTTGACGATTGGCGGCGCGATTGTTGTGGTCGTCATGGGCGTGTTAAGTGTTATCACGTTGATCGAACAGATTCCATTACTTTTTAAGTGACCGGTAGGAGGTTGTATAGATGGAAGCGTATCGTTCTATGAAAGCGCAAGAAGTTCGGAAGTTCATTCGAGAGCAAGTTATTACGGGGCAGACGTCTGGAATGGCGACAGGCTTTACGCAGGCGAATTTGGTCATCTTAAAACAGGAGCATGCGCTTGATTTCTTGCTGTTTTGCCAGCGCAATCCGAAGTCTTGTCCGTTATTAGATGTCACAGAGCCGGGTTCATACCGTCCGGCTAAGCTGGCAGAAGGTGCAGACATTCGCAGTGAACTACCGAGTTACCGTATTTATAGAGATGGTGTGTTGGCCGAAGAAGTGAATGATATTACGGATTACTGGGAAGACGATATGGTCGGCTTTTTAATCGGCTGCAGTTTCACGTTTGAGGCGCCGTTACTTGCTGGTGGAATTCCTATTCGTCATATCGAGGAAAAGCGCAATGTCCCGATGTATAAAACGAATATTGCATGCACAACGTCCGGTATTTTTGAAGGGCCGACCGTCGTCAGTATGCGTCCGATGAAGGCACAGGACGCGATTCGAGCAATTCAAATTACGACGCGTTTTCCCGATGTTCATGGGGCACCGATTCATCTCGGGGACCCTAGTTTAATTGGAATCAATGATATTTCTACACCAGACTTTGGAGATGCGGTGACGATCCATGAAGACGAAATTCCCGTGTTCTGGGCGTGTGGCGTGACGCCGCAAGCGGTAGCGATGCAGAGTAAGCCGTCTATTATGATCACGCATTCTCCAGGTTGTATGTTTATTAGTGATAGGAAAGATTCAGAGCTTAGTGTTTTGTAATGTAAAAAGTTCTCAACGCGACGAGTTGTCGGTTGAGAACTTTTTTTGATTGCTATTGGCTAGTATTCATTCATGACCTATTTATTTTGACCTTATTGCACCGTATACCCACCGTCGAGCACAATGGCTTGGCCGGTAATTCCTTTCGCGCTATCACTTGAAAGATATAGCGCAAGATCCGCCACTTCCTTTACATCCAACAAACGTTTCTGGGGAACTAAAGGATATATAATTTCTTCCAGTACAGACTCGAGAGGGACACCGCGAACTTCCGCTAAGTCTTCAAACTGATTGCGCACAAGTGGTGTATCAACATAGCCAGGACAAATCGCATTAACGGTTATGCCGTCAGCTGCTGTTTCGAGTGCAGCGACTTTCGTTAACCCAATGACGCCGTGCTTCGACGAGTTGTAAGCAGCTTTGCCCGCGAATCCAACAAGTCCGTTAATAGACGCCATATTTAAGATCCGGCCGAATTGCTGTTTCTTCATATGCGGCAATACAAGCTTAGTCGCGATAAATGGCGCAGTGAGCATCACTTTTACTAGCAGTTCGAAACGTGCGGTAGGGAAGTCTTCGAGCTTTGCGACGTGCTGCAAACCTGCATTGTTAATGAGGATGTCGATTCTGCCGAAGTGGGAAATTGTTTCATCGATTGCTTGTTGAATATCTTGTTCTATCGTGACATCACATTTCAAGCCGATTGCGCTGCCACCTAAAGTGACAGCTGCTTCTTTTACTTTTTCCTCATTCAAATCCGTCAACACGACGATGGCGCCAGCTTCTGCGAATGCTTTCGATATTTCGAATCCGATTCCTTGAGCTGCGCCAGTGATGAGCAATACTTTATCTTTTACCATGATGACTTCCTCCTAAGTGCTTTCTAAAACCACATAATGTCTTGATATGTATTTTAATTCACATCAAATGCTAAACGCAATGCTTCTACACAACTCATTACAAAATACAGAATATGTCAAATTATACGGTGATTCAACAATAAAATCAGAATAATGGAAATGGAGGTAGACGGAAACATTATAGTACTATATACTAGTTCTTAAGACAGGTACTTTGTATGTAATCCACTATGTAAACGCTTACTATATGTAAAAATAAATGAATGCAGGTCGATAACTAAAGCTTTGTTTATTGGCCTGTTTTTTGTGCGTCAACTGAAGGGAGGTGAGAAATTAATGCGTTACCTAGTGGATAGAGAAAATCCCCGAGTGCTTTATGTCATGGCAGACAGACTCGAGGATTTGGTAGCTGGTGTATACCAACATACCGTTAGTATACCCCTTTATTCCACTAACCGAAAGGTGTTTCTATAAAAAAAGGGGGATAATGGGGCATGAATGAGGAAACGAAGTCAGTAATTTCACCGGGGACGAGTATGGTATATCCGTATTATGATGATGAAGGAAAGTTATGTGCGGTGTTATTGAAAGACGGTGATTTTGTACAAGTGGAACATAGTCCAACCGAGGTAGTGGACTTGAGTATGCTGTTTTACGGGACAAGTTTGCGCGGCGGGATCGACGGTGGCAAGGCGTTGATGGGGAGTATCCACATGACGCCCGTGATGGTCAATGAGCGATTGGATATCTATTTATTTCCTAGTAAATCGCCTTCAAGTAATGAATGTGTGTGGTTTTCATTGTCACATATCCTCACGTTCTTGCCGTTCGATAAAGAACATACAAAAGTCATATTCCGCGATGGCAATGTGTTCACTGTGAACTGCAGTTATTCGGTATTCCAGAATAGATACCAGCGGTCATGCATGTTAAAGAATGGATTGACGGCTAGGTTCACACAAATGGCGCTCGGCGTGAGGAAGAGTTACAAGACGTATTTGATCCGAAAGAATCATAAGCGTGGGAATTATGAGATATCGGATGAGTAAATAGAGTGATACATAGCGTTCCTCACTGGAGGGGCGCTTTTTCTGTCGAATGGATTTGTGAAATATTCACTGTTTTGGTTGGAGGGGTGGTATAATCAGTGTAATTAAGAATCGTTTGGTTGGGAACTATGTTCATGAGCGGTCAGGAGGGAAGAGTATGTTGTTTGATTTCTTTAAGCCGAAGTGTGAATATTGTAAGAAACGGACGTCTGTTTATCAAGGATATTATTTGCCGAATGATAAGAAGATCAAAGTTTGTTCGTCTTGCGCGCGTTTTGCGCAGCGTCGTGGGTTTCGGAAGTGGAAGGGGTAAGTGGTTAGGTGTCCCTTTCTACTTGCGTTCAAATGGAATCGTCATCTAACGTAGAATTATACATAGAGACAAAAGCAAGATCAATAAAGCGAACAAAAGCAAGAGCTACCCATTGGGGCGGCTCTTGCTTTTGTTTATTTTTCTATGCTTTGTTTGGCTGTTAGTTGATCTTTAAGTTTCTTCAGTAGTTTTTCTCGACGTTTTTTGATTCCTGGAACGGAAATGCTGAAGTGGGTGGCGCATTCAGCTTGGGTTTTGTTTTCTACGTATAGCTTGATTAGTAGTTCGCGTTCTTTTGACGGGAGCGCGGTAATGATTTCGTGTAGTTCGTTGTTAGGGTCTTCCATAAAGTCGTTTTGTGCTAGATTCTCTAAAGTTTCGGTTTCGACTGATGTGTTCACTTCGCTGAACCGGCTTTCTTTTTTTAGGTCGTCAAGCATAGCACCATAGATGGAGCGGTAGGCGAACGGAGTGAAGTTACCTTTCGTTTCGTCAAAGCGCGTCCATGCTTGGAAAAGTGCAAAGCGTCCGGTTTGGCGGAAGTTATCAAAATCACGGTAAATGTGTAGTTTTCTTATGATGGCTGAGATCATCGGTTCGTATTGTTCCATTACTTCTTCAAAGTTTTCATTCTTACTGTTTTCCATTGAAAGCGACCTCTTCAGGCCGTGCACGACACTTTGTATTCCCTGGGTATGTATATGATAGAAAGTTTTGAAGGAGATATCGAATCGCCAAGTTCTCGTTTTGCTTGGGGGAAATGGGTGCTTTTGTTAGGGGAAACGAAGTGGTTTGATTGGCGGAAGTTGAGGGGATTTGGTTGTTTTTATTTGGTGGGAAGGGAGGAGTTGGGGATTGGGGTGGTGGGGTATGAGCGGATGTTGGGGTTGATAGAGCGTTTGTCGGGTGGGTATGAGCGGATGTGGTGTCTGATAGAGCGTTTGCGCGATGTGTATGATCGGATACCGTGTTTGATAGAGCGTTCGCGCAGCGGCTATGATCGGATGTCGTGTTAGATAGAGCGGTCACGCGATAGGTAAGAGCGGATATCGTGTTGAATAGAGCGATCACGCCATGGGTATGAGCGGATATCATGTTTGATAGAGCGGTTACGCGTTAAGTATGAGCGAATGTCATGCCCTGCGTCAGATAGAGCGTTCGCGCAGCAGCTGTGAGCGGATGTCGTGTTAGATAGAGCGATCACGCGATAGGTAAGAGCGGATATCGTGTTGAATAGAGCGGCCGCGCGATGTGTATGATCGTATACCATGTTTGATAGAGCGGTCACGCCATGGGTATGAGCGGATATCATGTTTGATAGAGCGGCAACGCGTTAAGTATGAGCGAATGTCATGCCCCATGTCTGATAGAGCGTTCGCGCAGCAGCTATGAGCGGATAGTATGGCTGATAGAGCGGTCACGTAGCAAGTATGAGCGGATACCACGTCCAATAGAGCGTTCACCCCACAACTATGAGCGAGCGCACAAACAAAAAAGAAGACCCCCGTCACTACATAACGAGGATCTTCCCTAAAATAAATTACATTTTAAATTGTGCAATGACTTCTGATAGCTTCTCGCTTAGTTCAGTCAATGTTTCGGCAGCTTCTGTAACCGATTGGATCGAGCGGAGTTGTTCTTCTGATGATGCGCTAACTTCTTCGCAGGCCGCTGCGGTTTCTTGGGATGTGGCGGACATCGTTTCAACAGTTATGGACACATCATCTTTATGTGTGGCGATTAACTGGATTTCATCTGATACGGTATGGATCGATTCTTGCATTGTGTCCATCAGTGAAGAAAGTTCTTCAAATGTGTTTTCCGTATCTCCGACGACTACGCCTTGTTCGCGGAATGTGTTGATTGTTTGTTGCATTTGTTCAGATACGATGTGTGATCCTTTTTGTAATTCTTCAATAGTTACTTTGACATCGTCTGTTGCACGGGCGGATTGTTCAGCGAGTGTGCGGACTTCTTCTGCTACGACTGCGAATCCTTTGCCGTGTTCTCCTGCTCTAGCCGCTTCAATGCTTGCGTTGAGTGCCAAGAGATTGGTTTGTTTTGAAATGTTCATGATCGTTTCCATGACACTACCGATCGCTTGTACTTTTTCACTGAGTGAATTAATGTCGTTGGACATCTCTTCCAACGTTTTACCTGTAGTCGTGAAGGAAGTCTTTAGTGCATGCATTTGTTGTTGACCATTGGTGTTTTGAATACCGGTCTGAGTTGCGATATCTAGCATAACTTCTGCTTTTTCTCGAATTTCATTGATTTCTTGTCCGAGAAGGTCGATGCGTTCTGTTACGATTTCTGCATCTTCGGCAGATTTCGCGGCACCTTGTGCAATTTCTCCGACAGCCATTGCGACTTCATTGCTTGCGGCACTCGTTTCTTCAGATACGGCACTTAAGCTTTCGGAATTCGATCGGACATGGTCTGCTGATGTGTGGACGACTGTAATAATGTCGTTCATGTTTTGTACCATGTGATTGAAATCTCGGCTTAATTCACCGATTTCATCTGGACTCTGATTATCTGAACGTACTGTCAGATCTCCGCCAGATACTTCGGCCATCAAACCTTTGACTGTCTCGAGTGGCTTCAACATACGGCTGATCGTAATAAATAGACCGACGAATGTGAGAATCAACGTAATAAGTGCAATGACCAACATAGAATTACGTAATGACTGTGCCATCGCACTTAAATCGCGTTCTTCATAGACTGCGCCAACCTTCCAGTTAAAGTCTGGAATCGTCGTATAGATATTGCGCTTGTCGATACCTTGATCATCGGTATATTCGATGACACCATTGTCCGCATCATACATCTTTTTGAAATATGCTTCGTTTGTTACATCCGTTCCTGTTTTAGAAGGGTGAACGATAGCCAGTCCTTGATCGTCGAGTAGCACAGGATAGCCGTTATATCCGATATCGCGGCTCGCTATTTCGTCTGTTAATGCGCTCAGTTCAATATCAAGTCCAAGAGCTCCGATAAACGTACCATCGATCATGATTGCTTTGGAAGCAGTAATGACAAACTGATTAGTTGTATCATCCAAATACGGCTCTGTCCATTGCACGTTGTCTGGATTTTCTTGTGCTAATTGATACCAATTTCGCGTCGTCGGATCATAATCCGTTAAATCATCATCCGGCTTGATGACAGTATATTTGGATGTCAATGAATAATAAACGGCATCTGTACTTGGATACATAGACAAGAAAGTTTGTAGACGATTCTCTATTTCTTTAACAGATACTTCTTTTCCTTTTTCTCCAGTAAATTCTGTGATTGCATCGGTCGTCGCCAACAATGCCAAGCCTTTTTCATACTTGTCCATAAAGTGGTAAACACCGAAACTCATTTCACCGATGATTGCATTACTTGAATCCATAGCATTGACCATGGATTGTTTCTTCGCTTGTTCATTGGTCATCCAAGTCATTAATGCGATACCTAGAATGAATAAAATGATAGCGGTTAAGATAATCTTTGCTTTTATTGACCGTAACACGTGTTCAGCTCCTTCTTAGATGTGTGATGATATATTGTACCTAACTTGTTATCGGCTTAATTTCCTATATATTTATGGTTTTATAAAGAAAAATGAAGAAACCTGTCGAAAAATCGACAGGTTTCTTTTTAAAGACTTATAGGCAAGCGGCGCCTACAATAATGAGTAGGATAAATAGTACAACAATCAATGCGAATCCGTTTCCGTAAGAACCGCATGAGCCGTACGATCCAGTACTCTCACAACCTGATCCTCCGTAACCGCCACCACCGTGTCCATATCCACCAAATCCAAACATGTCTCCACCTCCAGTTTTTTTAAGTAATTAGCAACCGTAACCCATAAATCCTGCACCGACAATGATCAATAAGATAAACAGAACAACGATCATTGAAAAGCCGAAGCCGCCATCATAACCGCCGCCGTACCCAGATCCTTTAACTGATTCTCCCATATTGATTTCACCTCCAAATGTGGAACTACCCTTATTCTATGCAAAGATTCTCAGAGTGCCTTGGCTTTTATAAAAAAATCCGCCAATCCTTTGAAAAGGAGAGGCGGATCTTGTTAGATTTTAAATCGTTCCACGGCGTAACTTAGGTCTTCACTCAACTGAGTCAAGGCTTCGGCCGCTTCGGCAACCGAGCCGATTGCGTGAAGTTGTTCATCGGAAGAAGCACTTACTTCTTCACAAGCTGCTGCCGATTGTTCTGTCGTCGACAATAAAATTTGAATTTGCTCGGACACATTGTTTTTATGGACGTCCATTTCCTGAAGTGCGCTAGTAACTTGATTGATTCGAGATTGCATATCGCCAATGAAACTAGAAATACTTTCGAAAATCCCTTCTGTGTCTTGTACGACGGTACTTTGACGTTCGAATGTATTGCGCGTATTATCCATTTGCTCGATGACATGCTGCGTGCCATTCTGTAATTCATGAATCGTAGAACGTACTTGTTCCGCTGATCTCGCGGACTGTTCTGCTAATTGACGGACCTCGTTTGCTACTACTGCGAAGCCTTTACCATGTTCACCGGCCCTTGCTGCTTCAATACTTGCGTTTAACGCGAGCAGATTGGTTTGGGAAGAGATCGATGTGATGGCGTCAATGACGGAACTGATTGCTTTCACTTTGTCTTCTAATGATCCGATCATGCCGCCCATTTGTTGCAAGTCTTGATTCCAATTATTGAATGAAGAGCTTAAAATACTCATCTGGGTACGGCCTTCAGCGTTATAGGTTACAGCTTCTGTTGCCAAGCTTGCCATTTCGCTAGCAGTATCATTGGCTTCTTGAATTTGCTGATTCAATAACTCGGCACGAGTAGTCACCGTTTCCGCGTTTTCCGCAGACTGGACAACCCCTCTAGTAATTTCCGCCAAAGCACTTGCGATTTCTTCACTCGTCGCATTTGTTTCTTCGGATACTGCACTTAGATTTTGTGAGCTTGCCAGTACATTGGAAGCGGAATGTGTCACGGTCGTAATCAAACCGTTCATTTGGTCGAGCATCTGATCAAAACCTTTACCGAGCTCTCCAATTTCATCACTGGAATGAATGTTGGCTCTAACCGTCAAGTCACCGTCTGCTACTTGCTGCACGGTCTCTTGTAGACGGAAAACCGGTTTCAATACTCGGCTGATGAAGATGAATAGGATGATCGCAAGTACGGCCAATGTCACAACAGCCGCCATCATCATGACGTTGCGTAAACCTGTTGCCAGTGACTGCATGTTTTTCTGATCATAGATGACACCCAGTTTCCAGTCGAAGTTCGGAATGGTCGTGAACATATCGACCTTTTTGACACCATCTTGCTCGAACGTATGGTGGCCAGCTGGCTCTTTGTACATTTCAGCTACATAGTCACGATCCATGACATTCTTTCCAACGAGTGAAGGGTGAGCGATAGCCGTTCCTTCAGCATCGAGAATGAATGCATACCCACCATGTGGAATAGCAGTCGCGGAGATCCCTTCGGACATGGTCGATAACTGAATATCAATTCCCGCTACACCAACGAATTCATTGCCGTTCATCACGGCTTTAGAAGCACTAATGACGAGATTACCTGTCGCTTCGTCAATATACGGTTTGGTCCAATGCACTTGTTCTGTTTCTGCTACCGCATTTTGATACCATTCACGCGTAGTGGGATCAAATTCTGTCAAATCCACGTAAGGACGAATCATCGTTTCTTTGGTCGCAAAACTGAGATATGTACTGGATACGTCAGGGTACGTCTCTAACGTGTTATTGAGTGCTTTCGCAACTTCTGCCTCGCCTGTTGTGGCGGAAGCATTCGTGTAGTCCGAAGAATCGGTCAGCAACTCTAACCCTTTACTGTATTGCTGCAAATCCGCTTCAATAGAAGCACTCATTTCAGTTAGCAGCGTACTACTCGATTCTGTAAGATTTTCCTCTGTCCGCTCCTTGACTAACCAGCTACTAATTCCTGTCATGGTCAAAACTCCGCCAGCAACTAGCACGAGGACAAGGAGAATCATTTTCGTTTTAATGGAATGAAACATTAGTGTATGCTCCTTTACTCTTATAGATTGCTCTTATCATACATTACTTTCGACTGTTCTAATAGTCTGATTTTCATAACGTTGAAAATATTTATTCATCACCAAAGAAAATAGTAGGGATTTTCAATTCGTCATGAATATCTAAAATGTAAAACAGATAGGAATCTATAGAAGAAAAACTGTGACGATGCTCAACATCCCGTATTTTAATCCGATACTAGACATAACGATTGTTCATTGAAGACGGGGGGGACTAGTATGGTCAACCGAATTGGCGAAGGCCCCGCAACGCAACCAGTGCAAACACCTAACGAGAGTGGGTCCGTTGAAAACAGAAGACAAGTGTCGAACATTCAACCCATTGGTCAGCTGACCCAACAGACGACACCGGAGCAAAAAATCGAGTTGTCAAAGGCTGAAGTGAAAGAATTAACGGATGGCATGAACAAATTCCTCGACATACACGCAGCAATGAAAGACTTCATTGGATGATTAATCGATCATAAAATTTAATTAAAAAGGTGTGAGGCACGATGAGAATCGGTGGATTAGCATCAGGAATCGATACAGAATCAATCATCAGAGACATGATGAAAGCGCATCGAATTCCTCTTGATAAAATTACACAAAAGAAACAATACACACAATGGCAGCTGGACGACTATCGTTCCACAAACCGGGACTTAAGAAAATCAAGCGACAAGCTATTTGACACGGTTATGAAGCAGAGTACGTATATGAAGAAAAATGTTAGTGTGTCTGATGAGAAAGCGGTTAGTATTACAGCAAAAGGTTCTACATCTGACTTTTCGGGTACTATTAAGGTCGACGCTCTAGCGGAGCAAGCTACATTGCAAAGTGGTGTCATAAAAGATAGATTGGCTGATGGAGAAGACTTCACGAGTAAAACTTTAAAAGAATTAAATATATTTGAAGGCGATGCTGATCAAAAACTCATAATAAACACACCGGGAAAACCAGAGGTGGAAATTTCAATCACTTCTTCAGATAAACTTGATGATGTTTTAAAAAAGTTAAATGATAAAACAGGTGTGAGTGCTTTTTACGATTCATCCTCAGGTAAAATTGCTATTAGCTCTAAAGATACTGGAAAGGGTGAGGGGGATGGAAAAATAACTATCTCGAGTTCAGGTACTTTAGCGGCTCAACTTAAAATAGATAATGATTCTTCAACAAGAACCGATGGTAAAGATGCATCGTTTAATTTTAATGGACTTCAAACAACACGCTCATCCAATACCTTCAGCATTAATGGATTTGAAGTTTCACTGAAACAGACTACAACATCCCCAGTAACATTTAGTTCCTCTACAGATACTGATACAGTTCTTGATTCAGTAGTAGAATTCGTTAATGACTATAATGAAATGATTGAAAAACTTAACAGTAAAATTAAAGAGAAACAATTCAAGTCCTTCCATCCACTATCAGCTGAACAAAAAGCCGATATGAAAGAAAAGGAAGTCGAGCTGTGGGAAGAAAAAGCTATGAGTGGTACTTTGAAAGGTGATCCAGCACTTTCTTCTATGCTGAACAACTTACGTTCTATTATGAGTACGACTGTTACAACTACAGATAAAGATGGAAATGAAATTAACATCAGTATGAAAGATTTAGGGATAGAACCAACAAAGAGTTATTTAGACAACGGTAAATTAATTATCAATGAAGATAAACTACGTGCTAAAATTTCAGAAAACCCAAACGCAGTTTATGATTTAATCGGTAAAAGCAATACTGACCCTAAAAAGGGAGGGATTGCACAACGATACCGAAATGAATTACAAGACGCACAAAAAAAGATCACAGTAAAAGCAGGTAGTTCTACTGCTGTAAACGATACATTTGCTCTCGGTCGTTCTATAAAAAATATGGACAAACAAATCGAGCGTTTTGAAACGAAACTTCAGATGATGGAAAGTCGTTACTATAAGCAGTTTAACGCGATGGAACAAGCAATCCAGCGTGCGAATTCCCAGTCTGCAGCGTTGATGAGTTCACTTGGCGGCGGCATGTAACGCAACTTAGCTAGAAAAAGGAGAATGACATAAATGGCTACTAACAACCCTTATGCAGCATATCAAACAAATACGGTGACGACTTCAACGCCTGGCGAGTTAACATTAATGCTATATAACGGATGTCTAAAATTTATTCAGCAAGGAAAGATGGAGCTGGCTAAAGGTAATTTGGAGCAAAAAAATATTGCGATTCAAAAAGCACAAGCTATTGTGACTGAATTGATGTTGACATTGGATACATCCTACGACGTATCGAAAAACATGCTCGTTCTGTATGAATTCGTTAATAGTCGCTTGATCGATGGGAACATCCAAAATGATCCGGCAATGTTTGAAGAAGCGGCAGGGATCATTACAGAATTCCGCGATACGTGGAAACAAGTCATACAGATCAATCGTTCGAAACAATACTCGAACGTGAGTGAGATATGATCCGACCTGCAATGACCATGTGGCGTGACCGTTCACTTCAATTGATCACGCTTGTACAGGTAGAAGACGAAGAAAAGCGTGATGACGTCATCGAACAAATCGAGAAGATACTGAATGAACGTGATGTATTGCAGTCACAAATAGTCCAGCCTTTTACAGTAGAAGAAGATGCGTTTGGTAAGGAACTGATTCGTTTGGAGAAAGATGTACAGACTAGTCTGGAACATTTCACACATGCGATTCGTACAAATATTTCACAATCCCAAGCAAAAAAAGAAAACATGAATAGCTATGTAAATCCATACGGTAAGATGTCTCAAGACGGTGCCTATTTCGATTCGAAGCACTAATGACCGGAAGAGAGGAATCTCTTTCGGTTTTTTTACATATAGGTATTCAAAGAAAGGAATAATCCTATGCGTTATAATCGCCATGATTACTTTCGGTATTCGTTCCAACCATACATACCGGCCACATTTCGAATTCAATTAAATAACGAAGAGAAAAGCTTATCCAATGAAGGACAATGTGAAATTTTGGATATCAGCACAGGTGGAGTGAAGTTCGTGACGCATCTAGACTTGCCTGTCCGTTCAGAAATTCTTGCGCTGCAATTAGAATTTACAATCTATCAGCATCCCTTTGAAATTTTAGGGAATGTAGCTTGGAAAAACGAAACCGAATTTGGCTTTGAGTATGGATTCGAGTTTGGAGAAGATCAAAAAGTGGATGCGCTGATCACGGAAGAATTAAAACATCATGCCCGCAAAAAGAAAGAAACCGAGTAATATCAACATAAAACCGAAGTTTCTTTACAATTCTGCATTTTTCTTAAGTTTTAGAAAGGGTTTTAAGGGTACTATGAAGAAGTAAGGTAGTGATGGTTTAAATAAAGGAGGAGTTCATATGTTAGACTTCAATATTCGCGGTGAAAACGTCGAGGTAACTCCGGCGATCAGAGAGTACGTTGAAAAGAAAGTTGAAAAACTTGAGCGTTATTTTTCAGAAGGTGTAAACGCTACAGCTAATGTTAACTTGAAAGTTTATAGTGATAAGCAAACAAAAGTGGAAATTACGATTCCAATGAAGAATTTGACACTTCGCGCAGAAGAGCGTCACAACGATATGTATGCAGCGGTTGATTTAATCATCGACAAGCTAGAGCGTCAAATTCGTAAATATAAAACACGTGTTAATCGTAAATCACGTGAGCGCGAAGGCGTAGCTGCTTTCTTCCAGTCAGTTGAAAGCAATAATACTCAAGAGCCTGAAGACGACGCGGAGTTCGACGTAGTACGTACGAAGCAGTTCGATTTGAAGCCAATGGATCAAGAGGAAGCGATTCTTCAAATGAACATGCTAGGCCACAGCTTCTTCATCTTCACAGATGCAGATTCTGACGGCACGCACATTGTCTACAAGCGTAAAGACGGCAAATACGGCCTAATCGAAACAAACTAATAAGCAACCTAAAAAGTCCAGCTTCGGCTGGGCTTTTTTGTTTTTGAACTGGTTTTAGTTCTTTAAGTTCAAAAGCAAGTGCTTGGGAATAGTGAGTGATTTTGTGTAGGGGAGGGGATTGAAGCTCCAGCTGGGGACGCTTTCCTGAGGGCGTGGCTTGAGCCAAGCGAACAGCGAAGGGTTCGCTTTGCAGTATTTCTGTGTACTTTGCAGAAATTAAGGCACCTGACCAGGGTCTCAAGCTCTCGCTGATCCATCGGGAGCATTCCTGTTTGGTTAGTGGAACCCTATTGAAATAGAAAAGTCCCCTTGGTATGATTCGGGGTGTCAAGGCGTCGACGGCTTGACCCCTAATTATAACCA
>NZ_PDYT01000026.1:0-41456 GCF_002743175.1 Sporosarcina sp. P20a
AAATAGTAGACTAGCAACTACTGTCAAACACAAAGATAGAACAATTTTATTTTTCATTGTTTAAATTACCTCCTTTAAAATTCAGACGAGTCTTATTGAAAAACGTTACAACTCTCCATTTAAGAAAGTGGCCCTATTGCGGTATTGGTGCGATTACATTTGCAGCAATCGCACCCGATTCTTTAATCATTATTCTTTTAAGTATTCAAAAGAATTAAGATACCGCACTATGTCTTTTTCGGATGGACCACACTTTTCAAAATAAATGGCAGCACCTTGTTCGTCAGAATCTCCCGGATTTCGAGAGTCAACTTTAAAATCTTTACATGTCCATTTTATTCGTATTAATCCTATTCCACTTGAATTAATGACGGTTATTCCGCTTTCCTCTTTTTTAATATAAAATTTTGTATTTCCTGTTTTTATAAGTTCATTTTCCGAATGACCCGCGACCTTTTGAGGAATGTAATGAGTGTTAAAGTAAAAGTTCCTGATTAGCAGCAGGATTACAAATAAAATAATTAAACCTACTACATTTTTTGTTTTCTTATTCTTCATATCTTAATCTCCTGATGTTCACTTAGAAGTCCGACATAATCTGGCCCGATTGCTTAATAAGCCAACCTCTTATAATTCACTTTAGCATATAATTCCTTTTTTACATCAAAGTTTTTTAGTATTTCAAAATTCCTTTCTAGGAAACCGTTCCATTCATCAAGGCTCAATCATTTAACAATGTAATTAGCAGGGGAAAATAAATTTATGAGCTGCTGTTTAGTTGCCTTTAACGTCAATTCAAAAATAAAAATAGGGACACCGACTCCTGTGCGGATTGCGTCCCAATGTGTTATGCATTTACAGGTTGAACCGGTATCACCATGAAAACAGCAGGTTACCTATGCCGATTCACTTTTTCAGCCCGTGGCCAAATGAAGTAGGAGAGTGAAACCACCATATCAAGGCCAACGATGAGAGCCCATAACTTTAGCATTTGAGAGAGTGCTTCGGTTTTATTGGCATCTCCAATTAGGTAAATCAAGACAAACAAGAACCCGCCACCGATGATAAATGCTAGTACATGTTGTAACGCACCTTTCACGGAATGGCGTGCATGGGCATATCCTGTTTTCTTCGCTGGTTTTGTGCCTTGTTTCTTGATGTAGTAAAGAAAGCGTTCGTCCGCCCAGCCAATCATACTTTTTCCGAAAGCAATCGATACACCTAGATAAATCGCCGCAATGGCATGAACTTGTGTGGCAACAGCGCCGTTGTACAGATCGGTAGCCGTGACGACTAGCAATAGTAAATCGATGATTGGGGTTAATGCTAGAAAAAATAAGCCGAGTCGTTTTTTATTGAATACATATCGTGTAATGAGGCCTGCAAGAATGACGATCCAAAAACCTATTTCACAAGCAATAATCGTCCAAGCAATGAAATCCATTTATTCACCTCTTTTACTAGAGTGATATTGTTTATGTATATAATAGCATAAGTATTCCGAATTGTTTGTGACGATGACACTTTTTGATATCGGAACACCTATCTTCTAGTATATTTCATCACACTAGTTGAAAGCATAAAGAAAATGATAGTGATTAGTAGTAGATACATCACACTGACTAAAGGGGAGATATGCCAACCATTTACTTTGAAAACCACTCCCATATTCAACTGAAAGCTTTCTTTCATTTCAACGGGTGCTTGAGCGAATGCTTCAGTCATTGGAGCCTCCATGAGAATTTGACGAAGCAAAGCGGCGATATGGGAGATTGGGAAAATTTGAATCAAACTTTGTAAGTAGGCAGGTAAAGTGCCGATTGGGATGTAGATGCCGGTAAGGAAACCGATTAAAGTCCCAATTAATGTACTAGCGGCGGCAAATGCATTGGAGGTTTTAAAGAAAATGACGAGTAGAGAAATCATTGAACCAGCAGTCACAACTGCTAGAAATAGTACGCCTACCGATTGAATGAGTTGTGTGAATGAAAGTAAAGGCTCACCAGTGGCGAGAAGCATTGCGTTTGCTACGAGAAGCGTCATGATGCACATAAGAAATCCTATGGAGAGTGAACTGATTATATAGCCACCGAGTAATTGGAATGGTTTGATGGGCGTAACACGGAAATCTTTATAGGCATTCGTTGCTTGGTCATTTACCATCACACTGAATGCACCTAATGTTGTCGTCACACTCGTCACCGTGATGACACCAGCGATAATCCAAGATAGCAAGAGCCAATGCTTCGCTGGAAAGTCCGGCACTCCATCCGCGATCAAATCGCCAAGAAAGAATACATAGAGTGCAATTAAGATCAAGACGGCTAGCAATGAGAAAAACACTGCAGATTTATCCCGGAAATAGAGTAGTAAGTTTCTTTTGGCAAAAATCAGCATGGTCTACACATCCTTTCGATCATGAATACGAATAAAGACATCATCCAAACTAGACTTTCGTACTTCAAAAGACGAAATAAGCGATTGGTATGTAGTGAGTATAGGAATGGCTGCTATCGTACTCGGCAAATCGATTGTGTATCCTCCAGCTTCTTCTTGAAACTCCACATGATCTTGTTGAAAATGTGTGCGCAATGCAATGTGATCGGTCGTTGTAATAAATAAGCGGTCTGCAGAGTATTGCTGTTTTAACTCTACTGGAGTTCCTTTGGCAATGATTCGTCCTTCTTTTATGACGATAACGAAATCCGAATTGGCGGCTTCTTCTATATAATGTGTCGTCAGAAAAACAGTCATGCCATGCTCTTTTTGCAAACGTCCGATCATTTTCCAGATTTGCTGACGACTTTGTGGATCGAGTCCTGTTGTCGGTTCATCGAGAAGCAAAATTTTGGGTTGGTGGAGGAGAGCACGAGCGATATCGACTCTTCGCTTCTGGCCGCCAGATAATTTGCCGTATCGCCGTTTCAAGATGGAATGAATATCTACAATGTCAGCGCAGCGCTGTATGGCCGCTAGCCGCTCCTGCTTTACCATTCCATATAATTGTGCACGTATTTCTAAGTTCTCTTGCACAGATAACAACGGGTCTAGTAAGCTTTCTTGGAATACGACTCCGATCTCTTTTCGAATTACTTCATCCTCTTTGCCAACCGTAAGTCCGTTAACCGTGACGGAGCCACTGTCCGGTTGGAGTGCGGTTAAAATAATAGATATGACTGTCGATTTGCCGGCGCCGTTCGTTCCAAGAAATGAAAATAGACTTCCTTTCGTTACGTAGAAACTCATATCGTCAACAGCATTTACAAGACCGAACGATTTACTGACATTCTCCACTTCAATGATTGTTTGCATCCTGACTCCTCCTCTGCAAAATCATATGATTTATTTTTAACTCGTCTGCTTTATTGTTCAAGTACATCAGTATAATCACAGAACCATATGCAATAAGCCCCACCAGTATAGCCGTCACTACGTTATACAGCCCGAAAGGAAATAAGTCGAAAAATGCACCGGCTACGATCATCACAGTTATGACGCAACTCACTTCTAACACATACACCAAAATCGGATTCTCTATTGGCAATTGATGTGAAAGAAAAATAAGAATCGTAATGATGATAGAAATGACTAGCATGGAAAGCGTCATGTTTTCTGTCAGTGGAGGGTAGATTCCAAGAAATCGGAATAGAGAATAGACGATCGTGCTGAATGTAAATGCGAAGCAAGCCCCGCTTATATAGAGTAAAAGATTTTTCAACTGCTTCACCTCATCCTAGGAAATGCTTTCGAAATATTTTTGCGTAATGACGATTGACGATGACCAGTTCACCGTTTTCTAAGATGGCTTCAAATCGCCCATTCAATAACGCACGAACACTTTCAATTTTGGATGTATTGACCATCATATGTTTGCTGATCCGCAGAAATCGCGTATCTTTCAATTGATTCTCAAATTCATACAGCCGTAATTCGCTTTCATAGACGTCATCCTGTGTGTATAAAAAGGATGCATTGTCCACTGTTTCGATATAGAGAACCTCACTAGATTGTATCGAATAGACAGCGTCATCTTTTGTAACCGTAAAGCTATACATCATTTGATTGATCTGACGTATGAGGCAGGATAAGCGCTCATCTACTTCAGGGCATCTAATCGTGATTTCAATCTCCTGAAATTCATTGGATTCTTCAATTTTCAGCTGTATGGTCATCACCTCTATTCATTGTTCATGGCTGAATCGTATCATGGTGATGGAAATCGAACAATGGCTTTTGTGGTGACCTGCATGTAAAGGGGGGTTAGTTGCATAAAGAGCTTTTGCTATTCAATTACGTTGCCAGCCTCATTGTTTTACCGCAAAGTAAAGATAACGACATGTAATTAATCAATCGACTGTTGAAAGATAGTCAGTTTCGGTATAATCAAGAGAGAAGAAGCGCGTCAGTTCGCAAAGGAGTGAAGCACGATGCAAAGTTATATCGTAATGCAAGGACGTACATATGATGAAGAGAAGGAATTAGGTGTGCTTTGGTCATTACAGCAAGATAGTATAGGCAATGTTCATCATTTTTGGGAACGGATGAAAGAAGTGGATGAAGGAGATCGCATCTTTCATTATGTAAAAGGGGATATTGTCGCAATAAGTGTGGCGAAGTCGAGTTACCGCGAGGAGCGAAAGCCGTCTTCGATTCGATTGACAGATAGTGAAGACGCCAAAGGGTACTTAGTGGAAGTGGAGTATCACGAACTCGATAAACCGTTGACGATTGCGGATTGTTTCGATGAACTTCTACCGCTATTGCCGATTAAGTATTCTGCATTTCAAGAGAACGGCAATGGAAATCAAGGCTATCTCTTCCCGTGCAATGAAGAACTGACGATTAAATTGGTTGAGTTGATTGCAGATTTGAATATTTATGAAATCGATGAAGAACAATTGGAGTTCGTTATGGGCACCGTGCAGAAGACGGAGCATGATTTCCTCATTCCGGTACTTGCTGAAACCGAATCGGAAACGAAAACGAAAGTGCGAATGGGCCATCAGCGCTTCCGCAACGAACTCATGCAATTATGGAATGATCAGTGTGCGCTATGCGATATCGAGCTACCGGAATTATTGCAAGCTAGCTACGCAAAACCTTGGAAAGATTGCACGAACAACGAACGCGTTGATCCGAACAATGGCATTCTGCTCTGTCGCAATCATGATGCGCTCTATCATTACGGTTTCATTGCGTTTGACGGAACTGGCAAAATTCATATTTCATCTAGAATTCTGGAAGAGGATTACGAGAAGTATGGATTGCACAGCAAGATGAGAGTGAATCGAACGGAGAACAACAAGCCATATTTAAAATGGCATAAGAAACATATGTTTAAAGAATAAACCTACCGTCACGCCGAAAACTCAGTCCGTGATCGGATAGAAGTGCTTCGGTTCCGGTCAATTCGCCATACTTCATCTGCAGGCCTTGCAAAACTTGGTGAGTTTACCCTCTTTTTGTAGTATGATGCATAGAGAGTGTGAATTCGATAACATATTGTGCGGAGGTACGACATGAATTATGGTGATCCGTTAAAAAATAAAGACATAGAACGAGATACGACAATTTATAATAGTGAAGGTTTTGACAGACGAGGGTTTAACAAGTTTGGTTATGATCGTCACGGCTTTAATGAACAAGGATTTAATGCCAGTGGTTTTGATAAGTATGGCTTTGATGCACAAGGCTTTGACAAAAATGGCTATAATAATCAAGGGTATGACAAAGAAGGATTTAAGGCAACGGGCTATAATAAAGCGGGCTTTGATCGAACGGGTTATGATCGTTATGGTTATGATGCAGAAGGTTATAATAAAAGTGGTTATAACGTCCAAGGCTATGACAAAGAAGGCTATAAGGCGGATGGTTTCAACCGCCAAGGCTTTCACAAGAATGGCTATAACAGGGACGGTTATGATGTCCATGGCTTCAACCGTGCGGGTTTCAATAAACAAGGCTATGACAAATACGGTTTCAATAAATACGGTGTCAGTGCCCAAGGTTATGGGACGGATGGATTTAATAAGCTAGGTTATGATAAGAACGGTTTTAATCGTCAAGGCTATACTAAATTCGGCTATGACAAAAGAGGGTTCAATCGTGATCGCAAGCATATGAACGGTACGATGTATGATGGCAAAGGCTTTGATTTTCAAGGCGTTCATCTAAATAATAGTCCATTCGATGATCACGGCTTTGATCAAGCGGGCTTTGATGCAGACGGCTATAATAAAAGAGGATACAACCGCGAAGGTTTTACACGCGATGGCGCGCATATTAGTGAAAAGACGTATGATGCAGAAGGTTATGATCAGCACGGTTACAATCGAGATGGCTTTGACCGAGCAGGATACGATGCATCGGGCTTAAATTCGCTGGGCTATGATTCTGAAGGCTATGATGCACAAGGTTTCAATAAACATAGCATGGATCGTGAAGGCTATAATCGAGACGGATTTAATAAAGCAGGCGTCGATCGAGAAGGTTTCGGGAAGAATGGACGAAATCGCCAAGGCTATGATAAAAAAGGTTTTAATTTGCAAGGTTATGATAAGAACGGTTTTAATAAAGAAGGCTATAACCGATTCGGCTATGATCGATATGGTTTTAATCGGGATGGCAAACATGCCAATGGTACGAAGTATGATACAAAAGGGTTCGACTGCAACGGCTTCACCCCACAAGGACTCCACCGAAATGGAACGGACCGGGATGATCAAGGCTATGATAAGTCGGGCTATGATGCGGATCGATATGACCGAAAAGGTTTCAATAAACTCGGCTACGATCGAAATGGTTATGATAAATATGGCTATGATAAATCAGGTTTTCGAGCGGATTCGAAATAAGATTCGTCACTATTAAATAATGAACACCTAGAAAGTTAGAGTATTCCTCTAATTTTCTAGGTGTTTTTTAAAAGGAGTTATGTTGGACTTAGAAAAATACAGAGTGAAACTAAAACAGCCCACACTTCAATGGAAAAGTGCGGGCTGTTTTGTATTAATTTATTATAGCGTACATAAATACTCTTCCAACCACTGATCCGCATCCTCTTTTGAAGAAACGTCTCCATTTAGCTGGCTAACTTCCAAGTGTAGCAAGATCTTAGAGAAAGTTGGACCTGGCTTCAGTCCTGCTTTGACTAAATCACCGCCATTCAAATAGCTTTGCAGCTTGTTACGATCATATAAATACTCCATAACGGATTCCTGATAGGGCACTTGATTAGCCACTAGAATAAACAGAATAGCTTCATCGGAGTAGTCATGTAAAAACAGATGGTAGTCTCCTGTTTGTGTAGACTCATTCCATTGTTCATGTTTTTGCAACTCCATGATTTCTTCCAATAACTTTTTCCTGTTCTTCCGCAACGTGAATTTCTCTGCGGCATACAAGCTATCATTACAATAGAAGGGGAGTAAAAAGTAATTGAACCAACTAGGTTTTTCAGCGATTTTTAAATTCGTAATCTTACGTACTTGTTCGTTGTAAATTTGTTCTAGATTTTCAGCCGTAGCAACCGATGCATCCATCTGTTTTTCATTCACACCGAACTGTTGCCATACATTCAGTTCAAACAGGCGTCGGATCACTTCTTGCGGACTGCCTTCGGTAAATAAACGGATCATTTCTTCGTTAATGCGTTGAGGTGACAAATGGATTACTTTATCGATCGACTCAAGCGCCAATTTTTCTGTCTGTTCATCCATCGAAAATCCGAAACGTTGTTCAAAACGTACCGCTCGGAAAATGCGGGTAGGGTCTTCGACAAAACTAATATTATGAAGAATTTTAATTTTTTTCTCACGTAGATCATTCTGCCCGTCAAATGGGTCAATCAATTCACCGAACGCTTCGGCATTGAGACGGATGGCCATGGCGTTGATCGTGAAATCTCGGCGCTGCAAATCATCGCCGAGAACGGATGTCTCGATCTCGGGTAAAGCAGCAGGCTGTTCATAATATTCGAGTCGAGACGATACGATATCGATTGATAAGCCGGACGGTGTATTCCATGTCGCCGTGCCAAAACTTTCATGTTCAATGACGTCGCCACCATGTGTATCCATCAAGCTATTGGCCAATTCAATTCCATTACCTTCCGCGACGATATCAATATCGAAATTTGGCTTGTCCAATAAAATATCCCGGACAATCCCACCAATTAAATAAACAGGCACGTCGATTCGACTGGCAGTTTCTCCGATTTCTTTCAACAACTGGAGAGCTTCTCCTGGCAGTTGCTTTTGCATTTTATTAATGATCTCACGGGAAGGTGGAGTGTCTGCTGTTTTTTTATCCGCCATCATATCGCTATAGAGAACTTGGATAATATTCGATCGAGTCACAATGCCAACGATTTTTCCGTCTTCAATGACAGGCAAGCGACCGATATTGTGTTTAATGACAAGCTCTTGGATTTCTTCGAGTGACGTATCGGGCTCAATAGTATACATTTTAGTCGTCATATACGCTTTTACAGGCGCATGTCCGAGTCCATGATGATTCCCTTTATCGAGATCTCGTCTAGTAATAATGCCGACTAGTTTTTTATTTTCGACAACCGGGTAGCCGGAATGTCCGTAGCGATACATGCGACGCCCCGCTTCTTCGATCGTTGTATCGGGTGTCAGTGTTTTAACAGGAGAAGTCATCAGCTCTTTTGCGGTAATCGCTGGCCGCAGTATTGTTTCCAAACTGCTGTTGATATCTTCAAGAATCGCTTCTTTATCTCCTTTTTTCACCGTAGCGGAACCGGCGTGTTGATGACCGCCACCGCCAAGTTTTTTTAGAATGGGTTGCAATGTGATGCGTTCTGAGTTTGCACGTCCCACGATAAACACGGAGTTTTTCATTTTAACAACAGCAATGACCGCATCGGTTCCTTTAACGCCTAACACCTTTGTTGTAATCAACGCAAGGCCGTTTACGAAATGATCTAACTCATGTGTGCTGACGGCAATTTCAAGACCATCTACTTCATGAATTTCAGTATGGGTAAGAAGTTGATCTAATAAATCTTGCTGTTCGAATGTCAACGTTTCTTCCGCGAAACTCCCGACCATTTCGAGGCTCATTCCTTGCTCAAGCAGATAAGCAGCTGCCTTCATATCCCGTACCGTGGTGCTCGCATATGTAAATTTTCCTGTGTCTGTATACAGGCCAAGCCCGAATAATGAAGCTTCGAAACTTGAAATAGCTATATTCTGTTTACGTATTTCTTCAATAAGTAGAGTGACCGCAGCGCCAGTTAATTCAACGATACCTTCATCATATTGCACATCATTTTCACCTTTTTGGTGATGGTCGTAGACGATGATTTTTCGCTTAGATGCATCGAAATCGTCAGGAAGTTTGCCGATTCTAGCTAAAGATGCAACGTCGACGATAATCATTTCCGTCACTTGTTCCCAGTCGACGTGAGCGCTTGGCACAAAGTCGAAGACATCCCGATAAATATTTAAGAAACGTTGTACGCGACTTTCGAGCTTATCTGAAATAATTAGTTGTGCGTCCGGATACAGTTTTTTCGCTGCAATCATTGAAGCAAGTGCGTCGAAGTCTGTATTGACGTGTGAAGTAATAATTTGCACGGGTAGTACCTCCTATTTGAAAGTGGTTCAAGTAGTATAAAAAGAAAAGTAACCACCCTCTATTCTGACCAAGTGGAAGGTGGTTACTCGTTAATTTCGATTGTGTTCATGAGACCAGTTTATCATCTTCAACCAATATGTTCAATTCAGTCTAGTAAATGGTACTTGCCTTAACCCATATACACACTTTCGCACGTACCGGCTACTGGCTCATAGAAACAGTGATTTTTAAATTGCCCTGTAAACGGCTGACCATACCAAGTAGGTGGGCAGGGGGCGTATGGATTAAAATACCATAACGCATAGTGGGCGGGATGTTGACGCCAGTTTGTTAGAGTCCGTTCAGCTAATCTTTTTTCAGAAGCTCGAGCGCGTTGGTAGAACAAGTTTCCTTTTTGCACCGCTTCAAAAGAATAATTATTGCCTTGTATTTGGAAAATGACATCGTTTATAGACCGCACATCTCTGAAGTCTAGACAATCGGCTACTGCACGATTCACGATAACATTTCCGACATATAACATACCTTGATTACCTTCGGCCTCGGCTTCCGCTCTCATCATTCTTGCCATTAAGTCGACATCTGAATCTCGATATTTGACTCTCGCCATAGTTTTCACCTCATTCATAGTGTATGAGAACAGCGGGTAATGATGTGACATTTTTAGAAGGATCTATAGAAGTACTTCGAAGAAAATATTGAATGTAGATCGTCGAATAGGCTTATATTTTTAAAAAGTAGGGTAAAGGTTAATAGTTTGAAAAATCTGGACTAAGGATTTAGACTGTGCATAGGACAGTACATTTCTATACAATCACTGTAAAAATAGTATTTTAGTGTCTGCTAGTATTTACGATAATCACATTGTGATAGCATTACTGCATACGCATTCAGTTTCCCGAAAAGTGGGAATGTATTCCGATGTGCATCACTAATGTAGTGTTGAACTATTTACATAAAGAGGAGGAAAGCCAATGGCTGATAATAATTCGAACAACCCGAAGAATACAAATGAAGTTTCCGATCCGGGACGCCGTAATTTTGTTAAGAACACAGGAATTGCTGTCGGTGGTGTAGCCGGTGGTGCGCTACTTGGCGGTCTATTCAGCAGTCGATCTAAAAACGATACGAATTCGAATACCGCTGGGGATAAAGGAAGCGGTAAAGAAAAGCGATATGAAGAAGCGCGTATGTATTTCACACGTATTGCTGATTTCGCTATTTTGGAACAGGCAGTGGAGCGAATCTTCCCTGAAGATGATAACGGTCCTGGAGCGATAGAATTAGGAGTTCCTTATTATATCGATAAACAGTTGGCAGGTCCTTATGGATCCAATGTCGGCGATTTCAGACAAGGTCCTTTCATAGGTTCTAAAGCAGCGGCTTCGGACTCTAGCCTCGACCGTGGGCAGATTTTCATTAATGGTTTACGAACAATGGATGCCGAGAGCCAAAAACGCTTTGATACGAATTTCGTTAAAGCGACCGAAGATCAGCAAGTAGAAATTATGACGGACTTTGCAGATGACAAAGTGGAAGTCAAAGGCATTAGTTCAAAAGGATTCTTTAATTTATTGCGTTCTACTACGCTTGAAGGCGCGTATTGTGATCCGTTATACGGAGGCAATCGAGATATGAAAGGCTGGAAAATGAAAGAATATCCAGGTGCTATCGCATCGTATGCCCATATGATAGAAGAAGATAAGTTCGTGAAAATGGATCAAGTGAGCCTGACAGATTATCAACCTAAATAAATGATAGGAAAGGGGAGAAAAGAATGGTAAAAACATTAGAAAAAGTAGATGCGGTCGTCGTAGGTTCAGGCTGGGCAGGTGGTATTGCAGCAGCTGAATTAACGAAAAAAGGATATAAAGTAGTTGGATTAGAAAGAGGGAAAGCGCAGAAGCGAGAAGATTTCGTCGGTGCAAAAGATGAACTTCGTTACGATGTGCGGAAACTCATGTTCCAAGAATTGAACAAAGAAACGTTGACGATCCGCAATACGCTGGATGAAACGGCGACGCCTAACCGAAGTAACGATACAAATGCGATTAATGGTACAGCTACTGGCGGTTCAGGTGTTCACTGGAACGGCATGGTCTATCGTTGGCTTCCAACAGATTTTGAAATGCATACGAAGACGGTAGAAAAGTATGGAGAGAAGATTATCCCGAAAGATATGCAGCTTCAAGACTGGGGTATTACATATGATGAATTGGAGAAGTATTACGATCAGTTTGAAAAAACAGCTGGTATTTCTGGTGAGCCGGATCCATTGCGGCCAGGTCAACGTTCGGATGAATATCCAACCCCACCGATGAAAGAAACGGATATCATTCGTACCTTTACGAAAGCTGCAAAAGATTTGGGGTACCATCCGTATCGTATAGCTTCTGCTAACATATCGGAGACGTATACGAATCCCGACGGAGAGACGATCAACGGATGTGTGTACTGCGCATTTTGTGAATCATTCGGCTGTGACTTCGGAGCGAAAGCCGATCCGATTGCTACAGTGTTAGCGACAGCAAATAAAAGCGGTAAGTATGAGTTGCGCAATAACTCGTACGCAGTTCGGATTGTCCATGAAAATGGAAAAGCAGTCGGTATTAAATATGTAGATACGGAAACGGGGGAAGAGTTCATTCAACCGGCAGATATTGTCGTTGTGGCTGGATTCACCTTTACGAATACGCGTCTCATGTTATTATCCGAAATCGGCAAGCCATACAATCCAAAAGACGGAACAGGCGTGATTGGTAGCCATTTAACTGCTCACCAGCGCAACTTGACGCATACACGTGTACGTGGATTCTTTGATGAAAAGAAATTCAATCGCTATGCAGGTACCGGCGCACTTGGTGTGACGATGGATGATTTCAACGTGGAGCAACTGGATCACACGAAACTCGATTTCTTGCATGGTTTCTGTTTGCGTACGTCTCAAAGAGGAGATCGACCGATTACGAATAACCACGTTCCAGCAGGTGTCCCTTCTTGGGGGAAAGAATTTAAAGACAAGTCCATTTTCTATGCGAACCGTCGGATAGACGTTCAGCAACAAAATGGTGCGCTTGCTTGGCGTGAAAACTATATGGACTTAGATCCGACGTATACAGATATGTTTGGTGATCCATTGCTACGCGTCACGAGCAAGTTCCATGATCAAGACCGCAACATTGTCAGATATGCTCACCAAAGAGGTAAAGAGTTACTGGAACAAATGGGTGCCGATCATATTACCGTGCCTGAAATTACAGAGGAAACGGAATTTGATAAAACGTCATTATCTGACCATACAGGTGGCGGTGTAGTCATGGGAGACAATCCTGAAACATCCGCTGTCAATAACTATTCACAAGTATGGGATATGGATAATTTATTCGTAGTAGGGGCTTCTTCATTCCCACTTATGGGTAGTTCCAATCCTACAGCAACAGTTGGTGCTCTAGCGTATCGTGCTGCAGAAGGTATGATCAAGTTCTTAGAGAACGGCGGAGGCCAATTGGTTAAAAAAGAGGAAACAGCTAAAGCATAACTTGCAAAGAGGAGAGAGGGATCGAAACCTCTCTCCTTTCTTTCATACCTATTAAAGCGAGGAAAGATGCCTATGACTATACGATCCGTCCTCATACTTTTGGTAGCTGCTCTTTTTCTGAGTGCCTGCAACAATACAATTGAAACGAATATGTCAGAGAAAATCTCAGATTTCGACTACACTACACAAGACGAAAATACACTGGGCTTGGATGATTTGACAGGTGATTGGTGGATTTCTTACTTCTCCTATACGCACTGTACAACCGTTTGCCCGAGAACGACGGCTAATATGGTCGGTATACAGGAAGAATTAAAAAAAGACGGCTTAACACCCCCTATCATTTCGTTCAGTATTGATCCGGAAATTGATACACCGGAAGTTTTACGAGAATATGCAAAAGACTATAGTGCTGACCTACAGACGATGACGTTTTTAACAGGTTATGAGTTTGAAGAAATTCAAGATCTATCGGTTCATACGTTTAAAGCTTTTCTAGAAAAGGGAGCACTTGACCAACGATCACACAGTTTTTTCTTTTACTTAATTAATCCTGACGGAGAGATCGTCAAGCAGTATAACGGTATGAGCGATACGGAAAATGACTTGCTGGTGGCGGATGTAAAGAAGGTTTTAGGGAAGTAGCGTTTCTGTCATGCAATTAAAAAAGCATTCATTTACTCTAAATTAGAGTAAATGAATGCTTTTCTTTGTAAGATTTACGTGCACCATACTACAGATGAAAACAGCTATAGAAGATAGTTCTACTGATCTTTTATTATATAATTGTTTTAAAATATTAGAAAATATAGTAAAATGGAAACGTTTACTATACAATTGTGTTAGAACAGAATGAGGAGGTATGCAGATGAATGTTCCATTAGTTTTGACGCAATTCCTAGATCGTGCCGTTACGCTGTATGGTGGTAAGGAAGCGATTTTTGGAGAAGAAGGACGCACTTTTACATACGCACAGTTAAACGGTCGTGTGAATCAGCTATCACGTGGTTTACGTGACTTGGGTATTGAAAAAGGAAATCACGTAGCGTATTTATGTGGAAACTCGATTGAAATGCTTGAAGGGTTTTATGGACTCTATCAAGTAGGTGGCGTCATGGTGCCGTTAAATACACGACTGAAGCCTGAAGATTATGTATTCATTTTAAATCATAGTGAGTCGAAGTTATTATTTGTTGATCAGGATTTTTATCATCTTATCAAACCGATTGAGCACTCGCTCGAGACGGTAGAGAAAATTATTATTCATCATAAACAAGATGGTTCAGAAGCAATAGATTACGACGAATGGCTAAAATCTTTCTCTACGGAATCGTTTGAGCGAGCAGACGTGCAAGAAGATGATGTGTGCAGTTTACTTTATACAAGTGGAACAACAGGTAATCCGAAAGGGGTTATGCTAACGCACCGCAATAACTATTTGCATGCTATGAGTGCGATGCATCATTTGCGTGTGACGGATGATGATGTGCTACTTCATGTGTTGCCGATGTTCCATGTCAACGGCTGGGGGTCACCATTTTATTATACGGCGAACGGAGCTTCTCAAGTTTGCTTACGTAAAACGTCGCCGCAGACTATTATCGAAGCGATTCAACAGCATAAAGTGACGATATTGCATATGGCACCGGCTGTGTTGAATTTGCTCTTCCAATATTGTGAAGAGCATAAGCCAACGTTCACGCATAAGATCCGAGTGATTGTTGCGGGTTCTGCTCCGCCACCATCCTTCATCTCACGGGTGGAAAAAGAACTGGGTTGGGAATTCATTCAAGTCTATGGCATGACGGAAACATCTCCGTTAAGTTTGTTTTCGACGATTCGCTCGACTGTCCAACATTTATCCGATGAAGAGCAGCTTCAGTTAAAAGCAAAAGCAGGCTATTCGATGATTGGTGTAGATGTCCGTTTAGTTGACGACTACGGGGAAGAAGTAGCCAAGGACGGTCAGCAGACAGGTGAAATCACAGTCCGTAGTCATGGGGTCATGAAAGGCTATTGGAAGAACAAAGAGGCGACTGATGAAGTGTTACGTGACGGGTATATGATGACAGGGGATATGGGGACGATTGATGAGCATGGCTACGTCAATATCGTTGACCGCAAGAAAGACATCGTCATTAGTGGCGGTGAAAATATTTCGTCTATTGAAATCGAAGGTGTGCTCTATGACCATCCCGCTGTTCTAGACGCTGCGGTCATAGCTGTGCCTCACGAGAAGTGGGGAGAGACGCCACATGCCTATATCGTATTGCGTGGCGGTTCAGTAGCAACCGAGCAAGATATTATGGACTTTACGAGAGCAAATCTTGCGCATTTTAAAGCGGTGACAGGCGTGACGTTTGTGGATGAGCTGCCCAAAACGGCGTCAGGTAAAATCTTGAAAGTGCAGATCCGGGACGATTACTGGGAAAAGGTAGGGAAAACGGGTCGTAAAGTGAATTAATGAAGTAATGGGCATTCTTTCGTTCTATAAAGAGCGAAAGGGTGCCTTTTATTATGAAGAAGTAGAAGGGTTCAGGAACAGTTGCATCCAGTTCTAAGAGAGCAAAATGATTGTTAAAAAAACTTTTTAAAAAAGTTTTGAAACTTTTTCGGGAATCCTCCGTCTGTAGGGTGCGCAAATGATAATAGGGGGATTCACATGAAGAAAATATATAGCTGTGTTCTGTTACTTGCAAGCTTACTGTTATTTATAATGGGAAATGAAGCCAAGTGGAATTTGAATGAAGTACCATTGTTCCATGAGCAATCAGCTACAGCTTTTGCAGAAACTTTACAAAACAAACCGTTTATTACTGAAAAAGAATTTGATCAGGTGTTGACACTGACAAACAACCAACCGATCTATATGAAGGAAAAGAACCTGATCCGAATCGGTGAACTACAAGCCAATCAAGCGGTTGCCTTAATAGGAGAAGATGAGGAGTACTACGAAATTCGAGTAGGCAAGATGCCCGCTTTCATTCGTAAAGGTCAGGCAAAAGTAGAAAAGAACGTGTTGAAAGCTCCATTACATACAGAACGACTGGGCTCTGTAAAAACTGCCCAAACAACGCCTGTGTATACAGATTCGAATAGTGAAAGTGATGTCCTCATTCAATTAAGAAAAGGCTATCGTTACCCGGTCATACAGGAAGAAAAAGACTGGTATCTCATCAAAGTAGGTGAGCGGGCAGGTTATATTCACAAGCCTTCAGTAGAAATGGATGAAGGATTACCGGTGCTGCTGTATCACCAAGTGTTACCTCGTAAACAGATGAAAACGGAGATGAGTACCATTTCACTCGAAAGCTTTGAGAAGCAGATGGCGTATTTGGCTGATGAGCAATTTACGACATTGACCTCACAACAGTTGTATGATTATTTAGAAGGCCGGCTTGTTGTACCCGAGAAGGCGTTAATTATTACATTTGATGATGGTTTATTGTCATCCAAAGAGCATGCCTATCCCGTCTTGAAACGATATGGCTTTACTTCGCCACAACATATTATTTCTGCCCGTATGGATAGAGAAAAAGGTGGTCCGGCATTTGACGGTGGAGGATTATTGAAATATTTGAATGTAGAAGACTTAAATGAAATGAACGATGTATTTCAGTTCGAAGCTCACACTTGTGCATTACATGAACTAGGTAGAGAAAGTGGAGCTGGGTTAGTATTTGAACATACAGAAGAAGAAATTATTGAAGACTTGCAGACCAACTTACAGCACGTACCTTCAGCCGTTTCTATCGCATACCCGTATGGACAATATAATGAAGAGTTCATTGCGGCGGCTAAAGAAGTAGGGTTACTGATCGGCTATACAACAGTCGAAGGATATGCCAATATGGATCAGTCCAATTATGAAGTGAACCGCTTTGGCATGACAGAAAAAAGGTCATTCAAGGATTTTGCAACGTATGTTGACGGAGACATGATATGGCCATAGAAGAGAGTGACTAACCCAAATGAATGAAATGGATCAAATAATGAATGAGCATTCGCGTTATTTAGTACGTATCGCTTATTTATACGTAAAAAACTGGTCTACCGCGGAAGACGTCGTGCAAGAAGTCTTCGTCACGTATTTCCAGAAGAGTGACCAGTTCCGTAATGAAGCTTCAATTAAAACGTACTTAACCAAAATGACCGCAAATCGTGCAAAAGATTATTTGCGCTCCTGGAAACATAAGAAAGATGTGGTGTTCGAGTCGATTTTTGTATCTACTAAAAGCTCGGAGCAACAAGTACTCGAGCAAGAGCAACTAGCTTCACTTGAAAAGCATTTATTTCAGCTGCCATTGAAATACCGTGAGCCATTACTTTTATATTATTATGATGAACAATCAATTGCCGAGATCGCAGAATTTCTCGGGCTCAATGAAAATACAATCAAGACTCGATTACGAAGAGCGAAGTTGCAACTCAAGGGATTTTTTGCGGAAGAGGAGGTAGAAACCTATGAATGATTTTAAACGAAAACTGGACCACATGATGGGAGATACAACGGAACAGGAGCGACGAATCAAACAGCGGGTACATGAAAACCTTCAACCTTCGCAAAGGAGGCAGTTTTCTTGGCAAGCGCTGCTAGTTACGGCGGCACTACCGGTAGTCGCTTTGTTATTAGTATTTAACTTTGTTTCAGATAGTCAACTGTCTGCTGATCAAGGTCCAGGAACGCCCTATGATCCACTTGACGATATGGCTTTGATTTCTGCGTTACAAAAGAAAGATCAACTATCCGCTATTGATTACGAAGAATTTTCTTCATTACCCGTAGTGAGAAAAGTGGACGGTCTATTATATGTCGATGACGAATCGTTTTCACTTCAGTGGAGTCCGGATACGTATCATCCAGTTATAGAACGTAAGGCAGACCTGTATGATGCCTCTGTCTATGATCCGGGGGACGTAGTACGGACATTTACGAATACGAATAGTCACTTACCGACGTATACAGGGGTCTATTATGAAGTCGTCGCAGTTCCTGGAGATCGGGTTGTCCTGCAAAACGGCAAGCTGAAAGTCAACGGTAACGAGTTATCATCCGAACTGATGGATCGATATAAGGCACAACATGTAACGATTGCTGGCGGTTATGATCAGCTGTTGAACGCACGGGAATACTTATTATTGAACCATTTTCCAGCCAAAGAAACTGTGCAAGGAGCGACAATCACGCCTATACACAAGATTTATGGCAAACTGATTGGCGTGGCAACCGAAGAAAAAACGGAGTCTATCTATATAGATTATCTGACCGATCAACTAAAGAGTGATTATACGCCCGAGCAGTACTTTGATTTATATTTATACGATCAGCTAACTGGATTGAATAAACTACCTGAATCTGCGGTGTTCGCACAATCAAGCCGAATAGGAGAGTTATTCCTTGAAGCATCGTATCGTAAAGCTATTCCGATTGCCAATGACAAAGTAGAAATTCGTTATCAATATGGACGAGAAGGTGTCGTGGAGCAAGTGTTCACTATGGGAAGGGATACAAGCTCCGGGCAATGGATAGTGGAAAAATAAAGGCGTATACGCTGTAAAGGAGGTGATGCCTAAACGATCACGCAAACCAGGTTGGCACCTGTTCAGCACTAGCCGTCAACCAACCGCTCGCTTATAGAGCCAGCCTGGTTTTCATTATAGGTAACAACAGTAAGAACAATGGGAAGCATTAACGAAGCAAGAAATAGAAAATGCACCAGGCCGGCAGCTGTTTTGCATAAGCCGTCAACCAACCGCTCGCTATATAGAGCCGGTCTGGTGTGTATACATAATGATTTATATGAAACGAGATAGGAACGAAGTCCATCTACAATAAGTAAGGGATGTTGTCTGCATGCTCCTGCTTGCATTGAGGGTTACATGATGAAATACTAAACGTGTATACTCACAATAGGAGATGATACTATGGCACTCAGCAGAAAAGATTACTTACAGAAAATCATTGGATTACATGAACGCTTGATCATAGCCTCAGAAGAATACGAAGGTATTTCTGAAGAATTCATTTCAAAACAAGAGCTCGATATTCCAGGGATGAAAGAACAATGGTTAGTAAAAGTAGAAGAGTTCAAGCAGATCTTAACCGACATGAATGCATTGGAAGTTCCGAACGCGTTTGAAACGGAAGGCAATGAACTAAAAGAAGCGTATACTATATTCGTCAACTGTGTAGAAGAGAAGACGGAGAAGTTTAGCGTAGAGACTATGGAAAACGGCGAGCTCGATGCCCTTCAGTCGAAAGAAATGCATGCTGCGGAAGATATGGAAGAATTGATTGAGAGTATGTTTGAGAAATAAGATATAAAAAGTTATAAAAAAATAAAGAGAAATTTAAATTGCAGACAAACTTTTAGTAAAAGTTTGTCTGCTGTTTTTTTGGTGAATTTATTAATTATCGAAATTTGACGAGTGACTATTCATGGAGGTACGACGAGAAGGTTAAACTAGTCGCTTCAATCGAGCGTTTTGCTCCGCTCCATGGGACAGTTTTGCTACTAGCAATAACCTAAGAACTTAAATAAACTACAAAATAGATCTAGTGGGTGTGGAAAAAACATTTCCACACCCTGTATCCTTTTTTCTTTCTGACTCTATATAGTGTGCGAAGGGGGGGCAGCGATAACTTATAATTTATCAGTTTGCCAACCGAGATATGCTGTAGGCTTGATGGGGATAAACATTTCATACAGGGGATATGTAGTTACGATCAAAATGTCATAAGTTTATGTTCTATACTTCTTGTTAGTAATAGAAATTTGCTACCCTATAAATAGAGATTCCGTAAAGCGTAATGCGCACCTTATTAGCAAATCAATGTTATACATGTATAATAGACACCATAAGAATGATCTGGAGGCTTTAAAAAATGAGCACAACAAAAATTATGAATATAATGAGGAAATTAATAGAGCAAGATTCGTCACTCGCGATTAGTGAATGGCAAGGAACGGCCCATTATGTAGTAGGGGAATTGATGTCGCTTGAAACGAAAGACTTGCAGGAGATTGATTTGGAAGGGATTGCGAAGCCAGGAGAAAAACAAGTGATGCCAATTGAATTATTAATCGCTGCGGCCACTACTAGTTTCGGGGTTACATTCCACTTAGAAGCGTATAATCAAGGAGTGACTGTAGACAGAGCGAAAATCGTTTTCAGTGGAGTATGCGATAAAGCACCGTTTCTAGGAATTCAAAGCGGCAATAGTGGGATTATGAAGCCGATGATCGTGTTATCTGCTGAGTCCACTACAAATAAAGGGCAACTCGCAGAAATCGCAGCTATTGCGGTTGAACGTTCACCCATTCTTTCTAGTTTGAAAGAAGAAGTTACATTGCATATTAAGTGATTTCATAGAGCTATGATATATTCATACAAAAAATACGCCATCACCTTGTTCATTCAGATAAGGTGGTGGCGTATTTATTTACTTAAAATCAAGCGTTCTTTTCAAGTGGTGTAACTGCAATATTGCCACCTTCTTTTAAGAAATTAATCATTCCTTCAGCTGCACGATAAGCGAATGCGCCAATCGTAACGGTTGGGTTGTAGTTACCAGTATGCGGGAATGAAGATCCGCCTACGACAAATAGGTTTTCCATATCCCACATCTGTGAATAGGTGTTAACTGCGGAGTTTTCAGGAGAAGCTCCCATGATCGCACCACCAAAGAAGTGATCAGTAAAGAATTTATGGTCGAATACAGTATCATCTTTTACTACATCGACGTTCATTTGGTCTGCACCCATTTCTTTCATGATCTCTTCACAACGTGCGACTCCTGCTTTTGCACGTTCAATGTCTTGCTTTGCATATTCCACCGTGACCCGAAGAAGTGGATTACCGAGTGCATCTTTATAAGTTGGATCTAAATCCATATAGGTATTCTTGTTTGGCAAGAAGCCACTCTGTGCCGTGATGAAAAGGTTACGGTTATAATACTTTATCGAATTCTTTTTAAATTCTTTACCCCAACCAGGTGTGTCATATGGAACTGCGTTATTGTTAATAGGTCGTGAACCGAGCTGGCTGTAATGTACTTCATACCCATGCAAGTAGTTGAGGTTTGTATGATCTTCATTGTCTCCGCTGAAGTCGCCAATGGAAGAGCCCATACCGCCAGCACCCATGAAGTTGTTGAATTTTTTATCTTCAAAGAATCCACGCGCACCGATATACGTTGACAAATTGTTGAAGTGACCTGTGAAGTTCTTGCCGATGATGCCTTGTCCAGTTTTCGGATCGTATGGTTGTCCAATTTTAGAATGTAACAACAGCTTGGTGTTCGTAAAGACGAAACCTGCAAGTACTACGATATCTGCTGGCTGTTCGAATTCTTCACCAGTCGTTGTATCAGTATAGATTAATCCGTTCGCTTTCTTTCCGTCATGGCTTACTCGATTAACGAACGCATCATTACGAACTTCCATCTTACCCGTTTTATGTGCCGTCTTGAGCACCGTACCAATCGGATCCGCTTTTGCTCCAAAGTCACAACCATATTCTTCGCAAAAGGCACAATATACGCAACCATTGATTGTTTCACCATCTGGATTGGTGTATGTTTGTGAAGCGTTCGCAGATGGAATCCGATAAGGGTGGTAACCGAGAGCTTTCGTTGCTTTGGTGAACAAACGAATATTCGGTGTTTCCTTCATTGGTGGATTCGGATATTTATCGGAACGTGGTGGACCGACTGGGTTTTCTTCACCTGAGATTGCTGCTGTTTTTTCAAATTGATCAAAATATGGTTCGATCTCATCGTATGTAATGCCCCAATCTTGCATCGTCGAACCTTTCGGAATTTTTTCTTTCCCATAACGCTCTACAGTCTTACTATAAATTTCAAAATCATACGGCAACCAGCGAAAAGACATGCCATTCCAGTGAACACCTGCGCCACCTGTATGGTTTCCAAGACGTGCGTTCATATTATTCCGAACCGGTATGGCTTCTTTGCTCATGGAGTTACGGGAAGTAATCGTGTCCTTATTCAATTCTTGCATGAGTTCATATCGCTTAGAATAGCGTAATTCATCTTTGGTACCAATAAAATCTTCATGCTTTTTATTTTTACCACGTTCTAATATGACCACATTGTATCCTGCTTTTGTTAGTTCAGCCGCCGCAATTCCACCGACCCAGCCGGAACCTACGATGACCGCATCTACTTTTTCAAGTTTTTTTACCATTGCATGTCCTCCTTAGTGTTTCTATTTTAATGCCCTTGGTAATCTCTTAGACTAACGGGATCTAGTTTTGCAAAATCGTCTGATTCAATATAGTTTGCGTAGGAAGCCACTGCGCCCGGAAACTCTTTCATTTTCCAACCTTCCATATTGATGTTGCCTCCGTATAATGGATCACAATAAGCACCTTCTAATGTGGCTTGTTTTAACAGAATGAAAAACTCGGAAGCTTTTACACCTCTCATCTGCACGTTGTTTGCCTCGACGTCGGTCATGATTTCTATTTGTTGTTCTTCAGATGCTTTATCAAAAGTGATTTCGAAACGTTTTTGACTTTCCTCATCCATTTTACGTAGCCCAAGTAGGAAGATCATGCCGCGATCCAAAATGGATTGTTCTCCACCAGGTCCAGCAGTTTGATCGACATCCTTCAAATCAATTGCGTATGGAGCTTGTCGATAATCGTATGCATTGACACCCCAACGTCCTGCTAGTTGTTTGTCAATATAATAGGGTACACCTAACTTGATGGCGCCAGGACCGAGTTCGTCCTCAGGAAAAATCTGTTCAGTTGCTGCATTTAACACTTTGAAATCTTGATGACGCGTGAAGAATTGACGTGCTTGTGTTACTTCGATACCTTTAGAGCTAGTGTTTTCAGCTGTCTTGTCATTTTTCTTATCCAAACCTCCTGAAATCAGACCTCCGAAAAGAGATCCACCGACGAGTCCGCCAGCTACGAGCCCAGTGTTTTTCAGGAAGTTTCTCCGGCCTATGTCTTGCTCGTGTTGCGGTTTTCCATTTACGTCTTTGGACGGTTGTTGATCTGCCATCCTAATCCCTCCTTATAGATAAAAGCTAAGTCATTATTTAATAAACAGAATATTGGGAGTATTGCATAAAGTGCACTATTTATCTTACCCGCATTTATCATATTTAGACAATAATATATTCAATTGTCATATTTATATTGAATTTTTTTGATATAGTAAGTGGGAGAGTAGTAGACTGTGATACAGTGTCGTTATACATTTGAATCAATAAAATAGATCAAGTACGATAAGTTGCACTGAAAATGATACAATCATTTAAAGCATCAGATAAATTAATGGGAAATGAGCAATAATAAACAGAAGTTAAGTATGGACCAACCACTTTATTTATTGGGACATACTAAAAGAGGGAGGATCTTCATGAAAGTAAAAATAGCTGTTATTTTATTTACAATGATACTTATATTAAGTGGCTGCAATAAGAAAATCGAAACGAATATGTCTGAAACCGTCCCAGACTTTGAATTTACTACACAGGATAACGAACCACTTGGCTTGAAAGATTTAAAGGGCGAGTGGTGGATTGCTTATTTCTCTTATACGAACTGCATTACAGTATGCCCAAGAACGACCGCAAATATGGTCGGTGTTCAAGAAAGATTAAAAGAAGATGGTTTGGCACCCAGTATTGTCTCTTTCGGTATAGATCCTGAAAATGATACACCAGATGTATTAAAGAACTACGCTGCAGATTTTGGAGCAGATCTTAGTACGATGAGTTTTTTGACAGGCTATGATTTTAAAACGATTCAAGAAATATCGAGAAATACTTTCCTTTCTATATTAGAAAGTGGCGCTTTAGATCAACGTGCGCATAGCTATTATTTTTATTTAGTTAATCCAGAAGGTGTAATTGTCAAAAGATACGATGGTTTAACAGAGACTGAAAATGAATTGTTGATAGAGGATGTCAAGACAGTATTAGGTAAATAATGAGATACTATTCAATAAAACAAAAACGCCTTTCTAATCGAATGATTAGAAAGGCGTTTTTGTTTATTTGTTTACCATTTCGGTACACCGACATGGTTTTCCACCCATTCTTCATTATAATGAATGGTTGAATTGGCTTTATGAAGAGGGACGACTTTAAATCGCTTCTCTTGATCTCTAATGACGCCAGTCGGTAAGAAGCGTGGATCTTCGATAGTTACAGTCTTTAGATCACCTGTTTGTTCTTTCGTTACAGAAAGTCTTGCGATTCCACCGAAGTTCGTATAGTCGAACGGTTGGGCAGAATAGAAATTACCAAGTGAGAAGAATACTTTGGTATTGCCCACTTCGCCATAGCGTTGTAAGACGTGTGGGTGATGGCCGAACAGTACATCGGCGCCTGCATCCGAAACGAATTGCGCCAGTTCTGCTTGATCTTCGGAAGTCTCTAAGTGATACTCAGGACCCCAGTGCAAAGATACGATCGTCACATCTACCATAGGTTTCATTTGTTGGATTTCATTTTCCATCCGTTCACGATCGATATAGTTAACCAAGTACTCTTTGTCATGTAAATCTAGCTCTACATTTGTGCCGTACGTATAAGCAAGCACTCCAATTTTGATGCCGTTGACCTCAACAATCCGTTGAGTTTTGCGGTCTTTAAAAGATTCATAAGCGCCTACATACTGCATGCCGTATTCTTGCGCATGTTCAATTGCTTTGCGTACACCATTTTCCCCTTTATCAAATGTATGATTATTGGCGAATGTAACCATGTCTACGCCAACATTTTGTAAAGCGGGTAGGATATGTTTTGGACTGTTGAACTTTGGATAGGTAGATAATCCAAGTTCCACACCGCCAGGCATAGATTCTTGGTTTGCCATGAGAAAATCAATACTTTCCATTTTCTCCTTTACTGCTTCGAATGCAAAATCAAAGTTAGGGTACGTGTAAATGGGATTATGTAATAATACATCGCCAACCATACCGATTGTAGCCGTATGGATAATTGTTTCTTCCAATTTTTGATCTGGTTCTACCTCAGTCAATTTTTCAGATGAATCCTTTGTAGCAATTGGTGGGGCTTTTCTTTCTGCTTTAGCAGATAATGCGTGCTCTCTGTCGTTCCAGTCGTTCCATAAAATTACGCCACCAATAATCCAAACAAAGATTAAAGATGCAACAAACCATTTCCTCTTCACAAAAATCTCTCCATATCTACAAGTACTATTCTAGTATGTTTCTAAAACTAACGATAGCACACTAATAGAATGGTAAACAATTAAATATGTAAAATATAGTAATAAAATATTTTCTTCATCAATTTTATATAGAAAACGCCAAACTTCGACAAGGGTATCGAGGTCTGACGTTTTCATTATTATTATACATTTACTTTTGTTTGGATCAGAGCTTTATGTTCTTCGACTTTTTTAGTCGGCTTCTTCGACCAGATCGTCGCAAGAATAGGGCCAGAAATATTATGCCAGATTGCGCCCCATACGCTTGGGAGTGCAGCAAGTGGACCGAAGTGAGCAGTAGCAAGCGCTACACCAAGACCGGAGTTTTGCATGCCAACTTCGAGTGAAATTGCCCGTCTGTCGTTTTCGTTCAATCCGAGTCCAAGTGCAATCAAGTAACCGAGAAGTAATCCGATACCGTTATGCAAGAACACAGCGATAAATACGATTAAACCTGAGCTTGCGACGTTACCAGCATTTGCGGAAGTAACCGCAGCCACAATGATGAGAATCGCGACAACCGAAATGATCGGTACGACGGATACGCTTTTTGCCACCGCCCCAGGGAAGAATCGTTGGATAAGTAGCCCTAGAACGATTGGAATAATAATTACTTGTACGATCGACTTAAACATCGACAACGCATCTACCGGAAGCCATTGACCTGCTAACAATAATAATAATAGTGGTGTGACAAGTGGTGCCAATAATGTGGAAAGGGACGTCATTGCCACAGATAATGCAAGATTCCCTTTTGCCAGATAGACCATAACGTTTGAAGCGGTACCGCCTGGAACAGATCCAAGTAATACTAGACCGGCTGCTAGTTCGGGTGGCAGCTTCAATAAATAAGCTAAACCGAAAGCAACCAATGGCATAACAACAAATTGGGCGGCTACTCCAATGATCACGGGTAGCGGGTTTGTCAGAATGATTTTGAAGTCCACTGCACGTAAAGTCAAGCCCATTCCAAACATGACAACGCCGAGTAAAATCGTGATGTATGCACCGAGTCCGAGAAATGGAGTCGGGAACAGGAACGCCATCACAGCGACGATGATTACCCAAAAGGCAAAGTACTTTCCTGCGATAGAACCGATTGCTTCGAGTGCTTTCATCGTTTCGTCACCTCGGAGTCCAGGTGAAATATTTTGTTTGGATTCAGTAGGTGATTCGGATCGAGAGCCCATTTAATCTTCTGCATGACAAGCAATGCAGGACCATGTTCTTGTTGCTGGTATTTCTGTTTGCCAATTCCGACGCCGTGCTCTCCTGTGCAAGTCCCGCCACGTTCAAGTGCGTAGCGAACAATCTTTTCGTTTAATTCGTCGGCTTTCGCTAGTTCAGCAGGATCATTCATATCCATCATTAGCAAGACGTGGAAGTTTCCATCGCCTACGTGGCCAACAATTCCTCCAGGCATTTCAAGCGACTCGACTACTTCGCGCGCATGATTGACGGCGTTAGCTAGTTCTGAAATCGGTAGACAGACGTCGGTGACCATTAATTTTTTACCAGGATTCCCGTGGATATAAGCGTATGCCAGATTGTGGCGTGCTTCCCACAATCGATTTCTTTCCGCGTTGTCTGTTTCAAATTCAATATTTTCGCAGTGGTGATCCGCCACGATTTCTTTCGTGAACTCGACGTCTTGTTGAAGTCCAGCTTCGTTGCCATGAAACTCAAGGAATAGTGTCGGTTGTTCTTGATAATTCGTTTCGCTGAAAATATTTACTTGACGCATCGAGGATTCATCGACTAATTCTACACGCGCGATGGGAACACCCGCTTGCAAGATGGAAACAACTGCTTCTACCGCATCCTTTACAGAAGGGAAAGAAGCCCTAGCTGCTGTTATAAATTCAGGAATACCATAGACGCGTAATGTCAGCTCGGTGAAGCAACCGAGTGTTCCTTCCGAACCAACGAATAAGCCGTTCAAATGAAGACCGGAAGCAGATTTAGCCGCTTTATTTCCAGTATGTATGACTGTTCCGTCAGCCGTGACTACTTCAAGGTCACGTACCTGGTCGCGCATCACGCCGTATTTGACGGAAGTTGTACCGCTAGCATTTGTAGCTGCCATGCCGCCAAGTGTCGCGTCTGCGCCTGGATCAACAGAGAAGAACAATCCATGTTTCTTCAATTCTTTATTTAATTGAGTACGCGTGACACCTGGTTGTACAGTTACGAGGAAATCTTCTGCACGTACGTCTAGAATAGCGTTCATATTTGAAAAATCGATGGTGATTCCACCATTTTCCGGAATGACACTACCTTCTAGGCTCGATCCGAGTCCGAATGGAATGACCGCCACGCTTAGTTCGTTCGATACGCGCATGATCTCGCTTACATCTTCAGTGCAAGAAGGGAAGACGACGATATCTGGTAATTTCATTGTATGGTAGGACTCATCCTTGCCGTGAAGTTCTCTAACAGTTTTATTAATGGTCACTTGTTCTTCGGTTAAAACTTCTTGTAAGGACTGGACGATTTTTTCAGTAGTCGCTGTCATAGTTGATCTCCCCTTAATGGTGAATTAGTTTTGTTGAATGTATTTCTACTGATTGGAATTTTGTAACTATTCTAACTGACATTATACCATTATACTTACTAATCTGAACATTTCAATGATAGTTTACTTATTTTTCTTTTTTCATTCAATGTTTAACAAGCATAAAAAGTATACTTACGCATGTTCGTGGCCTATCTGACTAGCTGTAAGCTTTCATATGAATAAAAGAACGCAAAAATTAAGTGACTGTTCTATTCGTATTTTTATTAACACATACAAATGATTATCAGGCTTTGGCTAAGGAGAGTGTGAAATGGATACTATTTTGTTTGTGGAAACCATGAAGAGTGGTTCGAGCAGGGAGGCCATAAAGGCTGCAGAAAGGATAGGCTATGCCACGGTGTTGTTAACCGAGAATATGAAGTATCTCGATCAAAGAGAGGAATTCCCGGAAGTTACGCAATTGATTCATGTTGACAGCATAACGGAAGAAATGATTCGACAACAGATTCATGAATTACAGAAGTCGGGAATGAAGCTGAAAGGTATCTTCAGTTTCGTAGACCCCTTTGTTTCGATGACTGCCCATCTTGCGAATGAATTTTGCGATTCGAAAGTTTCCGCTGATGCCTATCTGAAAATGGAGGACAAAGTATTAACTAGAACAGCATTAGCTAAAAACGAAGCGACGCCTAAGTTTATAATTTATGAAACATCGGCAAATTTGAAGCAGTTCATCATCGAACAGGAGGTATTTCCCCTCATCATCAAGTCGCCGCTTTCAAAGGCGTCAAGAGATGTGTATCTCGTAGAAGATCGAAACGAAATGATGCGTGTCATGAAGAGTATGTTAAAAGCCCATCCTACCCAGCAGGTTGTCGTTGAAGAGTATTTGGATGGACCGCAGTATTTGGTTGAACTTGTGGTGGTTGATGGGGAGCTACATTTAGTTGCGGTGATTAAACAAGATATCCAAAAAGACTTGAAGTTCATCATTACTGGTTATAATTTTCAACTAACACTAGAGAAAAGCTTATATGACAAGCTTTTCAAAACAGTGGAATCCATTTGCAAAGATCTCGGAGCGAAAAATGTAGCCTGCCACCTAGAACTACGATATGTCAGGGATACCTGGAAGTTGATTGAATTGAACCCAAGAATTTCGGGCGGTGCCATGAATCGTATGATAGAAGAGGCATATGGAATCAATTTGATGGAAGAGACGTTGAAGCTATTTATCGGTGAAGAAATGAATTTAAAGAGAAGGCACGAAAATCATATTTATACGCATTATATTACCGTGAATGCTTACGGTACATTATTGAAAGTGACGGGAAAAAACAATGCAATGAAGTATGAAGGTGTGCGTGAAGTCTACGTGAAGCCACGTAAAGGAACGTTCATGACTCCACCCACTTCGATGGGAAATCGATATGGTTATGTCATCGCTTCCGGTGATTCAGCATCAAGTGCGAAACGAAACGCCTTGCATGCAGCGAAGAATATCAAGTTTTATATAGAAAAGGATGAGGAGTGAGCGCAGATGATTACAGTTGGGATGTTGCATTCAAAGAAACACCCAAGCAAAGTAGATAAAGCTTTCGCCTGGGCAGCTGTTGCTAAAATGGAAGGAATAGATTTTTACTACTTTTCACCATGTGATGTTAATTTCACGACAAACGTAATTTCAGGTTATGTTTATGAAGAAGGCGAATGGATTCAAAAAGAATTGTTGTTTCCGGATGTCATTTTCAATGCATACGGGATGAAAACCGATGAGGATACCGCCGTCTACAATAAGTTGAGCGAGATGGTTCCATTCACTTCACAACGAGTCGGCAATAAAATGAGTGTCTATAAGAGAATTAGTAAAATGTCAGGATTTGAAAAGTATTTGATCCCTTCTATTCGGGTGGATCAACCGAAAGATGTATTGGAGACTTTGACAAAATATAAAAAAGTGATTATCAAACCAGTATCCGGCAGTCAAGGGAAGGGGGTTTGGTTTATAGAGCAAGATGGAGAGCAGTTTCAGAAAGTAGTCGATACAGAAAAGACAACTACGAATCGAAAACAACTTATTTCCGAACTTCAAGACTTAATCAGTGAGGAAGACTATTTGGTTCAGCCATATATTTTATGCCGAACAAAAGATGGGAATCCGTATGATTTAAGACTGCATGTTCAAAAGGACAGAGAGGGTAAATGGATAATTCCCATTATTTTCCCTCGGATAGGTACGATGGATCGAGTGACTAGCAATATCTCACGCGGCGGTAGTAAGGGAGAGTTAATATCATTTTTACAAAGAGAATTTGACGATGAGTGGATGAATATGAAAAAAACTTTAGAGGATTTTGCTGACCACTTCACGAATGAATTCGAAAGTACTTATGACGTGGAATTCGATGAGCTTGGTATTGATATAGGTGTCGATGAAAATAATAAGCTATGGATCTTCGAAGTGAATTGGAGACCTGGATGCGTAGATTTCATGCTTGCTATTGCAATGAATCATATTCCTTATGCAATGTATATCGCCAATCAGAATAAAACGAACTAACGTTTTTCCTAATAATTACCAATTAATGCTTGACCGCACCTAACCTATCTCTCAACCTCGTCATATATATAGAAGATACGTATATATGAAAGGAAGGTTAAAAAATGAATATCCCAAGTGTGATGTGTATGGAGATGATGAAATTACTGGAAGAACAAGCGTTGATGACTAAATTCGGTCATGGATTTCAATTTGTCTGTTCGTTCCCCCTCTACGATACGATCCCCTTTACGCTTCACGACTGCGAGTTACAAAAACCGTTCAGCGCCCATTATAAATGTATAAAGACGCCGTACTTCAGATTGGAAAAACTCGATATAGATACATGCTGTGCAACATTAACCTTACTAGAGCCAGTTGATATGGATGGGAATTCAGTAGACTCTTGCGAAGAACTATACTCCCTTAAGAAGACAAAAGACTGTATCATAGTTAATATCAATTGTTTTTGTACAATCACACCATTTTCCCCTAAGCTAGTTGATAGAAAACTCCCTACCATTGAACCGAAAAAATAAATGAAAACGTATAGGTGATAAAATATGCACAATACTATTAGAAAACAATTAGTTGAACGAATAGATCCCGGCTATCAGAAGTTCTCATCGGCACTTATTCCGAATGTCGATAATATACTCGGGGTGCGTATGCCAGAGCTCCGTCAACTCGCAAAGGAGATCGCAAAAGGCGACTGGCGGGCATATTTACAGACAGCGAATGATGAGTACTTTGAAGAAGTGATGTTACAAGGCCTGGTTATTGGTTATGTAAAAGCGGACTTGGAAGAGCTGTTGACGTACGTAGCGGAATTTGTATCGAAAATAGATAACTGGTCCGTTTGCGATAGTTTTTGTTCGGGGTTGAAAATGACCAAGAAAAATAAAGAACGTGTTTGGCCTTTCCTCCAATCCTATCTAGTTTCTGAGAAAGAGTATGAACTGCGCTTCGGAATTGTCATGTTGCTCATTTATTATAGTGAGCCCGACTATATCGATAGAGTCATCGGTTTGCTAGATCGTGTGCAACATGAAGGGTATTACGTCAAAATGGCGGTTGCTTGGGCTTTGTCCATTTGCTTTGTGAAGTTGCCTGACAAAACGATGAATTATTTGGCAGGAGAGAATTCATTGGATTTGTTTACGTATAATAAAGCGTTACAGAAAATCACAGAGTCGACGCGTGTGGAACAAGATATGAAGAAATTGATTCGGAGTATGAAAAGGCGTTAACAAAAACCTAGTCTTGTGACTAGGTTTTTTGTTATGCGTATGGCATTTTACAATAGAGTGGTGTAGCCCATTTTGGCTGTATGTTTAATATACTATTGTATAAATAGAGATATATTAAAAATAAGAGAAACCTGACAAATGGTCAGGTTTCTCTTATCTCTATTACGTTTATTATTATTTCATTTCACATACATCTGAACGAATCAATTTTCTGTAAGTCTAATCCATAATACTCCCAGCGATAATGACGTGGATCCCATCGATAGCCAGCTATAGAAGTTCTGCCAACGAATGTCGGGTAGTACCAAAACCCTTTGTTTCGCGAAGTCCATACATACGTGTAACGATACAAGCAACCTGCTATACCGCCGGGATCAACAGCGCGTAGATGAGCGTCAGGATAGCTCGGTATTTGGTTTGGAGGAGCGGAAGTTGGCGCACTTTGTTGCGGTTGACCTCCTGGCTGTCCATGGTGTTGGTGTCCTTGGTGATGATCGTGGTTTCCATGCTGTTGATGTTGTCCGGGATACCCTTGATGGCCAGGCTGTCCGGGATAGCCCGAATGCCCTGGATAATTCGGTTGTTGAGGGTAACCGGGATAACTTGGTTGACTTGGATAACCGGGTTGATGTTGCGGTGGATATCCCTGTTGGTGACCCGGATAACCAGGTGGCCATTGCGGATTTTGTTGATTAGGTGGTGGATATCCAGGGGAGTTTCCACCTGGCCACCCATGCTGTTGTTGGCCGTGTTGCGGGTGACTCTGTTGATGGTGGGCATCATACTGCTGACCTGGATAACCGTCAGGCAGCTTCGGATACCACATGCCTTCATCCTGCTGATTCAAACTATCACTCCTTCATTTTGACTAATTTCAGACACAGCGAAACTGATCAATACGTTGTAAATCAATGCCTATATACTCCCAGCGGAATCTGCGTGGATTCCACTGAAACCCTGCGACGGATTGACGACCGACAAATGTCGGGTAAAACCAAAATCCATTTCGTCGTGAAGTCCATACATACGTAAAGCGATACAAACAACCTGCGATAGCGCCTGGATCTACCGCAAACGTCTGAAACTCTGGATAGCTTGGGATTTGATTTGGTGGCGGGGAAGTAGGTGCAGCCGCCTGACCACCTTGGTTTGGTGACCCTGGATTCCCTGGCCGACCTGGTTGCTGTCCAGGGAAATTAGGTTGCTGTGGAAAGCCGGGTGATGAAGGGAAGCCCGGCAAACTCGGAAACCATTGCATACCTGGGAATCCTTGAGATCCTTGCATACCTGGAAACCAAGGAGAAAACGATTGTGCTGTGGAGAAGCCTTGTGGACCAGCACCTTGCCAATATTGATCTGTGTATTGCGGGTACCCCATAAACTCATCTTGTGGATTCAACTAGTACGCCTCCTTTTCTATTCGTTTTATCATATGCAGTCTGTTGGATTTTTGACCTTACTGTCTCTTCGTGCGACAGCTGTGCTAAACTAGAGAAAAAGGAAGTGGAATATAATGAATGAAAATAAACCTCATATTTTAGTAGTGGACGGAATGGCGTTGTTGTTCCGTTCATTTTTTGCGACCGCACATAGCGGGCAGTTTTTCCGCAACGCATTGGATGTACCGACGAATGGCGTCCAAGGGTTCGCGCGGCATACGATGAGTGCCATCTCGATTTTCCAACCGACACATTTAGCGGTGTGCTGGGATATGGGATCGAAAACTTTCCGTAATGAATTATTCGCAGACTATAAAGCGCATCGCCCAGCACCTGCACCGGAATTAATTCCGCAATTCGATATGGCACGTGAGGTATCCGAAACACTAGGGTGGAAGAGTTATGGAATTAAGAACATGGAAGCGGATGATCTGATTGGTTCGCTAGTTGAAACGTGGAAAGACAAAGCAAGATTAACTGTGGTGTCGGGGGATAAAGATTTACTTCAGCTATTGAAGCCTGATGTGTCGATTGCGCTAACGAAAAAAGGCTTCACGCAGTATGATGAATACACGGAAGCTCGTTTTATAGAAGAGTATGGAATTACGCCTAAGCAATTCATTGATATGAAAGCATTTACTGGAGATTCGAGTGACGGATACCCTGGTGTGAAGGGGATTGGACCGAAGACCGCATTAAAGCTTATACAGGAGTATGGTTCGGTCGATGGTGTGCTTGCAGCAAGAGAAAAACTAACGGCAGGCGTACAAAAGAAGCTGAATGCAGAAGAAGAGATGTTGATGATTTCAAAGGATCTCGCAACCATTCATTGTGAAATCAAACTTGATGACCCTCTAGAAGAATTGATCATTCCCGAGTTCACTGCAGAAACGGCCCAAGTAATGGAAGAACTAGGCTATTCCATGATCGCTAAACAAGGATTAGCTGTTTCACCGTTCTAATAGTTCGATCTTAACAAACGTCAAAATCTTTTTATTTGGCTCAAAGGGGATGGAGCGTACACGGCTCGCGCTATTTCTGCCACCGTGATCATGAACGAGTACATGCAGATGATTGTCTACATATTCATATCCAACCATCACGACCCAGTGATAATCAAATGAAAAACGACTACACCATTTGAACTTGAACCATTTATCAAATTTCACAGCAACAGGACGGTCTTCATCGATCTGCTCGATAGCCTGCTGCGCAGTACAAATTTCCACATTCCATAGTGGACCGAGCAGTTGGTTCAGCCTACGAACAAAGCGCCAAGTAGGCAAACCGATCTTCGTACTACCCAATGTTTTATACAACTCATTAATAGAAGGAGTTTGTTCAGCAGGGAAGAAATGACGCAACAACACATACGCTGTAACAGGTCCGCAAGCCGACGGACGGTAGCGTGGTTCAATGTCGTGGTCATATTGCGATTTGCCTTTCACTTCTATGTATTTGGACATGTGGAACTCCTCCTTTAAATGACATGTTGTTGTTTGGTGGATGTGGTGGCGTGTGGCGCTCATATTTGTTGCTTAAATGCTCAATGACCCCGGCTATGCGCTCATTGTATCTTGTTAAGTGCTCTATCCAGCCAATCATACGCTCTATGTAGTGAGGTAACCGCTCATACATGCTGCTTAAGCGCTCAATGTATCTTGTTAAGTGATCTATCAAGCCAGTCTACCGCTCATGCAATCTACACAACCGCTCGATCCACCCCAATAACCGCTCAATAAAACAAATGCTGAGAACCTATAGGCTCTCAGCATTTTTACATCTCATCTTTAGACCTTTACTTCATCTAAAAACGCCATGACTTGTTCAGGTGACTTTGCAAACGCACTATGCAAGTGTGCATGCTTCTCACCATTTTTGAAGACTAACAGACTTGGAATTCCCATTACCTCATACTTCTCGGCAATTTCAGGAATAACGTCGCGATCCGCTTCATACCATGTGTATGTATCGTATTTTTCAACGATTGGATCAATGAACATATCCATACGCTTACAGTCAGGACACCAGCCTGCTTCGAACTTCACAAGTACTGGTTGGTCACTCGCAATGATTTCATCAAACTCATTTGCTGTTTTAATTTCTTTCATTTGTATCGCCTCCATTCAGTAAATAGTGTACAATGAATAAAGAATGTTTGGTATTAAATTGCTTATTTTAAAAAGTCTGATTAAACATGAAATAAATATTGCGAAATAGTTTCAAATGATTTATACTAACAATTATAGGCAACGCGTATTTTTTTTACGCTATAAATGAATGAGTGTTCATTCAAAGAACAAAAGGGGAGGATTGCACGTGACTTATCAAATTAGAAAAGCGGCAGTTTTAGGATCTGGAGTTATGGGTTCTGGTATCGCAGCACACTTGGCGAATATTGGGATTCCTGTACTTTTACTAGATATCGTACCACCGAAATTAGGTGTAGATGACGAGGCAAAAGGATTAACGTATGACGATCCAAAGTTCCGTAATAAGTTTGCGGCTACAGCGTTGGAGAAATTACTAAAACAAAAACCGGCACCTCTGACAACGAAGAAAAGTTTATCATTACTTACACCAGGAAACTTCGAGGACCATTTAGATCAATTGAAAGATGTAGATTGGATCATTGAAGTCGTTGTTGAAAACCTTGAAATTAAAAAGAGTTTATATGAAAAGATTGAACATGTGCGAAAGCCAGGCACCATCATTTCATCCAATACATCAGGTATCAGTATTGAAGCGATGACAGAAGGACGTTCGGAAGATTTCCAGAAGCACTTCCTTGGCACACACTTCTTTAATCCTCCAAGATACTTGAAATTGCTTGAGATTATTCCTACAGAAACAACATCACCTGAAGTTGTAGAATTCATGACAGTGTTCGGTGAGGATCGTTTAGGTAAGGGAGTCGTAATTGCGAAGGATACGCCAAACTTTATCGGTAACCGAATCGGAACGTATGGTTTACAAGTGACATTGCATGAAATGCTAGGACGCGGTTATACAATCGGAGAAATTGACTCGATTACAGGTACATTAATCGGCCGTCCGACATCCGCAACATTCCGTACATTAGATGTCGTGGGACTAGATACGTATATGCACGTTGCGAAAAACGTCTACGATCAGACAACTGGTGAAGAGCAGAAAACATTTGAACTACCTGATGTCGTCACTAAAATGATCGATAATGGCTGGATCGGCGCGAAAGCAAAACAAGGCTTCTACGTGAAAAAAGGCCGAGACATTATGGAATTGGATATGAAGACATTTGAATATGTTCCTACGCAGAAAATGAAAGCGCCTTCAATAGAGGTGGCCAAACAGCAAAAAGGACTAGCAAACAAAGTGAAAACGTTACTGTATGCAAAAGATCGTGCAGGTGAGATCTTGTGGAATACATTAACTCCGACGATGCTATATGCTGCACAACTTCACGGTGAAATTGCAGACGATATCGTTTCGATCGACAACGCAATGAAATGGGGCTTCGGCTGGACACAAGGACCGTTTGAAATTTGGGACGCAATCGGCGTGAAGAAGTCTGTTGATCTGCTGAAAGAAGAAGGCAAGGAAATCCCCGAACTCGTTCAGTCATTGCTTGATAAAGGCTATGAAACTTTCTATAAAGAAGAGAATGGCGATACGTACTACTTCGACGGCTCAGACTATCAGGCTGTGCAAGTAAATGAGAAAGCCATCAACTTGAAACAGTATAAGAAAAAGCACGGTGTCATCAAGAAGAACTCTGGCGCAAGCTTGATTGATCTTGGAGATGGCGTAGCCTTACTGGAATTCCATTCACAATCGAATGCTATCGGTCTAGACATCATTCAGATGATCAACTTCGCAGTAGATGAAGTGGAGCAGAATTTCAAAGGACTTGTGATCGGGAATCAGGGGAAAAACTTCTGTGTTGGTGCAAACCTTGGCATGATTTTAATGGAAGCACAAGATGATAATATTTTCGAACTCGACTTTGTCATCCGTTCATTCCAAAACGCAATGTTGAAAATCAAATATAGTGGCAAGCCAGTTGTTGCGGCGCCATTCCAGATGACGCTAGGTGGCGGAGCAGAAGTTTGTCTTCCAGCTGCACATATTCAGGCATCTATGGAAACGTATATGGGACTAGTTGAAGTAGGGGTAGGCTTGATTCCAGGTGGTGGCGGTAACGTCAACTTGTATCAGAAGCACTTAAAAGGCTTGCCAAACGGTGTACCTACTGATTATCAACATATTGCGAATAAAGTATTTGAATCGATTGCGATGGCGAAAACGTCGACATCTGCTGAAGAAGCTCGAGAGAACAACTTCCTCGACTTTGCAGACGGCATTAGTGTCAATCCGGATCATCTGATCTATGATGCGAAGCATGCTGCTTTGTCATTATATGAAGCTGGCTATGTAGCGCCAAAGAGAGCGAAAGTTCCTGTAACAGGCGATTCAGGCTATGCGACATTATTACTTGCAGCAGAAGGAATGTTCAGTTCTGGATTCATTAGCGAACATGATTTGAAGATTGCGAAGAAACTCGCATACGTACTGTCAGGCGGGAAGATCCCGTATGGTACACGTGTTGATGAGCAGTACTTACTTGATTTAGAACGCGAAGCATTTTTGAGTTTAGTGGCAGAACCGAAATCACAGCAGCGTATGCAGCATATGTTGGTCAAGGGTAAGCCGTTACGTAACTGATGAGAGATAGCTAAAGGAGGAAACAGAATGCGCGAAGCAGTAATTGTAGCCGGTGCTCGAACACCGATTGGAAAAGCAGGAAAAGGTTCTTTGGCAACTGTACGTCCGGATGATTTAGGGGCGTTGACTATAAAGGAAACATTGAAGCGTGCAGGAAATTATGATGGACCAATCGATGATTTAATCATCGGTTGTGCCATGCCAGAAGCGGAGCAAGGTATGAACGTAGCGCGTAATATTGGCGCGTTGGCAGGATTGCCAGATACCACACCAGCCGTAACGGTCAACCGTTTTTGTTCATCCGGTTTGCAGTCGATTGCTTATGCGGCAGAACGTATCATGCTAGGTCACTCGGAAGCAGTTCTAGCGGGTGGCGTTGAATCGATGAGTATGGTCCCGATGATGGGAAATACAATTCGTCCGAACTTTAAACTGGCGGAAGAAGCACCTGAATACTACATGGGAATGGGACATACAGCGGAGCAAGTGGCGCAAAAGTATGGCATCTCTCGTGAAGATCAGGACGCGTTCGCGGTTGAATCTCATAAACGTACGGAAGCGGCAATCAAAGAAAATAAATTTGTCGATGAGATTGTACCAGTTGAAGTAACGAAGCGTTTTGTCGATGCAGACGGCAAGTATCAGGAAAAAACGGTTTTATTCGAAATGGATGAAGGCGTACGACCAGGTACGACGACTGAGATTCTGGGGAAACTACGTCCGGCCTTCTCAGCGAAAGGTTCTGTCACAGCTGGAAACGCGTCACAAACATCTGACGGGGCAGGAATGGTTTTATTAATGGATAGGGAAGTTGCTGAAGGGCGTGGCTTACAACCATTAGCGAAATTCCTTTCATTCGCAGTAGGCGGCGTTCCACCAGAAGTGATGGGGATTGGACCGATTGTAGCTGTTCCAAAAGCTTTGAAACTAGCAGGTCTATCTATTGAAGACATCGATCTTTTCGAGCTCAATGAAGCATTTGCATCTCAGTCACTCGCAGTTATTCGCGAACTTGGACTGGATACGGATAAAGTGAACGTCAATGGTGGAGCTATTTCATCAGGTCATCCACTAGGCGCGACAGGAACTATTTTAACTTTGAAATTAATTAATGAATTGAAACGCCAAGGGAAAAAGTACGGTGTCGTCACGATGTGTATCGGTGGCGGAATGGGAGCAGCTGGAGTGTTCGAAGTTCTATAAAATAAAATTAAACATACAAACAAATAGGGGGAAATACTATGACTAAAGCTATGGAGGGAACAACTATGACAGATTTCGTAAAAGGCGGAGCATTTTTAACTGAGGATATGGACGCTAGTCGTGTTTTCACACCAGAGGACTTTACAGATGAACAAAAGATGATTGCTAAAACAACAGAAGAGTACGTGAAAAATGATGTAACACCGTTGATTGAAAAGCTAGAAAACCATGAATTTGAGAACTCTGTAACATTGCTGAAGAAAGCTGGAGATCTTGGTCTTCTAGCAGCAGACATTCCAGAAGAGTATGAAGGACTTGCACTAGATAAGATTTCATCTGCATTGATTGCGGAGAAATTATCAGTAGCGGGCGGCTTCTCTATCACTCACGGTGCCCACGTAGGGATCGGTACATTGCCGATTGTATTATTCGGTAACCATGAGCAAAAAATGAAGTACTTGCCAAACTCTGCAAGTGGAGCGAAAATCTCCGCTTATGCATTGACAGAGCCAAGCTCAGGGTCAGACGCATTAGGCGCGAAGACGACTGCTAAATTAAACGCTGCAGGTACACACTATGTACTAAACGGTGAAAAACAGTGGATCACGAACTCTGCATTTGCTGATGTTTTCGTAGTCTACGCAAAAGTAGATGGAGACAAATTCACAGCATTTATCGTTGAAAAAGAGTATCCGGGTGTTTCAGTAGGACCGGAAGAGAAGAAAATGGGTATCAAATCATCTTCTACACGTACGTTGATTTTAGAAGACGCAGAAGTACCTGTTGAAAACTTATTAGGTGAAATTGGTCGCGGACATGTGATTGCGTTCAATATCTTGAACATCGGTCGTTACAAACTTGGAGTAGGTACAATCGGCGGATCGAAGCGTGCACTTGAATTGGCTATCAAATATGCGAATCAGCGTAAGCAGTTCGACACACCGATTTCTTCATTCAACTTAACAAAAGAAAAGTTCGGTACGATGGCTTCTATGTTGTACGCAACAGAAAGCTTGATCTATCGTACGGTTGGGTACTTCGAAGAGCGTAATGCGGCGATGAGCCCTGAAGAGCAAAAAGACGGTGCAAAAGTGGCAGCTTCCATTGCTGAATACGCAATTGAATGTTCTATTAATAAAGTAGTAGGTTCAGAAGTATTAGATTACATCTCTGACGAAGCGGTTCAAATTCACGGCGGTTACGGCTTCATGGCTGAGTACGAGGTAGAGCGTATCTATCGTGACTCCCGTATTAACCGTATCTTTGAAGGAACGAATGAAATCAACCGTATGATTGTTCCAGGTACGTTCTTGAAGAAAGCAATGAAAGGCGAATTGCCATTGCTTCAACAAGCACAAGCATTGCAGGAAGAGTTGTTGATGCTTATGCCGGAAGAAGTGGGCGACGAAGCGTTGGCTCAAGAGAAGGCGCTTGTGAAGAACGCGAAGAAGATCGGTATCTTGGTTGCAGGACTTGCAGCACAGCGTTATGGCACGAAGTTGGATCAGGAGCAGGAAATTCTTGTGAACATCGCAGACATTGCGAATGATCTATTCGGTATGGAGTCTGCATTGCTTCGTACGGAGAAGGCGATCAACAAGAATGGTGAAGAGAAAGAGAACCAGAAGCTTCTTTATACACAGATCTTCTGTCAAGAAGCGTTCGGACGTATCGAAGCGGCAGCAAAAGAAACATTGCTTGCAGCGGTAGACGGCGACAACCAGCGCATGATGATTTCGGCGTTGCGTAAGTTGACTCGTAATAATCCGTATAACTTGATTGCGAAGAAGCGTGAAGCGTCAGTGAAGCTGATCGAAGCAGAGAAGTATATCGTTTAATCATAGCTTAGACAAAACGCCTCCTATGTGGGGCGTTTTTGTTGTTTCTGAAATTGTTTAAGTTCAAGTTCAAGTTCAAGTTCAAGTTCAAGTTCAAGTTCCAAAGCAAGTGCTTGGGAGTAGTTAGTGAATTTGTGAGTGGTTCGGGATGGAAGCTCCAGTTGGGGGACGCTTTCCCATGGGCTCTCGGTGAGCCAACCAGTTCGCTGCGCTCTCTTTTGGTTGTCTCACCTTTCGAGCTGATCCATCGGGAGTCGCCACCAACTTCCGCTTCAATCCTACGATGATAGTGTGAGTACTTAGATCACTCACTATAGTTTATATGTGACTAATTGTTTTATTTCAACTTATTAAAATTCAAGTGTTAGGGCTCAAGTTCTTGTTCAAGTTCAACATCAATTACAATCTTAACTTTAATGGGCAACAAAAAGTATCACCCACTCGTATTGCAAGGGATTGGAGCGTAGGAGGGGCGACTCCCTCTTGAACAGACGATAGTGACAAGGTTTATCGAGCTTTTTAGATGAGTGAAAAATATTTTTTAGCTGGAGAGCTATCAAACATATTCCACGTAATACAACTTCGGTTAAAAAGTGGAAATGGAT
>NZ_PDYT01000027.1:0-41211 GCF_002743175.1 Sporosarcina sp. P20a
ATTCATTGGAGTCCTCCTTGTTTATGATTCCGGGTCAAGTCGTCGATGCCTTGACACCCTGAATGATAACAAGGGGACTTTTCTTTTTCAATAGGGCCTCACTGACCAGACAGGAATGGCTCTGGGAGGATCAGTGGGACAGGTGAAACACCCGGCGAGCGAAGCGAAGGGGTGTGGTTCACCGCCCACCCTCCCGAACGCGTCCGCCTAGAGCGCAAATCCCTCACCCCAACACCATTGCCAGCTTACAGTTCGTCATCCTCATCCGCCAACATATCATTAATCGACAGCTTCACTGCCTCGTATACAAACAACGCAGCAAGCGCGTGGGGCTGGACGATTCTTTCGCCAGTAGGACCCGGAATTAGCCCCTTTTTCAAACCTGTCGAAATATACGTATACGCAAGAGATGCGAGTTCATTGTCGTCATCTTCCTTATCCGCAGCTATCACAGCGAACGGGATGAACTGATCGGCGAGCTCGCGTGCCAGCTCAAGTGCAACGGGATGATCTGCCTTTCGCACAAGCAACCAGACGCGATCCGCAGTCGTCAATTCCAACTCTTTGGTGTAGCGAATCGCACCATTTAACGGTTCGACACCATCCAGTGCAGTCGCAGTAACAGCTTCTAATTCATCAAAAGCTGCCAAGACAATTCGTCCTTCGCCTACTAAAGCTTGCGCCAATAAACGAGCAGTTTCTTCCATCGATTCTTCTTGACCTTCTGCAATTCTCTCCAGAAGACCTCTAATTTGTGTTGTCAACATTTTCACGAAAATCCCTCCAAAAGCTCAGTATAGGTCAGAAAAGAAAGAAGTGCAAAATAGTTGGCGAAAAATAGAGGAGTTGTTTGAATTTTCTAGAATAACAGTATATACAGATAGAATAGAGAAATAGAAGTACACATAATTTTTCTGAAAATTTAATTTTACTATATACGTATAATAATAGTCGGGTTATAATGAGAGTACAGAATTAAACCTGGAAAAAATAGGTGATGGGGGATATGGGAATGAAGCATTTATTAATTGTGGATGACCAACCAGGGATACGGTTATTACTGGAGGAAATCTTCAAACCAACCGGAATAATGACAGCGCTTGCATCAAATGGAAAAGAAGCGTTAGAAATAGTTCGAAAACAGAATCCGGACTGTGTTTTACTTGATATGAAGATGCCGGGCATGAATGGCGTCGAAGTGCTTAGAGAAATCCGAACCATCTCACCTGAAGCCATTGTTATGATGATGACGGCGTACAGTGAAATAGAATTGCTCAATGATGCCGATAAACTAGGTATCGATCAGCACTTCACCAAGCCGTTTGATATATTCGAAGTGCGTGATAGTGTATTAAGAAGGTTAGAGCTACTGGACGTCTGATAGTAGTAATCAGCGCATGAATTTGATATGCTAGTGGTAGAAATTATTATAATAAAAACACATAAAAATTCGTGGGAAACTCAAGGAGGAATTTTATATGCCACTGGTCTCGATGAAGGAAATGATGATTCAAGGTAAAGAGCAAGGATATGCAATTGGTCAATTCAACCTGAATAACTTGGAATATACGCAAGCGATCTTACAAGCTGCTGAAGAAGAGAAATCACCTGTTATTTTAGGTGTTTCAGAAGGCGCTGCACGTTATATGGGCGGATTTAAAACAGTCGTTATGATGGTCAAAGGATTAATGGAAGACTTCGGTACGACTGTGCCAGTAGCGATTCATTTAGATCACGGTTCAAGCTTTGAGAAGTGTAAAGAAGCGATCGAAGCAGGCTTCACTTCTGTTATGATCGATGCATCTTCTAAGCCACTTGAAGAAAACATCGAAATCACGAAAAAAGTGGTAGATTTTGCAAAGCAACATAATGTATCAGTAGAAGCTGAACTTGGCGTAGTAGGCGGTCAGGAAGACGACATCATCGCAGACGGTGTTATTTATGCAGATCCGGCTGAATGTAGAGAGCTTGTAGAAAAGACAGGTATCGATTGTCTAGCACCTGCACTTGGTTCTGTACACGGACCGTATAAAGGCGAACCGAATCTTGGGTTTGAAGAAATGGAAGAAATCTCAAAACAAGGAGATATTCCACTCGTGTTGCACGGCGGTACAGGCATTCCGACGAAGGATATAAAGCGTGCTATTTCACTTGGTACGTCTAAAATTAACGTCAACACAGAAAATCAGATTCAAGGTACAAAAGCAGTACGCGAAATCTTAAACGAAGATTCCGAAGTTTATGATCCACGTAAATTCCTTGGACCAATGCGCGAAGCGATCAAAGCAACAGTGATCGATAAAATGCGTGAGTTCGGCAGTTCAAAGCAAGCGTAATTACAGAATTTCGATAGAACAAAGGGGGAGCGCAATATGTCTCCTTCTTTTGCTTTTTAGCTAAATGAATAAATACAACTAGGGGGACAACATACGTGAAGTTTTTTATAGATACAGCCAATTTTGAGGAAATTAAAGAAGCGCATAGCTGGGGGATCATCTCTGGTGTCACAACCAATCCATCGCTTGTCGCGAAAGAAAACATTTCATTCCATGACCGCTTGAAAGAAATTACGGCACTCGTACCTGGTTCTGTCAGTGCGGAAGTTATCGCTCTGGATGCAGAAGGTATGATTGAAGAAGGACGTAAACTTGCAGCACTTGCAGAAAACATTACGGTAAAACTACCAATGACACCTGAAGGCTTGAAAGCTTGTTCAGTATTTTCAGCAGAAGGAATCAAAACAAACGTCACTCTCGTTTTCAGTGCTAATCAAGCATTGCTTGCAGCACGTGCAGGCGCGACATACGTTTCACCATTCATCGGACGTTTGGATGACATTGGCCAAAATGGTGTCGAATTAATCGAAACGATTTCAGATATCTTCACAATTCACGACTTGGATACACAAATCATCGCAGCTTCCATCAGACACCCACAGCATATTACAGCTGCAGCACTTGCAGGAGCACATATTGCGACAACTCCATTCAACGTACTTCAGAGTCTGTTTGCACACCCATTGACAACTAAAGGAATCGATCAGTTTTTGAAAGACTGGGAAACTAGAACGAATAAGTGATAGAACAAAAGGAGCTTGAAATGGACGTTTATAAAATCAAAGGCGGAAAGCGACTGCAAGGAACGATCAGAGTAAGTGGAGCAAAGAATAGCGCAGTGGCTCTTATTCCTGCCGCTATTCTAGCTGACTCACCTGTTACAATTGCAGGTCTTCCCGAAATTTCAGATGTCTATACATTGCAGGCGCTCGTCGAAGAAATCGGCGGCAAAGTGGAAATGAAAGATGGCACGATGATCATCGATCCAACTGAAATCATTTCTATGCCATTGCCTAACGGGAACGTCAAAAAACTTCGTGCATCCTACTATATGATGGGGGCGATGCTTGGCAAGTTCAAGCACGCAGTCATTGGATTACCTGGAGGTTGTCACTTGGGTCCACGCCCGATTGATCAACATATAAAAGGCTTTGAAGCACTGGGTGCCAAAGTTGAAAACGAACACGGCGCTATTTATTTGCGTGCAGATGAACTGTATGGCGCGAAAATTTATTTAGACGTCGTTAGCGTGGGGGCTACAATCAATATCATGCTTGCTGCTGTTAAAGCAAAAGGTAAAACGATTATTGAGAACGCTGCGAAAGAACCTGAAATTATTGATGTCGCGACTTTGCTTTCCAATATGGGCGCGAATATTAAAGGTGCAGGAACGAACGTTATTCGTATTGAAGGTGTAGAAACATTGCACGGTACGAAACACACAATCATTCCAGACCGTATTGAAACAGGTACACATATGATTATGGCAGCTGCAATTGGCGATGGTGTCACAATCGATAATGTCATCCCGTTGCACGTTGAAGCTGTCACAGCGAAGCTTCGCGAAATGGGCGTTAAAGTAGAAGTCGGTGAAGAACAGATTTTTATTCCGAAAACTGAAAAACTTCATGCAGTCGATGTGAAAACTCTTGTATATCCAGGATTCCCGACAGACTTGCAACAGCCGTTTGGTGTTTTATCGACACAGGCGGAAGGTTCATCTATTCTGACAGACACGATCTATCCAGCACGCTTTAAACAAATCGATGAGCTTCGTCGAATGAATGCGGACGGTAGAGTAGAAGGCCGTTCAGCTATCATAACAGGACCAACAGAATTGCAAGCTGCAACGGTTGAAGCAACAGATTTACGTGCAGGTGCCGCGTTATTAATAGCAGGATTATTAGCGACCGGAGAAACAGAAATCCATGAAATTGAACATATTGAGCGCGGGTATGGCGGTATCGTTGAGAAGCTGCAAAATCTCGGTGCCGAAATTAGTAAAGTGAAAGTGCTCACTTCATCTTCAATTTCTGAGTGACGGTAATTGCCAAAAGGTGTATAATAGACTCAAACGACACATCCATTACGTAGAAAGTAGCCGATGGATGCGGACGTAGGCAAATGAAAGGTAATTCGCAATACGCGCCTTACCGCAAACAGGAGGAACAAAACATTATGGAACGTAGTTTATCAATGGAATTAGTGCGTGTAACAGAGGCAGCAGCCGTAGCGGCAGCTCGCTGGATGGGACGCGGTTTGAAGAACGAGGCAGACGATGCGGCAACAGAAGCAATGCGTACAGTATTCGACACAATTCCTATGGAAGGTGTAGTCGTGATCGGTGAAGGTGAAATGGACGAAGCACCTATGCTATATATTGGCGAAGAGCTTGGGACAGGTCACGGACCCGCTGTAGATATCGCTGTTGATCCGGTTGAAGGTACGAATATCGTAGCAGCAGGTGGATGGAACGCACTAGCGGTTCTTGCGGTTGCAGATAAAGGCAACTTGCTAAATGCACCGGATATGTACATGGACAAAATCGCGGTAGGACCTGAAGCAGTTGGTAAAATTGATATCGACGCAAGCGTTACAGATAACTTGAAGGCTGTAGCAAAAGCGAAGAATAAATCAGTATCTGACTTGGTTGCATCTGTTTTGAATCGTGAACGTCACGCAGACATCATTGAAGAAATTCGTGAAGCAGGCGCACGTATCAAATTGATCGAAGATGGCGATGTAGCAGCAGCTATTAACACTGCTTTCGATGACACGGGTGTAGATATTTTATTCGGCAGAGGCGGTGCTCCTGAAGGTGTAATCGCAGCAGTCGGATTGAAATGTCTTGGTGGAGAAATCCAAGGACGTCTTGTTCCTTCAAACGATGAAGAGAGAGAACGTTGCATCAAGATGGGTATTGACGTAAACAAAGTTCTAATGATGGACGATTTAGTAAAAGGAGACGACTGTATTTTCGCAGCAACAGGCGTAACAGACGGTGAATTAATGGATGGCGTGCAGTTTAAAGGTTCATACTGCCGAACTCAGTCGATCGTTATGCGCTCGAAATCAGGAACTATTCGTTTCGTAGAAGGTCGCCACAGCATGAAGAAAAAACCTCTTCTCGTAATGCAAGACTAACTCCCTCAACACCCGGTGTCACAGCCGGGTCTCTATTTCCTAAAAAACTATCTAGATCCATAATGTCCGGCTACTAAAAGAAAGGAAGTACATCACGTACTCTCCTTTCTATTTACTATGCCGAATTTTCCATACAATAAATGAAGAGTGGTGTACGCATAGATGACAATGATTACCCTCGCGGACCTAGAGAATATGACGCTGAAAGAGCTATACTCTCTAGCAAAGCAGTTCAAAATTACCAACTATAGCAAACTGACAAAGAAAGAATTGGTCTTCGCTATATTGAAATCCCGCGCAGAACAAGAAGGCTTCTTCTTCATGGAAGGCGTCCTCGAAATTATTCAATCTGAAGGATACGGATTCCTACGTCCGATTAATTACTCATCCAGTTCAGAAGATATTTACATCTCAGCATCTCAAATCCGTCGCTTCGATTTGCGTAACGGCGACAAAGTAACAGGCAAAGTTCGTCCACCAAAAGAAAACGAACGTTTCTATGGTTTACTGCAAGTAGAAGCAGTCAACGGGCAAAATCCGGAAGTCGCACGTGAACGTGTTCATTTCCCGGCATTGACACCTTTGTACCCGGAACGTCAAATTAATTTAGAAACATCAAAGAGTAATGTATCTACGCGGATCATGGACCTCGTTTCACCTGTCGGATTTGGTCAACGTGGATTAATTGTCGCTCCTCCGAAAGCCGGAAAAACGATGTTGTTGAAAGAAATTGCCAACTCGATCACAACAAACCATCCCGACGCGGAACTTATTGTACTACTGATCGATGAACGTCCAGAAGAAGTAACGGACATCGAACGTTCTGTCAAAGCAGACGTAGTCAGTTCCACATTTGATGAAGTACCACAAAATCACGTCAAGGTGGCAGAACTCGTACTCGAACGCGCAATGCGTCTCGTTGAAAGTAAACGCGACGTCATCATCCTGATGGACTCCATCACACGACTAGCACGCGCATTCAACCTAGTCATTCCGCCGAGTGGACGAACACTATCCGGAGGAATTGACCCAGCAGCTTTCCACCGGCCGAAAAGATTTTTCGGCGCTGCACGTAACATTGAAGAAGGCGGAAGTTTAACTATCCTTGCCACAGCCCTAATCGAAACCGGCTCACGCATGGATGAAGTCATCTACGAAGAATTCAAAGGAACCGGCAACATGGAACTCCACCTTGACCGCAACCTAGCCGAACGCAGAATCTTCCCTGCACTCGACATCCGTCGATCCGGCACACGAAAAGAAGAACTACTCATTCCGAAAGACAACTTGGAAAAACTATGGGCTATCAGAAAGACATTTTCAGACTCCCACGACTTCACCGAACGCTTCATGAAAAAACTAAGCCAATCCGAAAACAACGCAGAATTCTTCGATAAGCTCAATGAAGAAATGAAGGCGAAAAAGGGTAAAGGTCTCATCTGACTTTCTGATTCTCCAACGTGAATTTGGTTTTGAATTATGCCCTTAACAAACATAAATAGTGATGTATGTACTTACAAACTAAGATTGCAGCGGAAGCCGAGGGGCGACTCCGGGAGGATCAGCCCGAACGTTGAGACAACCAAAGAGAGCGAAGCGAACTGGTTGGCTCAACAAGCGGCCCTCCGGAAAGCGTCCCCTCGGCTGTAGCGGAAATCCAACCCATTACTAAGTCCGCCACCCATTAAATACCCAAATCAAACAGTTGCGCAACGTATCGGATTTTGCTATACTAATCAAGTACAGTTTTTCTGTACACCGCATATACGGCTGACAAACACGGGTCGTGTACGGCATCGATCGTTTTATTGACAACTGGTCAATAAAACATCCATAATTTCACACTCTGTTCCAGATGGTTCAGGGCGAAAGGAGAGATATCGATGAAAGCAGGAATTCATCCCAATTACAAACTTGCAAACGTAACTTGCTCATGTGGCAATACATTTGAAACAGGTTCTGTAAAAGAAGATATTCGAGTGGAAGTATGCTCAGAATGTCACCCATTCTATACTGGCCGTCAGAAGTTTGCTACTGCAGATGGACGAGTTGACCGTTTCAACAAAAAATACGGCATCAAGTCAGAAGAACAAGAGTAATAAAAGCCAGATACCCGTCAGGTGCAGTCGTGCCAGACGGGTATCTTTATTAATTTAGCGCGTAGTTTAGCAAATATAGAGGGATTAATGTTAACTTTTCAGTGGAGTTTGCTCTATTGTTGTCGTTGTGTGCTCAAACTGTGCGTGTATCCGCTCATAGTTGCGTGTTAAGCGCTCAAAGTGTGCGTGTATCCGCTCATAGTTGTGCGTTAAGCGCTCAAAGTGTACGTGTATCCGCTCATAGTTGTGTGTTAAGTGCTCAATGTGATTGTGTATCCGCTCATAGTTGTGAGTTAAGCGCTCAATGTGATTGTGTATTCGCTCATAGTTGTGTGTTAAGTGCTCAAAGTGTGCGTGTATCCGCCCATAGTTGTGTGTTAAGCTCTCGATGTGATTGTGTATTCGCTCATAGTTGTGCGTTAAGTGCTCAATGTGTGTGTATCCGCTCATAGTTATGCGTTAAGCGCTCAAAGTGTGCGTGTATCCGCTCATAGTTGTGCGTTAAGCGCTCAATGTGATTGTGTATCCGCTCATAGTTATGCGTTAAGCGCTCAAACTGTGTGTGTACCCGCTCATAGTCGCACGCTAAGCGCTCTATCCAAGTAGCTACGCGCTCATAATCACACGCCACCCGCTCTATCAAGACAGCTACCCGCTCATAATAGCACGCCAACAGCTCTACCCGCAGCACCAGCAACACCAGCAACACCAATCAAAAAACCACATACATAAAGCACGATCAGTGAAAGGAGATTGACCATGTACGTTACAATGCAAGGCGGCTGGATGGAAGTCATCTGCGGCAGTATGTTTTCAGGTAAATCGGAGGAGCTCATTCGCCGGATTCGTCGGGCGGAATTTGCCAAACAAAAAATTGCGGTATTCAAACCGGCCATTGACGATCGGTATAGCGAGGAAGCTGTGGTTAGCCACGATGGTGCGTCAACTATTGCCAATCCTATTTCCAAAGCGAGTGAAATACCGAACCTCGTATCAGATGATTTCGATGTGGTCGCCATTGATGAAGCACAATTTTTTGATGAAGATATTATAAATGTCGCGATCGAACTAGCAGATCGCGGATTTCGCGTGATCGTTGCAGGACTAGATCAAGACTTCAAAGGCGAACCGTTTGGGCCGATGCCGGAACTAATGGCGGTAGCGGAACTGGTGACAAAACTTCAAGCGGTCTGTACTGTTTGCGGATCACCTTCAAGCCGAACACAACGATTGATAGATGGACAACCCGCATGCCAAGATGATCCAATTATTCTGGTAGGTGCGTCCGAAGCATACGAACCACGTTGCCGTCAGCACCACGAAGTGCCTGTCAGCCGTACGCAGTTTGCAAAATAAACATATTTCCGTCTATCCTTAAGTACGTAAGGATAGACGTTTCTGCTATATACTAGTATATAATCCATTATTTCAGAAGAGGTGAACCGACTATGTTCGATAGACTGCAAGCAGTAGAAGACCGTTATGATCGACTCAATGAACTACTTAGTGATCCAGAAATCGTCAATGATCTGGATAAATTACGAAGCTATTCAAAAGAACAATCTGATTTACAAGACACGGTCGAAGTATACCGTGAATACAAAGATGTCTACACTCAATATAACAATTCAAAAGAAATGCAAGATGAGCCACTTGATGATGAAATGAAAGAATTAGTGAAAATGGAAATCGATGAACTCGAAGACCGTATCGAGTCTCTTGAAGAACAATTAAAAGTATTATTGATTCCAAAAGATCCGAATGACAATAAAAGTGTCATCATGGAAATCCGAGGCGCTGCGGGCGGAGACGAGGCAGCTTTATTTGCTGGTAGTCTGTATCGTATGTATACACGGTTCGCGGAAATGAATCATTGGAAAGTGGAAGTGATTGATTCATCACCAACTGAACTTGGCGGATTTAAAGAAATCATTTTCATGATCGATGGTAAAGGTGCTTATTCCAAGTTGAAGTATGAAAACGGAGCGCACCGCGTGCAACGTGTACCGGAAACGGAATCGGGTGGACGAACGCATACGTCGACTGCTACTGTTGCATGCTTGCCTGAAGCGGAAGAAGTAGAAATTGAGATTCATGACAAAGATATCCGTACCGATACATTCGCCTCATCTGGACCGGGCGGACAATCCGTCAACACGACCATGTCTGCCGTGCGCCTGACGCATTTGCCGACAGGGACGACGGTATCGATCCAAGACGAAAAATCTCAAATTAAAAATAAAGAAAAAGCGATGAAAGTCTTGCGTGCACGTGTTTACGATAAGTTTATGCAAGAAGTGCAAGCGGAATACGATGAAAAACGGAAAACGGCCGTTGGATCAGGAGACCGTTCTGAGCGTATTCGCACATATAACTTCCCGCAAAATCGTGTGACGGACCATCGAATCGGTTTGACCATTCAAAAACTCGATCAGATTATAGAAGGGAAATTGGATGAAGTAATCGATGCGTTAATTATAGAAGAACAAGCACATCGCTTGGAAAGCTTGGATCGCAATGACTGAGACACTATTTGCGTCCGTGCAACGAGCGCAGCAGTTGCTACAGGAACGCGGAATGGACGCGCATACGGCTGAACTTGCTATGCGTTCGGTCACAGGAATGAGTCAGGCGAATTATTTAGCGAGTTTTCGTGATGAAATTTCGCATGAAATGGATTCGCAATTCTGGGCTATTATCACGGAATTACTGACTGGTAAGCCGATTCAATATATTCTCGGTGAAGAGTCTTTTTACGGCTATTCATTCGAAGTCAATGAACACGTCTTGATTCCGCGTCCTGAAACGGAAGAACTCGTCCATTATGCATTGCAACGTGCGAATCAATTATTCGGGGATCAAGTCATTCAAGTGGCGGATATTGGAACAGGTAGTGGAGCGATTGCTGTCGCGTTCAAAAAAGAACGACCGACTGCAAAAGTAACCGCCACTGATTTCAGTGAAACGGCGCTTGAAGTCGCAAAACGCAATGCAGAGCGCAATGAAGCGGATATAACTTTTCTACAAGGGGATATGGAAGAACCGTTGAAACAACAGAAATGGGATATCGTCTTATCCAATCCGCCCTACATCGCAGAACATGAAAAATCGGTTATGTCACCAACTGTCTACGATTTCGAACCGCAAACGGCGTTATTCGCTGAAGAAGAAGGTCTCTACTTTTATCGAAGACTAGCAGAGAACTTATCTCCTTTGATGAATCGTCCTGCGCTCATCGGTTTCGAAATCGGCTATCAGCAAGGATTGATCGTGCAAGGATACTTGCAGAAATCCTTTCCGCAAGCGACTGTGGAAATCGTTCAGGATATCAATAAAAAAGATCGAATGATATTTTGTGAGATTCAATGAATAAAATCTCCTCCTGCGGGTCAAGATAGAGTGCAGGAGGGGATGACATGTTACAAGATTATCCGATTAACCAACAACCGACTCAAACTTCGAAACTATTGGCATTTATAGAATTTGTACTTATATTACTTACTATTCAAGCGGTATTGCTCGTATTCGGTCAACAAGCAACTGCAGGTGAAGCGACGCAATTTCGTATTCTTGCAAACTCTAATACAGTAGCCGATCAACGAGTGAAACGAGATGTTCAAGAAAAAATTGCACCATTACTCGAACAGGCAATCAATCAATCGACGAACACGCAGCAAATTAATGAGAAGCTTCAAATGTTAGAACCAACGCTTCTTGAAATCGCAAAAGCACAAGTAAACGGTGCACACGTAACGCTTGAGCACAGTGCTGCAGTGATTCCGCCGAAGCGCGTAGGGTATTTCATTCAGCCGCAAGATGTTTATGATGCATATGTCGTGAAAATCGGTGCAGGTCGAGGTGATAATTGGTGGTGTTCATTGTTTCCTAACGTTTGTTTTCCTGAAGAAGCTACAGTGACTGAAACAGAAGAAGAAGAACCTGTTACATTCTTCATTTGGGAGTGGATAAAGTCGCTGTTCGAATGAACATATTCACAATTACTGTGGATAAGATTGATAAAATGTGTATAAAAAGGGGTTGAGCAAGTGGACACTTTGCAAGAAACAGTGGATAACCAAGTGGATAACGATAGAATCTATGAACAGGCTGTGGATATCCTCAATTCTGGAGGGATAGTTGCCTTCCCGACTGAAACAGTTTACGGATTAGGAGCCATTGCGACAGATGAGCAAGCAGTACAGCGGATCTTCGAGGCAAAAGGAAGACCTTCAGATAATCCGCTGATCGTACATATTGGGAACCAGTCCGACATCAAGAAATACGCAACAGATATTCCTGAAATCGCAGACATATTAATGAAAGCATTTTGGCCGGGACCATTGACGTTAATTATGGAGAGAAAGCCTGGAGTCATTGCAGATGTCGTGACAGCGGGACTTAATACAGTAGCTATCCGTATGCCTGACCACCCGATAGCATTGGCATTACTGCGCAAACTGGATCAGCCGTTAGCCGCGCCGAGTGCAAATCGTAGCGGGAAGCCAAGCCCGACGGAAGCGGATCATGTCTATCACGACTTAATTGGTAGAGTTCCGCTGATTTTAGATGGCGGGGAGACAGGGGTAGGCCTCGAATCCACTATTTTGGATATCACGGTCACACCGCCTGTCATTTTGCGTCCGGGCGGCATTACGAAAGAGCAGCTGGAAGAGTTAATTGGCACCGTTCATATGGCGACGCTACCTACAGATCAAACAGCAACACCGCGCGCGCCAGGCATGAAATATGCTCATTATGCGCCTGAAGCACCGCTATTCATCATCGAGCCGAATCCGGATTCTATTGCGCATGCGCTAGACACTATTCATCAACAAAATAAACGAGTCGCGATTATCGGACCTGATGAGTTATACACAGAAAACGCGGATTGGTACTTTTCCACAGGTTCCATTAACAGTCGTGAAGCGATGGCATCAAGTCTCTACAAAGCGATTCGCCAATGCGACAATACAGAGGCAGAAATAATCCTCGCAATTGAGACCGATCATTCGGGTATCGGAGCAGCTGTTATGAATCGTCTCGATAAAGCGTCAGACGGCAAGCGTTTCACCGAGTAACATTTCGATAATGAGGAATAGCCCCCTTTAGCACCCGCATAAGATTAGTAGATGCGAGAATTGCGAGGGGGCTACTTTTTTGATAGAAATCATAGCGGCTATCGTTACAACTGTCGATATTCTGATCGTCTATACATTACTCCGACTGCGGCGGGGCCGATTAATGATTATGCTGTGGACTACTATACTGAATATGTTACTGCCTCTTGTCGGTTTCTACGCAGGGGAATGGGTGATGTCCTATTTCTCGGGATGGAGCCATGCGCTATCGAGTGTTATGCTGTCACTCATAGGTCTTCACATTCTCCTCTCGGACAGTGAACAGCCATCAGTCATCAATAAAATTTCACCATTTTTCTTAGCGCTGATCGTCAGCATGGATGCATTCGGAGTGAGTGTGACATTCGGTATGATGCAGCTGAACAAATGGCTGTTTGTTTTGGCGTCCGGTTTCTTTTCTGTTATATTTTCGGCTATCGCTTTAATGTACACAGGCCGAATGCGTGTGATCAATGGTACATTTATTCGACGAATAGCAGGTTTTACATTTATATGTATGGGTGTATTATCCTTATTTTTCTAAAAAACTATTTCTTTTTTCTCATAAATCCGTTATTCTGTAAAGTAGGTGAAGAAAATGAATATTTATTTTATTTGTACAGGCAACACATGTAGAAGTCCTTTGGCAGAAGCATTAGTCAATCACGCCAACATGCCAGGTATTACGGCGAAATCAGCAGGTATTCATGCGATAGATGGCTTGCCGATTTCCCCGAACTCAGCACGGTTGCTGACGGAAGAAAAAATTCCATTCACTCCCTATTCTAATGAAGTCAAATCTGTTGATATGGAGTGGGCTGATCTTGTATTAACGATGACAGCAAACCATCGAGATATTCTGCATAATTGGTATCCTGCAATGAAAGAAAAAGTGTTTACATTAAAAGAGTACGCGGGTACAATGGCGGGTCTTGATGTACATGATCCATATGGTGGAGATTTGGAAACATACCGCACCACATTTCATGAGCTGACAGAACTCATTAACTCCGTCATCCGAAAGCAAGCGGAGGGGAACTTATGAATGAACCGAAAAAAGTAGGGCTACGGGCGAAACTTGTCTTATTTATCGTAATTCTTGCAGTCATCACGTATACGACGAGTGCGGTATTCATTAACTGGGTACAGCCAACGTTTTTCCCGAATGTACGTCCATTCGTTTTTCAACTGCTTACATACGCGATGGGCATTATGTGGTCAGGTATTTTAGCGGCCATGTTCAGTACCATTTTGACCAAGCCGTTGCAACGTTTGGAAACTGCCGCTATGAAAGTGGCGGATGGGAAAATTGGTACGGATATTCAACTACCGAACTCATCGGATGAAATTCATTCCGTCTCCAAAGCATTCCAGCAAGTAGTCGTCAATTTGCGGAGCATTATTGAACAAATCGAATCCAATTTCCAAGCTACTGCCCAATCCGTCGATGAATTGACGAAAGAGACAAGCGCTGCATCCGGCCAATCCGACGCCATTGCACGCACGATTGGCGACATTTCCGATGGCGCAGAAAACACTTCCGAATCGATTCGCGAAACAGTCAATGCAATAGAAGACATTCGGCAACTCGCGGTGGAAGTCAATAATCGAGCAGGACAATCATCCGAGCAATCTAAAGTAATGTTAAAGGAATTACACGCGACTACAGAGATCTTCCAATCAGTATTAGCGGGCATTCATCAAATGAGCAATCAAAGCGAGCATTCATTGGAAACGATACAAGTACTCGATGAAAATGCTCATAAAATCAGTGAAATCGTAGAACTTGTCGGTAACATCGCAGGTCAGACAAATCTACTAGCGCTGAACGCATCTATAGAAGCGGCACGGGCAGGGGAGCACGGTAAAGGCTTTGCTGTCGTCGCAGAAGAAGTCCGCAATTTAGCGGATGAAAGTGCAAAAGCTGTTCAGATGATTTCGGGACTTGTTCAAACGATCCAATCAGACGTCAAACAAGTCGTAGCTGAAATGAAACAGCAAGTAGAAACGGCATCCACTGAGGCGAAACGCGCAACGAAAACGAATGGAAACGTTGAAACGATGACCGCCACCATTCAGACGATGGCGCTTTACGTAGAAGAAATCGGCCAAATCGTCGGCAATCAAATGCAGACGATCGAGCGCACAGCCAAGCAGTCGATGGAAGTAGCGACGATCGCAGAGCATACGTCAGCTGGTGCAGAAGAAGTTCGTGCCGCTACAGAAGAGCAGGTGGCGTCGATAGACCAAACCAAAAACAAGGCGTTGGAGCTAAAGGAGCAGTCGGAAGAGTTGTACAAAGTCATCCGGAGGTTCGACCGTACGCCAATGTAATAAATTCAGACGATTCTGGGGTGTTTCATGCTCTGGGTCGTTTTTTTGTTTGGGTTGTTGTTTTTTACTGTTGAGGTGCTGTGGGATTACGTTTCTGATAACAGTGCGTAATAAGCGGCGTTGTGTTGTGGTTCTTGCAGGTGCTTTTCTATTTCTTGTTTTTCCTGGAGGTTGTGGTTTAGCTGCCAGTGTAAGTGGCGAATTCATTGTCCCCACTTCGGCGCTGGTGAATGGTTTTCGCGAGGAGCCAGAGACAGGATAGTTCGCCTGTCTTTGTCTCCTCGCTTCGCCTACCACAGCAGTCGCCTTCGCTGGATTGGGTGTAGGGCAGTTCTGATAGTTATTCTTAATGGAATTCATGCTTTAGTGATTGTGGATTACGTTTCTGTTAAGCGTGCGTAATAATCGGCTTTGGGTTGTGGTTCTTGCACGTGCTTTTCTTTTTCTTGTTTGATCAGTAGTTTGTGTTTTAGCTGCCTATGTAAGTGGAGAGTTCATTGCCCTCACTACGGCGCTGGTGGATGGCTTTCGCGCTGAGCCAGAGACAGGAAGTTCGCCTGTCTTTGTCTCCTCGCTACGCCTACCACAGCAGTCGCCTTCGTTAGATCGTGTATAGGGCGGTTCCTACACTTCCTTCGCAAGAAATACATAATAGATATAACGATGTCACTGATCTTCTTCCTATTAGAACCACAACCTAAATAAGTAACACTCGGTAGCGCAGGCACAACTGCGGGGTAGGCCGTGGCCAGGAGACAACTGGCAGCACCATCGCCAGCTGACTCCTGGCTGTAGGCAATCCCCCAAGTGCCTGCGCAGGTCTAGAAAACGAACACTAACTAACTTCAGTGCCCAACAATCAGTCGAGCAAGGCCCTGACCAAAAGTGACAAAGACCCGCAGCCGCATAGTCTTCCCGTCAAACGCGTTTCTCAGTTGGGTATTACACGCAATCACTCAGTTTTCTAGCCCTCTGAAAACCACAACCTAAATAAGTAACGCTCGGTAGCGCAGGCACAACTGCGGGGTAGGCAATGAGACAACTGGCAGCATCACCGCCAGCTGGCTCTTGGCTGTAGGCAATCCCCCAAGTGCTTGCGCGGGTCCAGAAAACGAACACGCACTAATTTCCATCTCTAACAACCAGTCGAGCGACGCCCCCAACAAAAAGTGACAAAGGCCTGCAACCGCCTAGTCTCTCTCGCCAACCGCGCTTCTCGATCGGGTAACGTCTCCACTTCGAAAAAGGACAATCGCGCCACTCACACGACTTTGCGGACTCCAAACACGTACAATACTTTCATTTTATTCGTATAACATTCGTCTTTATGACAAAACTTCAACGTTTCAAAATGAAAAATTCAAAAAAAGTACAGTAAAACCGATGTTTTTTTTATCGAACAATGATAGAATAAGCGATAAGTAAAAATAGAAATGAGGGTGCGCAGTGAAAGTTGCAATTTCTTCAGACCATGGAGGCAATAACCTCCGAAAAGAGATCACCAATCTATTAACCGAACTCGACATAGAATTTATTGACTACGGGCCGGATGCCGACACTTCCGTCGACTATCCAGATTATGCAGTACCAGTAGCAAATGACGTCGTAGCGGGGAAAGTAGACCGCGGAATCTTGATTTGCGGCACAGGAATCGGCATGTCCATTTCAGCCAATAAAATCAAAGGCATCCGTTGCGCGCTCGTTCATGATGTATTTAGCGCAAAAGCAACACGCGGACATAACGATTCCAACATTTTAGCAATGGGGGAACGCGTGATTGGACCAGGATTAGCACGAGAAATCGTTAGTACTTGGCTTGAAACCGAATTTGAAGGCGGCCGTCACGAGCGTCGTATAAATAAAATGATGGAACTTGAAAAGAACTAAAGGAAGCAGGTGGAACAAGTGGATGCCATTCAATTATGGAAACTGCAACTAGAACAAGCATTGACCGAATTTGCCGAACAAGCACCACCTGCCGAAGAGACGATTTTCGTCGTCGGCTGTTCTACTTCTGAAGTAGCAGGTGCACGGATCGGCACGAACGGCGCACTTGAAATAGGGGAAGCATTATTCGCACCGCTTCAAGCGTTTGCGGATAAATACCATGTACATTTAGCTTTCCAAGGCTGCGAGCACATCAACCGTGCGATCACATTGGAACGTAAGACGGCACAGCAATTTCATTTAGAACCTGTATCCGTTGTACCCGTTTTTAAAGCGGGTGGCTCGATGTCTACCTATGCGTACAAACAATTCAGCGATCCCGTCGTAGTGGAATCGGTACAGGCAAATGCCGGTATCGACATCGGACAAACTTTAATTGGCATGCAAATGAAGCCGGTTGTAGTACCAATCCGTACATCGATTAATAAAATCGGTGAAGCTGTCATCACACTTGCGACAACTCGTCCAAAATTAATTGGCGGAAGTCGTGCGAAATACGAGTAAACCGTGTACAATACAAGAAAATATAAAACTATCAGAAAAAAGGGGATACAATCCAATGGACTTAAGCAATGTACAACGCGAAGATGCAGCAGTATATGAGGCAATCATGGCTGAAAAGAATCGTCAAAACTCGAACATCGAATTAATTGCATCTGAAAACTTTGTAACAGAAGCGGTAATGGAAGCGCAAGGATCTTACTTGACGAATAAATATGCTGAAGGATATCCAGGCAAGCGTTACTATGGTGGATGTGAGCACGTAGACGTAGTCGAAAACATCGCACGCGATCGCGTTAAAGAAATCTTCGGTGCAGCATACGCAAACGTACAGCCACACTCCGGTGCACAAGCAAACATGGCTGTTTACTTCACGGCACTTGAGCCTGGCGACACAGTTCTTGGGATGAACCTTTCTCACGGCGGTCACTTAACACACGGTTCACCAGTTAACTTCTCCGGAAAACTTTATAATTTCGTAGATTACGGTGTGACAAAAGAAGAAGAAGTCATCGACTATGAAGACGTTCGTCAAAAGGCGCTTGAGCACAAGCCGAAAATGATCGTTGCGGGTGCAAGTGCATATCCACGTGCAATCGACTTCGCGAAATTCCGTGAAATTGCGGATGAAGTTGGCGCATACTTGATGGTAGATATGGCACACATCGCAGGTCTAGTCGCAGTAGGCGAACATCAAAACCCGGTTCCACACGCACACTTCGTGACATCCACAACACATAAAACATTGCGTGGACCACGTGGCGGTATCATTCTATTGAATGAAGAAACAGCAGAAGAATTCGGCAAGAAAATCGACAAAACAGTATTCCCAGGCGTTCAAGGTGGTCCGTTGATGCACGTAATCGCTGCAAAAGCGGTAGCGTTCAAAGAAGTATTGGAACCTTCATTCAAAGAATATGCACAACAAGTGAAGAAAAACGCTGTAGCATTGGCTGAAAAACTACAATCAGAAGGTATCGACGTCGTTTCTGGCGGAACAGACAACCACATCGTACTTGTAAAGCTGAAGTCACTTGAACTAACAGGTAAAGTAGCAGAGCACGTACTGGACGAAATCGGTATCACTGTAAATAAAAACACAGTACCATTCGACACAGAAGGACCATTCATCACTTCTGGTATCCGCATCGGTACACCGGCTGTTACAACACGTGGTTTCGTAGAATATGACATGGTAGAAGTGGGACGTATCATCGCAACATTGTTGAAAAACCACGAAGATCCAACAGCAAAAGAAGAAGCACGCAAAGCGGTTACAGCTCTAACAGATCAGCATCCTCTATATAAGTAAGAAAACTAGCGCCTGACCTTGTGTCGGGCGTTTTTCTATGTGGTAGGCTGGGTGTTTATGAGCGGATCTTGGGTATTATAGAGCGGTTGTGGTTGAGGATTGAGCGGATGGACTGACATATAGAGCGCTTGAGCAGAAACATAGAGCGGATCCACCAGCCCATAGAGCGTACGAGCGTAAACATAGAGCGAATCCGCCAGCCCATAGAGCGTTCAAGCGTAAACATAGAGCGAATCCACCAACACATAGAGCGAATCCCAAAGAAGTATGATTATTCACAGAAGTGAATGTCTTCCCGTCGATATTTTCATTATGACAAATCACACAAGTTCACTGCGCCTCGCGCTTGATTTCTGTTATAATGTACAAGATATTCCGAAAAGGAGCGATACCAATGGGAAAAGTACATGTATTTGATCATCCATTAATTCAACACAAATTGACGTTTATACGAAAGGTCGATACAGGAACGAAAGAATTTCGCGAGCTTGTGAACGAATTAGCCACACTTATGGCATTCGAAATTACACGTGATCTTCCAACGCAAGAAATTACGATCCAGACACCAGTCTGCGAAGCAAAATCACGTATTTTGGCAGGGAAAAAATTAGGGATTGTTCCGATCCTACGTGCGGGAATTGGCATGGTAGACGGTATCATCGATTTAATTCCAGCTGCAAAAGTGGGACATGTTGGATTATTCCGCGACCCAGAAACGCTAAAGCCTGTTGAATACTTTGTAAAGTTGCCTTCTGACGTGGCAGAGCGCGAATTTATTGTAGTGGATCCGATGCTTGCGACGGGTGGAACTGCAGTCGAAGCGATCAATTCAATGAAAAAGCGTGGCGCGGTTAACATCAAGTTTATGTGCCTAGTTGCTGCTCCTGAAGGCGTCGAAGTTCTGACGAAAGCACATCCGGACGTGGACGTGTATATCGCGGCGCTAGACGAAAAGTTGGATGAACATGGCTACATCGTCCCTGGACTAGGTGACGCGGGTGACCGTTTATTCGGCACGAAATAATGGAGGGATCATTCATTGACTAAGAAATGGAAAGTGATGACGATTTTCGGCACGAGACCGGAAGCTATTAAAATGGCGCCTCTCGTTCTTGAGCTTGAAAAGCATCCAGACGAAATCGAGTCAATTGTCACAGTCACTGCCCAGCATCGTCAAATGCTTGACCAGGTGTTGGAAACATTTAAAATCACACCAGACTATGATTTAAATATCATGAAAGATCGCCAGACGCTGATCGATGTGGCGACGCGCGGTCTGGAAGGTTTGGACAAAGTAATGAAAGAAGCGCAACCGGACATCGTGCTCGTCCACGGTGATACATCGACGACGTTCATCGGTAGTCTTGCTGCATTCTATAATCAAATTTCAGTAGGTCACGTTGAAGCAGGGTTGCGTACGTGGAATAAATATTCACCATACCCTGAAGAGATGAACCGCCAACTGACTGGTGTTATTGCCGATCTTCATTTCTCACCAACTGAAAGATCAGCGCAAAATCTGATCGATGAAGGTAAAAACAAGGATCGTATCTACGTCACAGGCAACACGGCAATCGACGCATTGCAAACGACAGTAGATCCAGATTATCATCACCCGATATTTGATACGCTTGGAGACGACCGTTTAGTGCTATTGACTGCACACCGACGTGAAAACCTGGGCGAACCAATGCGTAATATGTTCCGTGCAATCAATCGCTTGCTCGACAAACACGATGATATCCAAGTAATCTATCCTGTACACATGAATCCGGCTGTACGTGAAGTGGCGGATGAACTGCTAGGCGACAACGATCGTATTCATTTGATCGAGCCGCTAGAAGTGTTGGACTTCCATAACTTCGCAGCGCGTGCGCATATCATTCTCACAGACTCGGGCGGCATCCAAGAAGAAGCACCATCTCTTGGAAAGCCTGTCATCGTTCTACGGGACACAACCGAACGCCCAGAAGGTATCGATGCAGGAACATTGCGTTTAGCAGGAACGGAAGAAGAAAACATCTTCCAACTATCCGACGCACTCCTATCGGACGATGCAGAGTACGAAAAAATGTCCAAGGCTCACAACCCTTACGGCGACGGCCATGCATCAGCACGAATAGTAGAGTCCTTACTCAAATATTTACATTCACTATAAGAATTAAAACAGCAGAGAACATTCATCTGCTGTTTTTTTCTGTCTGCAAATAAAGTTGTTAAGAGAGGGGAGGGGAGGGGGCTTGTGGTTCGGGATTGAAGCTCCAGCTGGGGACGCTTTCCGGAGGGCGTGGCTCACCGCGGGCCCATGGAAAAGCGTCCCCTCCGAAGCACCAATCCCTACGTCAACAGCCCATCAGTCTTCAGAGTATTAAATCAACGAAGCCCAGAACATTTCAATCTGAAAACACTAACAATAATCCATCTGAAATAAACGATAAAACCACCATATACATCCAGAAAACAAATATGTCGAATGTTTGACAAAGGCAACACATTGTGAAATTAATCACTTGAATCAATTGACATAAAAAACCCTCTATTGTATGCTAACAAAGGGTAAGATTGATAAGGAACTCATACATAAATTGAGTACAGAAATCATGTTTCGTAGGTTTCAAGTCTTCACTCGGAAGCGCTAAATCCCAACTCTTTGTCGACGTCGCATGTAGCAACGTCACCTGGTGGACGGAAAAGGCGATTCACTTACAATTTCCAGATTCCTTTTCAAGGGATCTATGTCGTTGAAAAAACTCAAAACGACAAAGACTCAAAACTCGACACAAGTCGGGAATTACTGAACACTTCAGACGCTGTAATCCAAAATACGAATTGGGAGAATCGACAATGCAAAGTATGCAGGAAATTTTCAAACAGCAAAAGAAGAGTTTCTTTTTTTTGCTTGCATTGTTCGTGCTCGGTTGGTTCTTCTTGGACTACCGGACAATCTTCGCTGGGCTCATCTTAGGTTCACTTTTCGGTATGTATAACTTTTGGATTCTCGTTCGACGGATGGAACGGTTTGACCGGTCTATCGATGAAGGGAAGCGAGCGAAGTCATTAGGTATGGGCTTACGTTTTGCATCAGGTGTAGGGGCTACGGCCATTGCACTCGTTATGCCGGAGGAGTTTGATCTGATCAGCACGGTAATCGGGTTAATGATACCCTATGCATTGCTGTTTACTGGTCATCTGCTGTTCCATTTGAAGCAATGACACTTTACTAGCAAGGGGAGGTGAACAAAAACGTGAATCATGAAAATCCACAGTTTATTTTATTCGGAATCGGGTTTAACCCATCGAATATACTGATGTTATTTGTAACGTGTCTGATTGTCTTCCTGATTGCAGTAGCATCTACGCGGCGGCTTCAAATGAAACCTACGGGTATGCAAAACTTCATGGAGTGGGTCATGGACTTTGTCAAAGGCATCATCAAAAATAACATGGACTGGAAAACGGGAGGCCGCTTCCACGTACTAGGCATCACTTTGATCATGTTTGTCTTCGTTGCAAATATGATTGGACTTCCATTTGCAATCGTATGGGATGACCAACTTTGGTGGAAATCACCGACAGCCGATCCAGTTATCACGTTAACCCTCGCTGCTACAGTTGTTGCGTTAACGCATTACTATGGTGTGAAACAACTCGGAATGGGCAAGTATTTGAAAACATACTTCCAGCCAATTCCATTCTTGGCACCATTGAAGATCATTGAGGAATTCGCAAACACGTTGACACTCGGTCTTCGTCTTTACGGTAACATTTTCGCAGGTGAAATCTTGATTGGTTTACTTGCAACATTAGGTGCTTCAAGCATCTTCGGTCTTGCCGGAGCTGTTATACCAGCACTTGCGTGGCTCGGTTTCTCGGTATTCATCGGGGCGATCCAAGCATTTATCTTCGTTATGTTAACGATGGTCTATATGGCTCACAAGGTCAGCACAGATCACTAAACATATATTTACCCTGTAATCAGGGAACAAAACTACAAAGAATATTAGGAGGAAATACAAAATGGCAGGTATGGGTTTATTAGCAGCAGCTATTGCAGTTGGTCTAGGTGCACTTGGTGCAGGTATCGGTAACGGTTTAATCGTTTCTAAGACAGTTGAAGGGATCGCTCGTCAACCAGAAGCACGTGGCGTTCTACAAACAACAATGTTCATTGGTGTTGCATTGGTTGAGGCACTTCCAATCATCGCAACTGTTATTGCGTTTATCGTAATGAACAAATAATAATTGCGTTACATGGCGAAGCATGCAGTATCGGTCTTCGCCATTGCTTTATGTCAACAACTAAACAAATGATAGTACTGAATGAATAGAGTGTTCTAATTAGAGTAAGAAACGAAAGAGTCATGAGCTCTTGAAGGGAGTGAAACAATCGTGTTGGATACCTTCGTCCTCTTATCAGCAAACGCTGACGCAGGATTTTTAGCTAGTTTAAACCAACGTCTAAATTTAGGCGACATTATCGTCACTGTAGTATTTTTCACGATTCTCATGGTACTTCTAAAGAAGTTTGCATGGGGTCCGTTAATGGGCGTGATGGATCAACGAGCGCAATTAATCGCTACTGAGATCGAACAAGCCGAAGCAAGTCGTCAAGAATCTGCAAAGCTTCTTGAAGAGCAACGTGCTCTATTAAAAGAAGCACGCGAAAGCGCACAATCTATCGTAGAGAATGCGAAGAAACAAGGTGACACTCAACGTGAAGAGCTGATTATGGCTGCACGCGCTGAAGCTAACCGTATGAAAGAATCTGCAACTCTCGAAATCGCTACTGAAAAAGAGAAAGCAGTTGCAGCAGTTCGCGAAGAATTCGTATCTCTTTCTATCTTGGCTGCGTCTAAGGTTCTTGGGAAAGAAATTTCTGAGGAAGATAACCGCGCATTGATCGAAGAAACGATTGTGAAGGCAGGCGAAGGGCGATGAGCCAATCGGTAATCGCAAAACGTTATGCCGTTGCATTGTTTGAAGCAGCACAGGAAAAGCAACAAACGCTTTCCGTGCAAAACGATCTACAAGAAATGAAAAAAGTATTCACTGGAGACAAGCAGTTTGGTGAGCTATTAATTTCGCCAAAGTTCTCTACAGAGAAGAAAAAAGAATTGATTGGGCAATTTTTCAATGGAGCAAACCAACTTGTATTGAACACACTATATGTGTTGCTTGATGCAGGTCGTATTGAAGAAATAGGCAGTCTAATCGAAGACTTCCAGGAACTCGCTAACGAGGCTTCTGGAGTTGCCGAAGCGAAAGTCTACTCTACACGTTTGCTTTCTGATGAAGAAAGTACAGCTATTTCTACTGCCTTTGCGCACAAAGTAGGAAAACAATCATTGCATATCGAAAATATTATTGATCCAAGCTTGATCGGTGGCATTCGCCTTCAGATCGGCAACCAAATTTACGACAGCAGTGTCAGTGCAAAACTGGCACGTCTGGAACGTCAATTAATCAATTAATTAATTTGAATTAAGAGGGGTGACATACATGGGCATCAAAGCTGAGGAAATTAGCGGTCTGATCAAACAACAGATCGAAAATTATCAGTCTGAAATGGAAGTAAGTGAAACAGGTACTGTAATCCGTGTAGGTGACGGTATCGCACTTGCTCATGGCCTCGACAATGTCATGGCGGGGGAACTTCTTGAGTTCTCTACCGGCGTAATGGGTCTGGCACAAAACTTGGAAGCGAACAACGTAGGTATCGTTATCCTTGGGCCATACACAGACATTAAAGAAGGCGATGAAGTTCGTCGTACAGGCCGTATTATGGAAGTACCAGTCGGAGAAGAATTGATCGGACGTGTAGTCAATTCACTTGGACAACCAGTTGATGGACTTGGTCCAATCAATACAACAAAAACTCGTCCTATCGAAAGCCCTGCACAAGGGGTTATGGCGCGTAAATCAGTTCACGAACCATTGCAAACAGGAATCAAAGCGATTGACGCTCTTGTTCCAATCGGCCGTGGACAACGTGAATTAATCATCGGTGACCGTCAAACAGGTAAAACGACTGTTGCAATTGACGCAATCCTAAACCAAGCTGACCAAGACATGATCTGTATCTATGTTGCAATCGGTCAAAAAGAATCTACTGTTCGTGGGGTTGTTGAAACTCTACGTAAGAACGGTGCACTCGATTACACAATCGTAGTCACTGCTTCTGCATCAAGCCCGTCGCCAATGCTTTTCTTGGCACCATACACAGGTATTTCGATGGCAGAAGAATTCATGTTCGACGGCAAGCACGTGCTAATCGTTTATGATGATCTATCTAAACAAGCAGCAGCTTACCGTGAACTGTCCTTGCTACTTCGTCGTCCTCCGGGCCGTGAAGCATATCCAGGAGATGTCTTCTACCTACACAGCCGCCTACTTGAGCGTGCTGCAAAGTTGAATGACGAACTAGGAGCAGGATCTATTACAGCATTGCCGTTCGTTGAGACACAAGCTGGAGATATCTCTGCTTATATCCCAACAAACGTAATCTCTATTACAGACGGACAAATCTTCTTGCAGTCTGACCTATTCTTCTCAGGTGTACGTCCAGCGATCAACGCCGGTCTTTCCGTATCCCGTGTTGGTGGATCAGCGCAAATTAAAGCAATGAAGAAAGTTGCCGGTACACTTCGTTTGGACTTGGCAGCATTCCGTGAACTAGAAGCATTCTCACAATTCGGTTCGGATCTTGATCCACTGACAAGAGGTAAACTGGACCGCGGACACCGCACAGTTGAAATCTTGAAGCAGGACTTGAACAAGCCGTTGAAAGTCGAATACCAAGTAATCAGTCTATATGCACTGACACGCGGTTACCTCGACGATATTCCAGTAAAAGACGTATTGCGTTTTGAAAGTGAAATCACTAGCTGGTTAGAATCCAACCATACGGAAGTGTATGATCACATTCGTACAACGAAAGATCTTCCAGCAGATGACGTAATGAGCGCAGCGTTCAACGAATTCAAGAAAAACTTTGTGACTTCTGAAGCATAATTTTTCATTGAATGGATCTTAAAATAAAGGTGGTGAATAGCCAGTGGCGTCCTTACGCGAGATAGAAAGCCGTATTGCTTCAACAAAAAAGACGAGTCAAATCACGAGAGCGATGCAAATGGTATCTGCTTCTAAACTGAACCGTGCCGAAGTGAATGCGAAGAAATTCGTACCTTACATGGATAAAGTAGAAGAAGTAGTTGGTGCCATTGCAGCCGTAACGAAAGATTCCGGACATCCACTATTAACTGCACGTCCCGTTAAGAAGTCTGCGTATATCGTAGTTACTTCTGACCGTGGACTAGTTGGTGGATACAACGCGCACATTTTCCGTGCAGTTACCCGTGCAATCGAACAACGCCATAAATCGAAAGATGAAGTGGTCATTATCGCGATCGGTCGTAAAGGCTATGAATTCTTCGACCGTCTGGGTTACCAGATTGAAGAAAGCCTGATCGGACTTTCGGATCACCCTCGTTTTGAAGAAGTAAAAGATATCGCGAATCGGGCTGTTGGCATGTTCACAGAAGGCGTTTATGATGAAGTGTTCTTGTATTACAACCACTTCATCTCCGCCATCTCCAACGAAGCAACTGAACGTAAATTGCTTCCACTCACAGATATTTCATCTGTATCAGCTTCATCATCTTATGAGTTCGAGCCTTCAGCAGAAGCGATTCTCGAAACACTTCTCCCACAATATACGGAGAGCCTCATTTATGGAGCGGTACTCGATGGAAAAGCGAGCGAACATGCTTCCAGTATGACAGCGATGAAGACGGCTACAGACAATGCGTCTGACCTAATCGATTCGTTAACATTACAATTTAACCGCGCTCGTCAAGCAGCGATCACTCAGGAAATCACTGAAATCGTAGCCGGCGTAGCAGCACTCGAATAATAGATTTGAAACAGTAAGACAGGAGGGAAAAGCATGAGTAATGGACATATTCTTCAAGTTATGGGTCCGGTTGTAGACGTGAAGTTTGAAAACGGACAACTTCCAGCGATCTATAACGCATTGAAGGTTAATATCGATCGTTCCAACGGAGTGGTTGAAGTATTGACTTTAGAAGTAGCACTTCACCTTGGTGATGATGCTGTTCGTACGATTGCGATGTCCTCGACAGATGGTTTGAAACGCGGTACGTCAGTTATTAATACAGGCGCACCTATTTCTGTTCCAGTCGGCGACGTTACACTCGGACGTGTATTTAACGTACTAGGTGAGGAAATTGACCTGCGTGAGCCAGTTCCTGCTGATTCACAACGTGACCCAATTCACCGTTCTGCACCAACATTCGAATTCCTTTCTACAGAGGTAGAAATTCTTGAAACTGGAATTAAAGTAGTTGACTTGCTTGCACCATACATCAAGGGTGGTAAAATCGGACTCTTCGGTGGTGCTGGAGTTGGTAAAACAGTTCTAATTCAGGAATTAATCAACAACATCGCACAAGAACACGGTGGTATTTCCGTATTCGCTGGTGTTGGAGAGCGTACTCGTGAAGGAAATGACTTGTACTTTGAAATGACAGATTCAGGCGTTATCAAGAAAACGGCAATGGTATTCGGTCAAATGAACGAGCCACCAGGCGCACGTATGCGTGTAGCACTTTCTGGCTTGACTATGGCTGAATATTTCCGTGATGAGCAAGGACAAGACGTTCTATTGTTCATCGATAACATCTTCCGCTTTACACAAGCAGGTTCTGAAGTTTCTGCACTACTTGGACGTATGCCTTCTGCGGTTGGTTACCAGCCAACATTGGCAACTGAAATGGGTCAGTTACAAGAGCGAATCACATCTACAAATAAAGGATCGGTTACATCGATCCAAGCAATCTACGTACCAGCGGATGACTATACGGATCCAGCTCCGGCAACAACTTTCGCTCACTTAGATGCAACAACGAACTTGGAGCGTAAACTTTCAGAGATGGGTATCTACCCAGCTGTGGATCCACTAGCTTCTTCTTCACGTGCATTGAGTGCAGAAATCGTTGGACCGGAACACTACCGTGTAGCTCGTGAAGTACAAACAACTCTTCAACGATACCGTGAATTGCAAGATATCATCGCAATCTTAGGTATGGACGAGTTAGATGAAGATGACAAGCAGATCGTTGATCGCGCTCGTCGTATTCAGTTCTTCTTGTCACAAAACTTCCACGTTGCTGAGCAGTTTACAGGACAAAAAGGTTCTTACGTTCCAGTTCCTGAAACAATCAAAGGCTTTGCTGAAATTCTAGAAGGTAAGTATGATCACTTGCCGGAAGATGCATTCCGTTTAGTTGGACGTATCGAAGACGTTATCGCAAAAGCTAAAGCTATGGGTGTAGAAGTCTAAGAAAAGGGACCAGGAGGGAAAAAAATGAGTAAAATCAAAGTGAATATCGTCACTCCCGACGGCCCTGTTGTTGAAATGGATGCGAACATGGTGATTGCAGTTACCGAAGCTGGTGAGATCGGGGTTCTACCCGGTCACATCGCGATGGTCGCGCCGCTTCAAATTGGTGCACTTCGCCTAAAAACAGATGGCAAAACAGAAACAGTCGCAGTCCACGGAGGCTTCATCGAGGTCCGTCCTGAAGTTGTCACTGTGTTGGCACAGAGTGCGGAACTGGCTGAGTCCATTGATATTGCACGTGCAAAGAAAGCTGCTGAAAAAGCTGAACAAGATCTACAGAATAAATCTGACGACCTTTCTCAAAAATTAGCAGAGCTTGATTTAAAACGCGCAATCAACCGCATGCAAGTGTATGAACAACGTATTTAATCTATAAATGCAATGGGTGGACAGACAACCTCTGTCTGCCCATTTTCTCTATATCCAAGAAATAAAAAAAGGAGTGGACACTATGGACAGCATGCTAGGCAGCAATCCATTACTCGCGATCATATCGCACATCTTCTTCATAGGCATCAGCTTCATTGCACTACAAGCAATTTTGCCAGAAAACATCATACGAAAAAACCGCGTATTCCAAACACAACTTTTGTTTATTTTGTTAAGTATTGCTATAGGTTCGACCGTATCAAAATTCTTTTTAGACATATCCTATTGGTCAGGAAGATGGGCAACCTGGTTTTGATTTCCTTCAGCTGAAGCTCTACCAGTAAGACCAGGGGAAATCAGAACTCTAGCTGAAAGAAATTAAAACATATAAGTTGAACAGTAGAAGTGTCATCACAAAAGCACCATTGAATTTCAACAATATTTGTTCAACTTATAGTAGGAAGAACTATCTTCAATATATGAAACTGACTGACGACAAGTTATAAGTGGGATTTCAACGGAGGAAGGGGACGACACCGAGGGCATCACCGCAGGACTATAGGACAAGAGTCCCTTGTTCGGAGTGAAAATCCCGATTGTATCTCAAAATAGACATACCATGTAGCAACTTTGTAATATGCATGTAATAAAAATATCTCCAATTGCGTGTAAAATGTAAGATTAGCGGGTAATAACAGTAGTGTGGCTATAAATGAACGGTCAAATGCAATCACTTTGTGTCTAATCTCCACATATACTACATCACGCAAGAAATAACACAAAACTGCGCCGGAAGATACTTGTTTCATAAGGTTTTACACGGTACAATAGTATAAGTTTTATATGTGAAATTTGACTTTAACAATTGATCTGCAACACCAATGAAAATGTTTATAGACGATTATTGATAATAGGCTGTGTGAGTGAAGGATAAATTGGACTCGGAGGGGCTACTGGTGGAAAAAATTATTATTAACGGCGGACGGACTTTACAAGGGAACGTACGTGTAGAAGGTGCGAAGAACGCGGTATTACCGATCTTGGCTGCTGCTTTATTAGCATCTGAAGGAGTGAACGTGATTCGTGACGTTCCAAATCTATCAGATGTACGAACGATCAATGAAGTGCTAAAAAGTTTGAACGCAAAAATCACGCATGATCCGGAAAAAGGGGAAGTCATCGTAGATTCACGTGGAAGACTAGCTGATGAAGCACAATTTGAATTTGTACGTAAAATGCGCGCATCCATTTTAGTAATGGGACCGTTACTGGCGCGTAACGGATTCGCGCGTATCGCATTACCAGGAGGCTGTGCAATTGGGTCAAGACCTATTGACCAACACTTGAAAGGCTTCGAAGCAATGGGAGCAGAAATTTCATTTGGACATGGCCATGTGGAAGCAAAAGTAGACGGCCGATTAAAAGGCGCGAAAATCTACTTGGATTTCCCGAGTGTAGGCGCAACAGAAAATATTATGACAGCTGCTGCTCTCGCTGAAGGTACAACGATCATCGAGAACGCTGCAAAAGAACCTGAAATTGTCGACTTGGCGAACTTCATCAATGAAATGGGCGGTAAAGTAGTAGGTGCAGGTACGGATAATATTCGTATCGAAGGTGTAACGACAATGTATGCATCAACTCACCATATTATTCCGGATCGTATCGAAGCTGGAACATTCATGGTAGCTGCAGCGATCACGGGTGGAGACGTTACGATCGAAAACGCAGTACCTGAGCACGCTACAGCACTAATTTCCAAATTGACGGAAATGGGCGTAGAAATCACGCAGTTGGATGAAGGAATTCGTGTTACAGCGAAGCACCCACTAAAGGCAGTCGACTTGAAGACAATGCCGCATCCAGGTTTCCCGACAGATATGCAATCACAAATGATGGCATTGATGTTAACAGCTACCGGTATCGGTGTGTTAACAGAAACTGTATTTGAAAATCGTTTTATGCACGTTGAAGAATTCCGCCGTATGAACGCGGATGTAAAGATCGAAGGACGTTCTGTTATTGTTTCAGGACCTTCAAAAATCCAAGGTGCGGAAGTCGCAGCCACAGACTTGCGTGCCGCTGCATCACTCATCCTAGCCGGACTCGTAGCAGAAGGCGTAACGCGTGTAACTGAATTGATTCACTTAGATCGCGGTTATGTGGACTTCGATAAGAAGCTCAAAGCACTTGGCGCAGACATAACGCGTGTGTCATCTGAACAAGAAGTTACTGAATCTCAATTTGCATAATACTCGAAACCATGGACAGTTTACTGTTCATGGTTTTTTCATGTTTTACAATGAATACACGATCTGCCCTCAACATATAGTCTAGTATGTACAAAAAACTACTGCTTTTATTCATCATTCTCACATTATTTTTTATTCCCATTCTTGTAAGACAAGCACCAGTGCTTAAACTGGTAGACCAACGAGAGGAGAAGTACTGCGATGTGATGATCACGGTGATCGGTGTGGACGAGCCGATTCCGCTTGAAGAGTATGTCGTCGGAGTGGTAGCGGGTGAGATGCCTGCCGAATTTCATCCCGAAGCATTAAAAGCTCAAGTCATTGCAGCCCGCACATATGCCGCAAGAAACACAGATAAAGGAATCAAGCCGATTGCTAAAGATGTCTCTGCGCAAGTATACCGCACAGAAGCCGAACGTAAGGAGCGCTGGGGCAAGTCGTTCAAAGACAATGAAAAGAAAGTTCGCAAAGCAGCAGAAGAGACCCAAGGCCAGATTATTGTGTACGGGGAAGAAATCATATCGGCCATGTTTTTCTCTACATCTAATGGAAAAACAGAAGCCGCGCAAAACTTCAGTGGCAATCCGATCGAGTATTTGCAAAGCGTTGAAAGCCCAGGTGAAGAAGATGTAGCGCCAACCGTAGAGCGCAAGCAAGAACTCACATTGACTGAATGGAATCGAAAACTCGGTTTCAACTGGGATGCCAATCAATTTCGTGAACTAAAGCTCGTCCGCAATCAAACCGGACGTGTCCAGAAAATCATGTCTGGACAATATGAAACGAGCGGCCGCCAAATTCGTGAAAAACTTCATTTGGCTTCCACCGACTTTAATATTGCATATGACGTCAACAATCAAATCGTCCATATTACGACCGTTGGCTATGGCCATGGAGTCGGGATGAGTCAATACGGTGCGGAAGCTTTCGCACAAAAAGGATGGACTGCAGATCAAATTGTTTCGCACTATTATACAGGCACAAAAATCCAAAAAATAAATTTACCTGAAGATCGATGTTTAAAATCCTCGTAACTTGCAAAGAATGCAAGTGAGGTGATGAACATGCGAGAAGAAAAACCAAAGGCCCCTTCTCAGGAGAACAAGAAAACGAAGAACGGCTGGTTCTGGCCTGCCATTTATACGAGCGTAGCGCTTTTATTCATCGGCATGGTATGGGGATACACCGCCTTGACGACGGAAGATTCTGTACCGTCTGAAGTGGCAAAAATAGAACAGCCAAAAGAAAACGGCACGGTAGAAACAAACGCATCAAAAGAAACACTGAAGTATCCATTCGATGAAGCAAAAGTAGATCAAGTCGCCATCTTACAAGAATTTTATGATGCAGAAGCAGACGAAGCAGTGCGTGAGAAAGCACTACTCGTATTCAACCAGACGTATGTCACCAGCAAAGGACTTTCTCTATCGATGGATGGTGAACCGTTCGAAGCCGTAGCGGCAATGAGTGGAACAGTCGAAGAAGTCATCGTGGATTCATTCAAAGGCACGGAAATTCGATTGAAACACGCGGACGGTAAAACGACAGTCTACGGTTCATTGACAGGCGTAGTCGTGAAAGAAGGCGACACGGTCCAACAAGGACAAGTGCTTGCTACGACGACTCAGAATGAATGGAACCCCGAAGCAGGCGTCCACTTGCAATTTGAAATTCAGCAAGATGGAGTGGCCGTAAACCCACACGATTTCCTAGCATTTTAATACGTAGCACCCAAGCCATTCCAGCCCCCGGAATGGCTTTTTTCATATGTTGCTACCTGTTCGCATACACTACATTAGTCAAAGGAGTGAATAGAGAAAGGAAGAGGGCGTGCACGAGCAAATTAGAAAACGCTGCGTACGACTGGGCAAGCTACTGATCGAGACCAACTTGACAGTGCGCGCGCTAGCCACTGCGACCGGCTACTCCAAAAGCACGGTCCACAAAGACTTAACCGAACGATTACCAAATGTAGATCCAGGCTTGTCAAGGAAAGTCGCAGAAATTCTGGCTTATCACAAATCGATCCGCCACCTGCGCGGAGGAGAAGCCACCCGCCAAAAATGGAAAAATGAATCCGAAGCACAAAAAGCTGATGCCTAGCCACACTGAAAATGAAGCAGTAAGATACTGTACTTATACAAGCAGCTTGAAATGGTGAAAAGCTATCCAGAGGAGTGTATCTGGATAGCTTTTGTGTGCTTGGGTTGAAGTTAAGTAGTTTGGCAATTTGGGCGGGCGGGTCGCTTAATGTTGTACGTTATCCGCTCAATCCACCTCCGCGTGTGCTCGATGTCACGTCTCACTCAACACACAATGGCCCGTGCCATTCCGCTCAATGTAAGTCCGGGAGCGCTCAATGCGTCGCGAAATCCGCTCAATCGTCGGGACTATCCGCTCTATATCTGTCCGCGACCGCTCTATGTGCGGGCTTACCCGCTCAATGATCCCCGAGATCCGCTCAATCCACCTCCGCGAGAGCTCTATGTCACGTCTCAACCAGCACTCAATCGCTCGCGCCATTCCGCTCAATGTATGACCGGGAGCGCTCAATGCGTCGCGAAATCCGCTCAATCGTCGGGACTATCCGCTCTATATCTGTCCGCGACCGCTCTATGTGCGGGCTTACCCGCTCAATGATCTACGTGATCCGCTCAATCCACCTCCGCGAGGGCTCGATGTAATGTCTCACCCGACACTCAATCGCTCGTGCCATTCCGCTCAATGTAAGTCCGGGAGCGCTCAATGAGTCGCGAAATCCGCTCACTCGTCGGGGCTATCCGCTCTATATCTGTCCGCGACCGCTCAATGTGCTGTCTTACCCGCTCAATCATCCCCGAAACCCGCTCAATCCACCTCCGCAAGAGCTCTATGCATCGCCAAACCCGCTCAATCCATCCCCACACCCGCTCTACCAGCCAGCTTACCCATTCACCCCAAGCCACCCACCCCAAAAAACATGTATAATAAAAACCAAACACCACCAACAGGAGGAATGAATCATGACGAAAACGTATATTCTCGCGCTCGATCAAGGTACGACGAGCTCACGTGCGATCCTATTTGATAAGAAGGGCAACATCTTCCACACGGCGCAGCAGGAATTCACGCAGTATTTTCCGAAGTCTGGCTGGGTGGAGCACAATGCCGACGAAATCTGGAGCTCGATTCTGTCCGTCATTGCCGCGGTCATTTCTGAAAAAAACATTGCACCCACGCAAATTGAAGCGATCGGCATCACGAATCAACGTGAAACAACTGTCGTCTGGGACAAGCACACTGGCGACCCGGTCTACCATGCGATCGTGTGGCAATCTCGCCAGACGGCTGACATTTGTGAAGAGTTAAAAGCGGCTGGACATCATGATGTATTCCGTAATAAAACGGGCTTGCTAATCGATTCGTATTTCTCGGGAACGAAAGTGAAATGGATTTTGGACAACGTGGAAGGGGCGCGTGAAAAAGCGGACAACGGTGATTTGCTATTTGGCACGATCGATACGTGGATTATCTGGAAATTGTCTGGTGGTAAAGCGCATGTCACCGACTACTCCAATGCATCGCGCACCCTCATGTACAATATTTACGACTTGCAGTGGGATGAAGAACTACTCGACATCCTAGGCATACCGAAAACGATGTTGCCGACCGTCTGCGAGTCGTCCGAAATTTACACTTATACCGACGCCAGGCACTTTTTCGGTCACGCAGCACCAATCGCAGGTATTGCGGGTGATCAGCAGGCGGCTTTATTCGGCCAGGCGTGCTTTGAAAGCGGTATGGTGAAGAACACGTATGGCACCGGTTGCTTCATGTTAATGAATACTGGAGAAAAAGCGGTGACATCTGATAACGGTTTATTGACGACGATCGCTTGGGGAATCGATGGGAAAGTAGAGTACGCACTCGAAGGCAGTATTTTCGTTGCAGGCTCTGCCATTCAGTGGCTGCGTGACGGACTGCGTATGTTCCGTAAAGCCTCTGAAAGCGAGAGTTATGCTAAGCGCGTCAAATCGACGGACGGGGTCTACGTCGTACCGGCATTCGTTGGGCTTGGTACACCGTACTGGGATAGCGACGTCAAAGGCGCGGTATTCGGCCTGACACGAGGTACGACGAAGGAGCATTTCGTGCGCGCGACACTTGAATCACTTGCCTACCAAACAAAAGACGTCCTTGACGCAATGGAAGCAGACTCTGGGATTTCATTGAAAACGTTACGGGTGGATGGGGGAGCTGTGGACAATAATTTCCTTATGCAATTCCAGGCAGACTTGCTCAATGTGCCAGTCGAACGTTCGACGATCAATGAAACGACGGCACTCGGCGCGGCCTATCTTGCGGGGCTTGCGGTAGGGTTTTGGAAGGATAGAAATGAAATCGCAGAATACTGGCGCCTCGATCGACCTTTTGAGCCGAATATGGAAGAATCTGTACGTGAAGATCTCTACAAAGGGTGGCAAAAAGCCATTAACGCAACGATTGCTTTTAAATAATTCACTAGCCGCCGCTAACTTGCTGGCGGTTTTTTGATATAAAGCCTACCCTCGAACGATGTCAAAAAAAGTAGAAATATGATATAATGAACAGCTAACGAATGTAATCAGATAGGACGTATGAGGAAGGGGTCGGGTCACGATGTTTTCGAAAGAGATTGGAATAGACTTGGGTACCGCCAATGTATTGATATATGTGAAAGACAACGGTCTCGTTATTAATGAGCAAGCTGTCATTGCGATCGATAAACGTACGGATGAACCTGTTGCTTTTGGTAATGAGGCCTATCAAATGATAGGTCGTTCACCAGAACATATTCAGATCATACGTCCAATGAAAGTCGGGAACATTGCGGACTTCGAAATGGTCCGTGTGTTGATTAGGCACTTCCTCGAGAAAGCGCTAGGAAAAAGCTTGCGTATTCGGCCGCACGTTACGATTGGTTGTAAAGCGGATACGACGCGAGTGGAAAAAAGCGTGATCCGACAAGTGATGATGGGAGCCGGAGCCAAACAAGTCGTCATTGAAGAAGAGTCAAAAATGGCGGCGATTGGAGCAGGTATTGACATCTCTAAGCCTTCAGGCAATATGATAGTCGATTTGGGTGCAGGTACGACAGATGCTTCCGTGCTATCGATGGGAGAAATTGTTTCGTTTAAGAAAACGAATATCGGTGGCCTTCATTTCGATCAATGTATTATCCAGCATATACGAAAAAAACATAATGTTTATATAGGTGAAAAAACGGCAGAACAAGTGAAAAAAGACATCGGTCTTGTGCTGATGGGTGGAGAGAAACCGAGCGCGATGAATGTGCATGGCAGTGACCTCGCCACCGGTATTCCGAAAACAATTGAAGTGACGGCGGAAGAGATTCATCAGGCATTACGTCTGCCAATCGGTAAAATTGTGGAGACGACAAGAGACGCACTAGAAGAAACATTACCAGAGCTCGCTGCAGATATTGCGCAGCGCGGCATCATATTAATCGGTGGCGGCGCAAAGCTACCAGGAATAGATACGCTATTATCCGAACATCTCGACGTGCCAGTGTTCATTGCGGAAAATCCGCTCACTTGTATAGTAGAAGGAACTGGATTGCTCATGGACTCGGTCGGTAAAAACTCAACACGCATAATTTGAACTGCCATGCAAGCGGCAAGTAGTGTATACTAAAAACAATGATTATTCGACATAATGATGCAAAGGAGTGAAATGAATGTTTCGTGGTTTTTATACAGTAGGATCAGGCATGATTGCACAGCAACGCCGGACGGAAATGCTATCCAATAATATCGCGAACGCGAATACGCCAGGCTATAAGGCGGAACAGTCTTCGATTCGCGCATTCCCCGACATGTTGTTGTCTCGCTTGGATTCAACGCGCGTCCCAACGGAAAAAGGTTTGAACTTTAGAAATCTTTCCGAAGTAGGCGAGCTATCGACAGGCGTATATATGCAAGAAACCTTGCCTTTATTCGCACAGGGACAACTGCGTGAAACGGAACAGAAGACCGATATCGCGTTGCTGGACGGACCGATGGAAGTCAATGAAGAAACAGGCGCTGCAGGAACCGTGTTTTTCACGTTAGAAGGCGAGAACGGCAGTCAATTCTACACACGAAACGGTAATTTCACTGTCAACGCAGAAGGCTACCTGACTAATCCATCCGGTTTATACGTCCTTGACGATGCTGGCAATCGGATTGAACTGACAAGTGATGATATTCGCGTGACGGATGCAGGTACGATTTTCGCTGGAGAAACAGAAGTCGCGACACTAGGTATTGCCTACTCTGACGCACCGGATGCATTGTCGAAGCAAGACAACGGACTCTTCACGACAATTGATGGCAATGCGTTACCGACAGGCGGTACGTACTCGATGCAACAAGGATTTCTCGAAGATTCCAACGTCGACGCCGCGCGCTCGATGACGGATATGCTGACAGCCTACCGTGCATTTGAAGCCAATCAAAAAGTCTTGCAAGCCTATGATCGCAGTATGGAAAAAGCGGTCAATGAAGTAGGACGTGTCAATTAATGACTACATATAGAAGCATGCGAAAAGGGAGTGACCTTTGATGATTCGCACGATGACTACAGCCACCAACACGATGAACCAGTTGCAACAACGTCTCGACTTGATTGGCAACAACTTATCGAACGTCGGTACCCATGGATATAAATCTTCGGATGCTACATTCCAAGAACTTTTATTCCAGCAAATCAATAATGACAAAGCAGATCAAGCCGAACGCAGTTCAGACTTTGGCATTCGTATGGGAACGGGCGCGCACCTTGGCAGCCTGCAGATGAACTGGAAAGTGGGCTCTTTACAAATAACAGACCGCCAGCTAGACTTTGCGCTAACCGAACCGAAACAACATTTTAATTTAATCCAGCCAACAGACGGCGGTGAAGAAATCATTTATTCACGTAAAGGTAATTTCTACTTGTCACCGACTGCCAATGGGGATAATACGCTAGTCAATGAAGAAGGACTCGCAGTGGCTGATAGCGCAGGCCGTCCAATCGTCTTTTCTGGACAAGCGACCAGCTATCAAATTGGGAATAACGGTGTATTGCAAGTAATTACACCAGAAGGCACGCAAGAATTTAATCTCGGTGTCACCGTCCTAGAAAAACCGAATTCAATGGTCAAGCTTTCCGCGACCAGCTTTGGCTTGCCGACAAACCTAGCCGCACTCGGAGTAACAGCCAATGATTTATTGACCGAAATGACGGGTGCTGGACGAGATCAAATTGGCTTGCAAAACTCGGCGCTCGAAACATCCAACGTAGAGTATGAAAAAGAAATGGCGGATATGATTTCGACGCAACGTGCCTATCAATTCAATGCGCGATCCGTAACTATGGCGGACCAGATGATGGGCTTAATTAACGGCATTCGCTAACGCGTGCAATAGGAGTACTTACTATGACAGATAAAAATTCAAATTTCAAAAAAATAACAGAACCATTATCACCTGTGAAACCTTTCGAACCATTGAAAACTCCGGAAATGGAAGATCCGATCGAGCTTACAGACACAGATCCGACTAACATGGACGAAGTGGCCGTTACGCTATCAGAGCCTCATGCAACAGACGAGGAAGTTCAGGCGGACATTGAGCCGATAACGGATACGGAAGAGCTAGAAACAGCTCCTGACGCTTCAGAAGAGACAATTTTGGTCGAAACAGAACCTGAAGAAAAACATTCTGCACCTGAAGCAACCGACGCGTCTTCCCGAGCAACAACGAAGTCGAAATGGACACGCAAAGAGCGTTCCAAAAAAGCGAAAAAACCCGTAAGTGAAATGCGCTGGGTTCAAGTACGCTTGATTCCGATTTGGCTACGATTACTCTTGCTACTCGTAGTACTCGTCTTAGCCGCTATAGGTGGAACAATAGTTGGTTTCAGTATAATCGGCGACGGCTCAGCAGGCGATGTCTTCAAAAAAGAGACATGGCAGCATATTTTTGATATCATGAACGGTAAATAAGTACAGAGACATCTGATTTCTTCAGATACTCTGGAATAAAGGAGACAAATTTCATGCTGAACGCTCAACAAATACAAGAAATCATCCCGCATCGCTATCCGTTCTTGCTCGTCGATCGCATCGAAGAACTCGAAGAAGGCAAGCGCGCAGTCGGGTTAAAGAATGTTTCTATTAACGAAGACTTCTTCAATGGCCATTTCCCTGGCTACCCAGTTATGCCAGGTGTCTTAATCGTAGAAGCACTCGCTCAAGTAGGCGCAGTCGCTTTACTGAAAAAAGAAGAAAACAAAGGCCGTTTAGCATTTTTTGCAGGCATCGACAACTGCCGTTTCAAGCGTCAAGTCACACCAGGAGACACGCTTCGTCTAGAAGTGGAAATTGTCCGCTTGCGTGGAACAATCGGCAAAGGAAAAGCCATCGCAACCGTTGAAGGCGAAGTGGCATGTGAAGCAGATATTACTTTCGCACTCGGACCCGTCCAAGAGCAATAACATCATGACGCAGTACTGAAAAATGATACAATAATCATTGGAAAGCCAATTTTGGCAAACAGTGGGAGGGTATACTACAGCATGTTAAATAAGCTTTCTCCAAATATAAAGAGTAGCATCACTCGTTCCATTTCCCAATCTTTTGAACAGTATATGAGTGAAATCGGCTGGTCAGCAGAAGAATATAACATCGAACAGTTTTACGCGAACTGGCGGGAATACATTACGACCAAAGCACTTTGGTACGACAAAATTCCTGACGACGTCAAAGTAGATCCTGAGTTCCATAAACAATTAGCAGAGCGCGTGGAAGAAGTATTAATCCGCATTCTCAACGATCCACCGACCGAAGAGCAGATCGCGCAAATTGAAATTTTACAACAAAATCTTGACACACATTATGATTATGGCTGTAAAGCGGAAGCTGTATACGTTCAAAACGTATTAGAAACCACATCAGGTCATACGAATAATTAAAACGAATAGTTCTCTCCTTTTCGCACAAGCTATCGATGAACATACCGATACGTATGGTTCACAGCTTGTAAAAAAGGAGGGAATTTTTTTATGATCAGAAAAGCATTGCCCGTAGTTTTCGCATCCGCACTCGTTCTGACCGCGTGTAACACGAACGATGGCGCGCTACCAAGCAACAACGAAACACCCATGCAAGATATGGAACGTGACAATACGCCAAACGGAAACGAACGTATGGGTCCAAATCTCGACGGTCTTGACGACAACAATGACCGTGGCATCATGAAAAGGGAAGGCGAAGACATTATTGACGACACGCGCGAAGGCATCGATAAAACACGCGAAGGGATAGACAAAACACGCGATGAACTAATCGATGACAACAACGAAAACCGTGGCGCACGCGACGACAACAATATGGATGGCAACATGAACGGTAACGACGCTGCTCCAGACGGCGTATTGCGCGATGAAGATCGTAAAATGCGATGATTCCCGCCATTATAAAAACGGCCCTGCATATTGAATGCTGGGGCCGTTTTTGTGTGCGCTCTATGTGGTTTGGTATCCGCTCAAACTCCGCGAGTCGCTCTATATATCCTCCCAAGCGCTCTATCGCTCGCACCAGCCGCTCAATGCACTTCGGCAAGTGCTCTATACATCCGCTTATCCGCTCAATGTCAGTGTACGAGCGCTCTATGCAAGCCTCGTATCCGCTCAAACTCCGCGAGCCGCTCTATACATCCACCCAAGCGCTCTATCGCCCGCGCCAGCCGCTCAATGCACTTCGGCAATCGCTCTATACGTCCGTTTATCCGCTCAATGCCAGTGTCCGAGCGCTCTATGTAGCACGTTATCCGCTCAAACTCCGCGAGCCGCTCTATACATCCTCCCAAGCGCTCTATCGCACGCGCCATCCGCTCATTGCACTCCGGCAAGCGCTCTATACGTGTGCTTATCCGCTCAATGCCAGTGTACGAACGCTCTATGTAACTCCGTATCCGCTCAAACTCCGCGAGCCGCTCTATACCTTCACCCAAGCGCTCTATCGCACGCGCCATCCGCTCAATGCACTTCGGCAAGTGCTCTATACGTGTGCTTATACGCTCAATGCACTTCAGCAATCGCTCTATACGTCCACTTATCCGCTCAATGCCAGTGTGCGAGTGCTCTATGTAGCACGTTATCCGCTCAAACTCCGCGAGTCGCTCTATATATCCTCCCAAGCGCTCTATCGCTCGCGCCATTCGCTCATTGCACTTCGGCAAGCGCTCTAAACGTCTGACTTACAACCTGTCAAGTAGACACTCGATAAAACGCACATGAAGAAGCACCCTACAATTCGCATGTAATCCTTTCTCTATCATGCGACCTGATTGCTTCTGTACGCAATAGGCGTTCCAGAT
>NZ_PDYT01000028.1:0-33112 GCF_002743175.1 Sporosarcina sp. P20a
CCATTTCCACTTTTTAACCGAAGTTGTATTACGTGGAATATGTTTGATAGCTCTCCAGCTAAAAAATATTTTTCACTCATCTAAAAAGCTCGATAAACCTTGTCACTATCGTCTGTTCAAGAGGGAGTCGCCGGTTTCCGCTCCGATCAACTAAGTTACTACGAATAAATCATGTAACGCAATCGCGCCCGATTCGGGAACAGTCCTTCTTCCGCAACCTCCCCAGTTTATAAGACAGGCGTTATTGAAATGTATCGGGTTCGTCTATAACGATACTTCCCGATACATTAATCTTATCCCAGATCCACGCCTGATAAATTCGATCGAGTTCAACTCCTAATTCTTTTTCTTCCAGACATTCATCAATCTCTAATTCTTCAAAAGTAAATGTCTCTCTTGCCTCAGTACCTTCGAATGTACTACTGATAAATGAAAAAGTTACTGTTTTAACCAGTTCACTCAACTCCCACTAATCATTACTTTTTTCTGAATCTAGCCCGTTTGATGCACTGTCTTTATGCCAGAATCGCTCCCATTAATGGCATAGTCTTTCAAACTCGTTGATCTACAACAAACATATCTCACAAACTAGCCCCCGATTGCGGAAGACTTCTTGTTCCCTAACATGTACAACGTTATTGATTCAAAAATGAAATGGACTTATTTGTTTAGTAATAAAACCAATTACAAATGAAAGGATAATAGTTATCACTATTTGTTTGGGGGTTTTATAAAACATTACGCACAAAATAACATACATAATTAATTCTTCCACATAATTCAAATGAACGTAAAACAAACCCATCCCTAAAGCTAGACTCAACATTAATCCTAAAGGTAAAGCCGGCAAGGTAAAAGATAGTCGCTCGTTGTTTTTAGCTTGCCATACAATGATTGCAAACAGAGGGGAGGCAAGTGCTATTGTACCCCAAAGTATAAAATATTTTGACGGGAAAAATCCGAATAAATAAGCTGAATAAATATAATAGCTTATTAGCATTCCCGCAAAAAATAGGAACGTATTAATAGCAGACCTAACAAATGTTCTGCTATATGCAGCGATAAATGTTGCAATGAATACCCAGATTCCTAATCTTGTAAACAAATCCCCCAAATAGCTCAGAGAACCTAACCACCGACTTCCATCTACAATCGAGATAGTATCTAAATATTTGGATATTACACCCAAGGATATGCCTAAGAACATAAAAACGATAAAGCCTAGTATTTTAGGTTTTAATTTTATCATACAAACACCTCGAAGTTTTTTAATCCAATGCTGATTTCAAAAATCCAGCCACTTTGAACAGACCTATAGAAGTTGCACAAATCTGTCATTCACAATCATGACCCTATTTTGAAAGACTAACATTTTGAACTAACTTAGGGCTATTTGAGATTGTAATGTTTGATAATCTGAAATAAAGGAAGGATAAGAACTCTCTTCACAGAACTTTAATTCGTTATTAACACAGAAACTTGCAAAAAATAAAAATCCCTTAGTTATTCCCTTTACGTAATATTTTTTAGGAATATTAACTTCTTTACTTAAATCATAATTTAAAATATCAGATGGATCTTCTAATCTTAAATAGATTAAAATGTCTTTTTCTATAACATCGATATTAAGCAAGGAATCTAGAAATATAATATTAAAATCATCTTTCATTTCATTAATCAATAGAGGAAGCATAATTGTTTGCCACGTAAATAATAAATCAGTCGTTTCAAAGTCTTTGGTAAATAGAACTTCAGAATTATAAGTTGCAGTAATACAACCTTCTAAGTAATCCCCTTCATTATCTTTTAAAATCATTTGGGCAGCTTGTTTAGCTAAATGATCGTTAATAGGTAAGAATTTTTCTTTTTTTGATGTAATATATCCTAAGTGGGGAAGATAATTTGATATATAAGTTTTTATAATGAACATTTCAACACCTCTTTGATCCGTTTGAAGCAAAGCCTTTGTTCAACAACTAGCCCCCGATCAAGGAATACTCGTTTCAAAACTATTTATACACTATTTCTAACTTTTAAATCCATCTTCTAATTCCTTTTCAATTTCATCATCACTAACCGTTATAATTTCATCTTTAACTCCATACCTCTTTTTCATTAACTTACCAATCTCTGACCTGTCAATTCCATCCTTTACAGCTGTAAAAATCACAAGATATACTATAAATAAGTCTATAACCCCAAGAATAGCGACCCCAAAAACTTGACCTGCCATCATCTATCACTTCAATCTTTTTCTAATAAAATGGCCAAATTACACAATATTACTGCCTATTGGGAAAAAACTTATTGCCGATCATGCCACCTATCATAGCTGATAAACCAACAACGATAATCTTTATTATCGTATGGATATTGGGGATTAAATACTCCATAACAAGCATGACTCTCAGTACAAATGCACCTGTAAATAAAGCCATGCCTATACTTCCTCTTCTCAATAATAACGCCCCCAAGTAGATTAATTGGCCCGCTTAAAGCACAAATCTTATTAAAAAAATTTTCCCAAATAGAGTGATTTTCTATCCTATTCACAGCTTTTTTCGGATCGTTCATTTACTATATATGGAATTATAATAAAATTATATATCAGCCCCATTGGAACCACTAACATCAAAACCTCTTTTTCAATCAAGGCATTATATGCTATAAAATTATACGGAATATAGATTGCCAAAAATATGATTACATAAAAAAAGCTTGATTTAATTCTTTGTTTAAAGATTTCCACTACTCATACACCTTCTGCTCCATTTATATAAAAGAAATTCTTTAACCTGGCCGATTGCTTCGTACTCTCACTTGTGAGATACATCATAAAAAACGGTGGTATAGTGATTAAAACTTGCTCGAAAATCTCCACGTACAGTACCTAACATTTTTTGCAAATCGCTTCTGGAAAAATACTTTCCGTTTCTTATCATTCTAACACTATCTTCCAATTCAAGGAATGCATTTATGCTATCCACCAGGTATACTCTTTCTTCTCTGGAATAATCTCCTTCAGAAACAAGGCTTAACAGGGTATTTCTTGCCTGTTGTACATCGAGAAGTATTTGATCCAGTTGATCTTTATCAATTGTTTTGGATTCGGTCCCAAGCAACCATTGTTGTTCAAAAGTTGGAAGAATATATTGAGTTCGATTTACCGTAGGATTGTGATTTTCACTTTTTACATCCTTATCTAGATCTTTCTCATAGGCGGCTTTAAACTGACCAACCTCTTCTTCGTAGGTTTTGCCATTATGCGTTTCCGAACTAGGATGATAGGTAAAGCTTTGATGGATGCTCAAAGGCGATAATGGATAATACCAAGATATGAAAGCTATACCAAGTACAATAAATACTCCGAAACCTATCCCCCATACCTTCCTTTTACGTTTTGTGTTCATATAAATCCCCTTTATCTTCACACTATTTCACTTGTTTATTCAGATGGTTATAGTATATTTCGTCCTGACCGCAGCATGGATCGTATTCGTTTATCAAAACCGTTTACTACCTATTCGTTTCAATGTTATTTAAATTTCTTTAATCCATATTTTCCAGTCAGAAATCCCTTCGATCTCAAACACATGTAAATCCTCAGGGACGGGTACATTGCTTTTGATATACCCCAATTCATAATCCAAAGGAAGTCCAAATTCGTCACGTAGAAGCAGAGTTTGAATGTCACCACTTTCCTTAAAGGGTCCATTCATTTGAACGATTCCTTTAGCTACCCATTGACCGTCCACTTTATGAACGTCAGCTACCCAAATATCCTGATCATTCATTACACCCCTAAAAATAAGTAACTCCAATTCTTCGCTAACTTTATATGAACCATACACATGTATTTCTCTATCTTCGTTCCCACTCTCTATTGATTTTAAAGCATCTTCCGGACTGTTAACGACGCTTTGACTACTTTCGGTACACCCCGTAAGTAAAAGACCAAATGATAAAATTATCATGATGAATTTGAATTTCACTTTTTCATCCTTTCCAAATAGTAAAATTTTGGTTTCCACCCCTTGAAATTTAGATGAATCAGCTCTTGCTTTCGTTTCGCTCTTTCAAAATTTTTCCTGTAGCTGAAAAAGGGGCAATCCTCGTTAAAGAATTGCCCCTGTTCATGAAATTAACTTAATCATTAGCGATGATATTTTATACATTCTAGAGTATAGAAAACAGACTCATTACTAAAGAATCTAAAGCTATTAAAAAAAACAAATTCTTCTAGAAATAAATATCTGAGAATTCGTATCTCACTCTCTCCGCCCTATCCATTTCACTATTTAGCTCATATACACTTCCGTTATGGGTAGAATTCTTGATGGGTAGTTCAACAATAAATGTACTGCCCGCACCGAAAACACTTTCAACATGCAGTGTGCCGCCATGTAGTTCAGCTAAAGATTTTGCTAAAGGTAAACCAAGTCCTGTGCCTTCAGATAGACGATTGAAATTCTGATTTAATTGGATGAACTTTTTAAAGATTTCCTGTAAATCTTTTTCCTCGATCCCGATTCCTTCGTCAATGACGGAGATCCTGACAGTATGGTGGTCGGTTACTGCCAATTTCACTAGTATCTGTTTACCTATTGCAGAAAATTTAATTGCATTTGAAATTAGGTTGAGTAGAATCCTGTCGAATTTATAGACATCCAATGCCATAATTACCTCCTCCACATCGGGGTCAAACAGGAGTTGAATATCTTGAGACTTCGTATAGTCTGAAACCGATTCTACAATCTCGTCAATAATCTCTACTATATTATGATTGTATGTGACCAATTCATACACTTCCGATTCCAACTTGGAAATGTCCAAAATATTATTCACCAATTTTATGAGTCGATAATAATTTTGTATCGTCGCCTTATTGATATTGAGTATTTCTTCCCTATATTCTTCGAGAGAATCATTTTCCAAATACAAGTTCAATAATTGTGCGCTACTGAATATGACACTTAACGGTGTTTTTAGTTCATGAGATATATTAATGAAGATTTCTTCTTGCATTGTGAGTAGTTTCTCCATGTTTTCTTTTGCGATTTCCTCATCTGAAATATCAAACCCTATCGCGACAATCTTCTCTACTATATTGTCACAAGTATATATAGGATGGAATATGGTTTTTGTGTACTTCACCACTCCACCTAACATGGCTTGATGTTTGTGTACAAAAGGACTTTTAGTTTCTATAGAAGTCTGAATTCCATTTTTCACGCCTTGTAAATTATCTACTCTATAGAAATAAAAAAGAGATCTCCCGATTATATCTAGTTCTGTAGAGATATTTTCCCGTTGTTTCTTTAAAAAATGGAAGGTATGCTGATTAATATAATTGATTTTATAGTCATCCGGAGAAAAGGATACATAAAAAATAGGGGATATGTTCATGTTATCCCGTAGCGCTTGATATTCTGCGACTTTATGATTAAGCTCTATATTTTTGTAAATCAGAATACCGCCGTCTATATTTCCTTGCTTGTCATAAAGGGGTAGGCCTTCACATGAATAATACGTCGTAGGCCATTCGCTCGTTTCAATAATTTTATGATTGCTTAATCTTTCACCACGTAATACTCGCTGTTCAGGGGTATTTTCAAACAGTATCCTTTCCCCATTTACATCATTTAATTCACGCGCCTCACATATTACTTTACTAGAAACTGATTGTACATTCGTGCTATGCAACGGTAGATATCGTGATAGGAAGTCTTTGCCCGTATTGTTTACATACACGTAGTTTCCGTCCTTATCCAAAATATTAATCGCATCTGACATATTCCCCAGAACCAGTTCCACATCTGCATGCTGTTTTTCGGAACACTTTCTCATATTGGCCCTCTCCGTTACATCATAAAAGGAAATGACGGTAAATTGGCGATCCCGTTCTCCGTTAATCATTTTTATATTGATATCCCAATACGTCGCCATTCCCCCATCCCCGACAGCCTCTACTTCAAATTCATGAAGGGACACGCCCTTAGAAAGTACATCCATGATGGCGGCTGGAAATTCAGCGTGATTACCTAATACGTTGTCGGAATTACTATTCATCGACGATAAGACATCTATATAGTTCTCATCATGCTGCAGAAGAATTCCTTCGGGATAGCTAAAAATCGCGACAGAACCATTTTTATTGGCTGCTGCGCTACCGAAATTATCCAACGTGAAATACAATGAAGGACTTTCCAAGTTCTCGAAATAATATAATTCAACACCAGAATCCAGCGTACTGACGCTTATTGCCACTTCCTTCGGCAATAAATCATGAGTATAAATATAGCCACGTGCTACATCTTCAATAGCTTGGATGGATAGTTGATGTTCAGATTTTAGTAATACTCCTAAATCTATTAGGGATAATCCGACGAAGTCCCTTTCCTCGTATCCAGTTAACTCTAGGAATCCATCACTTACGTTAGAGATTTCATTGTTTTTAACATATATATGAGGAATACTCTTTTTTCTCTGTACAGTGTTCATCATAAGCACTCCATTTCCCTTTAAATATATCATTACTATCACTCCATTGTCTTCTGGTAACACAATCTTCTGTTAATATTCTAGTGGAGTGCTTCCATTTCACCAATCCTTGACGTATTTGTGTTAAAATAGAAGAGAAGATTCAACACAGAGTACAGTCACACATTCTATTTCCCCAAAGAGTAAAAGCGTATTTTATTTTAAAGGAGGAATTAAAAATGGCTAAAGACGACAGAAAAGAAATTATGAAGACAAACGAAATGCGCACGAGAGAGATTTCCGAAATGATCGGTGAAGGCGGGATGGGCGCGGATAAGTATTATGATATAAAAAAAGTGCCGCCAGCAGAAAAAGTCATCGAAGTACCCGAAGGCAAATCAACGAAGAATAATTAACACGTATATACATTTGCAAAGTTACACATTTATCCTGAAAAATACATTTTAATAAAAGGTGGAGACAAACATGACTAAGGACGATCGTAAAAGAATTGTTAAAGAACATGAAATGCGCACGAAAGGTATTTCAAGAATGATTGATGAAGGTGGAGTAGGTGCAGACAAGTACTACGACATCGAGAAAGATGGACTTAAGGGAGAATATGTTCCGATAGACGATAAAGTGAAAAGAGACAACGATAAATAACATCCTCAACACGCCACTTTCCAGTACTGGAAAGTGGCGTGTTTTACTCTGCACATAAAAAAAAAGACCCCCGTATCAAACGGAAGTCTTTCATTCTTACAATATATACTTATCGATCTTCAATACCAGTTCTGCGATTTCCGGCTTACTCACTTGATCGTCCGCTCCGACACTGTCCCCTTTATGCTTCAGGTCATCTGTGATGAGTGAAGAGAAGATAATAATCGGCAGTCCGGTAAGTTGGGAATTCGCTTACAAGATTCCTCTAGATAAGGAACGCAGTTTGTATAACCTGTTTAGTAGCCAATAAAATGAGGTATACGTATAACTACCTCTTTTATTGCTTTTATAGAAATTGGCCCATGACTGCAGATTTTTTTCGCGTTAAAGTTAGGATCAATTACGTGAATCGCTAGTTGTCAAATACATTTCTTTAAGTTTAGACTTTTGAATTTTTCCAGCTGGGGTCATAGGCAATTCATCCACGAAAACAAACTGCTTCGGTATTTTGTAATCGGCAAGATGTTTACGGCAATAAGCTATTAATTCCGCCTCTGTTAGTTCTATTCCAACGTTCAAAACAATGTAGTACCGACCAATCTCACCGTAAAACGAATGGGGAACACCAATGCCTGCTGCATTCGAAATATCTGGATGCATCGTTAGCACATTTTCAATCTCTACTGGAAGCACATTAAATCCACCTTGAATATAAACTTCTTTTTTCCTTCCTTTAAAACTTATATAACCTTCCGCATCAATTGTAACTAGATCACCCGTGTACAACCAACCATCTTCTGCAAAGGCTTCTTTCGTACTTTCTACATCCCTATAATAACCTTTTGCGACACAGTCACCTTTAACTACTAATTCACCCATTTCACCAATCCCGACCTCTTGTTGATTCTCATCCACAACTTTAGCTATAAAGTCTCCAATTAACACACCGAGTGTTGTTTGGACCTTCTCTATCGAATCGGTTGTCCTTGATAAAATACACGCGCCCGAGCTTTCACTTAACCCGTATAAGCCCAGTAATTTTGTATTCGGGATCTTCCTCATGATTTCATTACACAATACAGGTTCGACATTAGATCCACCTACAACGCTAATCCTCAAAGAACTCAAATCATATCTGAAAAATTCATTATAGGAAAGTAACATTAAATACATTGTAGGAACACCGCCAAAAATTGTGGCTTTATGTGCTTGTATAGCCGTCAACACATATTCAGGACGAAACTCCGGAATTAAAATAGCTGTTCCTTTACTAATCAGTGTCGCCGTAACCTGACAAGTAATTCCACCTACATGGTTAAGTGGAAGACATTGAATAGTTATATCATCTTCCCTTACTTGAAAATGATTGACCTGTGCACGTGCTGAAGCTAATATACTTCGATGAGTAATCATGGATCCTTTCGGCTTTCCTGTGGTTCCGGAAGTGTAAATCATAATTGCAAGATCCTCTGGGTTCACTTCTTTTTTACACGCGTTCAATTTTTCGTTATTTGGATTTCTTTCAAGTAATTCAGAATAAGAAGAACTACCTTCAAATCCTTCACCGATAAAGATATATTTTTCAACAGACGGGATTTTCGATTGGAAGTCTAAGAAAAAGTCCGAAAAATTAAAGTCTGGAATCTTATCTATGGATACGATTGCTTTTACCTCAGAGTGATTGATCATATATTCTAATTCAGGAGCCCTGTATCTAACACTTAAGGCGACAGCCCCGACACCAATCTTCGCTGCAGCAAAATATGAAATAAGCCATTCTATTTGGTTTAAAGCAAGAATCGCGATATGGTCTCCCCTAGTTAACCCTTCTTCTAAAAATGCTGAAGCCAACCGATCTGTGACTTCATCTAATTGCTTATAGGTAAGACTTTTCGAGCCATCCTGCAAAAACACCTTATCTGGATAAGTATTGACTGCGCTAAGTAATGTTTCGTTTATCGTTACCATCTAATGACCCCCAAATTGATTTATAAGCCTTTATCTAATATATTTAGTAACCAATAAAACGAGGCATTCGTTTCTCTGAAAACACTTTCAAACCTTCCTTTGCATCGTCGCTCTTAAATACTTTCTCTAGGTACTTATACTCTTTATGAAATACCAGCTCCGTAGGTAAACTTTGCAAACAGATTACTGCCTCTTTTGTTGTGTGTTAGGCTGATGGTCTTCTTATTTTATTTATGGCTTATATGTCTTCCATCTTCTTCAATCACAGCTCCACCTTATTCACCGCTTCTCTTTGTTAATAAGCACTTTCAAGACACCTGTCGTCACGGGTTCACCCGTTTGTTTAATAATTTTTTGAATTGCAGTTACAACTCCAGTACCATTTTCCTTATCTGCTAACTCCGTTACTTCCAATTCAACGTGTATCGTGTCATTAATGAATGTCGGCTGTATAAATCTGAGATGATCAATTCCATAAAAAGCGACAATGATTTCCGGCTCCATTATTTGGAGTCCGGTAGCAGCTGATAACACGAGCATGCCATGTGCAATTCTTTGTTTAAATGGCGTATTATTTTCTGCATACTCCTTATCTGTATGAAGCGGATGCCAATCTCCACTAAATGCGGAAAACATCACAAGATCCGACTCAGTAATCGTACGACCTCTGGAACTCCATGTTTCACCGACTTCAAAATGCTCAAACTTTTTATTAAACATGTTAATCTGCCTCCATCAATTAATTGTATTTTCAATCGTCTCGGAGCGTAAAACAGTCTTAAATATCTTTCCCGTAGTATTTCTTGGCAATTCATCAACAAGTTCGATTTGCTTCGGAATTTTAAGATGAGCAAGCTTTTCTTCGCAAAAGTCACGAACGTCTTGAAGACTTATATGTTCGCTTGTATTTTTCAAAGTAATAACTGCTTTAATGGATTCTTCCTACTTTCATTATTAGTTAACACTGTCTACTTCCGTATATAGTGTTGCGTATTCTTCCCGTAATATTTGCTTTTGGACTTTCCCGATCGTCGTCATCGGGATCGTATCTATAAATACAATTTTTTTAGGAACTTGGAATCCACCAAGATGCTCTTTGGAATAATCGATAATTTCTTGTTCAGTAATGTTGGCTCCCTTTTTAGTTACAACAAAAGCAGTTACCGCTTCGTGCCACTGTTCATTGGGAATACCTACAACCGTTACATTTTCAATTCCCTCATAATTTAATAGTGTTTGCTCCACTTTGATGGAGGCTACATTTTCTCCACCCGTTTTGATGATATCCTTTTTCCGGTCTACAAATACCATTTGCCCATCTTCATCCCAACATCCTAAATCTCCTGTATGATGCCAGCCGAACAAACGACTTGCTTTCGTTTCTTCCTCGTTATCCAAGTAACTGTTCATGACATTTGGACCGCGATGCACGATTTCTCCAGTTTCACCTTTAGGCAAGATTTCACCTTCATCATTCATCACTACTGTATCGTTAAGAATTGCCGTCGTTCCCCAATATGAACCAAATCTTTTCAGCTGCTCTTCTGGTTTAAATAGCATTGTAGCTGGATATATTTCGGTTTGCCCAGTGCCCAGTAAGAAATCTGCCCCAAGCTCATTTATACCTTTTTCCAATGTATTTCTATCCATTGGTGCCATCGCATACATACATGTTTTTAAAGATGAAATATCATATTTACTTCGATTGGGATGATGAATAATTGCTCGATAGATGATCGGTAATGCAAGTAAAAATGTAGCTCTTTGCTTATCAATTACTTGCATAAAGTTCTCCGGTTCGAACTTTTTAACAATAGTAATCTTTGCACCAATGGTTAGGAACGATGTTAAAAATGAGTGCTGGGCACAATGAAACATTGGCAACACTGCTACTTGAACATCATCCTTATTTATACCAACGTCAATAATGTTACTTAAACTAGTAAAGTAGACGGCTAAATGGCTAATACGAACACCTTTTGGATCACTCGTCGTACCGCTTGTAAACATAATTTGTGCTATGTCGCGGTCCTTAATATCAACATCTGGTTCTTCGCTAGACTGACCGACAAGAGCTTCATTAAAGGAATTTCCAAGCGCTCCCTCTTCTTTATTGACTATCAATAGTTGATCACCCGCAAAATTCGAAGGATCGACCTGTAATATTTCATTGTCAATAATCGTCATCTTGACGTCTGCTTTATTCAAAATATATCTTCTTTCTTTAGGAGATAGGCCTGGATTTATCGGCACCCATATTAGACCCGCTTTTTGAATACCATACATTGCTATTACGTGTTCGATCGAGTTGGTACACATAGTTGCAATAGTATCGTTCTTTTTGTAACCGTTTTCAATTAAATAGTTAGCGAAACTATTGCACGCATCATCTAGCTCTCGATACGTAAGTTCTTTGTCACCTTCTACGAGAGCTGTCTTACCACCATAACGACTTGCAGATCTACGAATAATATCACCTATTGCAACACGGTTAATTACCGAAATTTCATCCATCATAATATTTCCCCCTCGTAATGGTTAATTTATTTTCAGTCTTTTCGTTAAAATCTCATTCATGATTTGCGTTGTTCCGCCACCAATGGACTGAAGTCTCGCATCTCGCCAATAGCGCTGAACAGGATACTCCATCATATAGCCACTCCCACCATGGATTTGAAGCGCCTGGTCACATACTCTACTCACCATTTCGGCCGCATATGCTTTTGCCATCGTTGCCTCTGTTGTGACATCATGACCTACGTTAATTTGGTAAACTGCCCGATACGTTATGTTTCTGGCCTTCTCAATATCCACAGCCATATCGACCATCTTGTGTCGAAGCACTTGGAATTGAACTAGCGGTCCTCCAAATTGGATTCGTTCTTTACTGTAACGAATAGCATCTTCCAATGCCTTTTCAGCTAATGCGATACTAGAAAGCGCCATCGTCAATCTCTCCCATTGGAAATTGATCATAATATACTTGAATCCTTCATTAAGATTGCCAATCAAATTCTCTTTGGGAACTTTTACATTGTCAAAATAGAGCTCGCTTGTATCGGATGCCCGCCATCCTAACTTGCTAAGTTTCTTTCCGACAAAAAAACCTTCCCAATCACTTTCTACGATGAATAGACTCATATTTTTATGTCCTGGTTCATCGGAAGTTTTTGCAGCAACCACTACATAGTCGGCGTTAGCTCCATTTGTAATAAAGGTTTTTGATCCATTCAATACATAATGATCACCTTTATCAACAGCTTTTGTAACTAGTGAGGAAACATCACTACCTGCATTTGGCTCGGTGATCCCTAATGCAGCAATTTGTTTTCCTTCAATACCAGGTTGTAAGTATTTTTTCTTCTGCTCATCATTACCAAACTTCCAAATCGGCGTCATGGCTATACCGATGTGAGCAGCAATAGAAGCTCCTACTCCGCCCGATCCACATTTTATGAGTTCTTCAATAAAAACGGCATCCATAATAAGGTCAGACCCTGCTCCTCCATATTCGACTGGAAACTTAGTCCCTAAAAATCCCAACTCCCCCGTTTGTTCAAAAAGACTTCTTGGAACCTCGCCTGCTTTTTCCCATTCCTCAACAAATGGTACAATCTCTTTTTCTACAAACCTACTTACTGATTTGCGAAACATATTATGATCTTCATTAAACATCCAGTGTGTCATTTTCTCACTTCCTTTTTCGCTGATTTATAAGCCCATTTGTTTTGAGATGATTTCTTTCATCACTTCATCTGCTCCTGCTCCAATACGATTAAGTCTTGAATCGCGCCAAATACGCTCAATAGGGTAATCTGCCATATATCCGTTACCACCGAATATTTGCAATGCTCGATCCGCAACCCAGTGGGCCATTTGTGCAGCTGCTAGTTTTGTCATTGAAATTTCCTTACTCGGTACTTCGCCATTGGAAAAACGGTACGCAGTCGCATATGTCAATTCTTTGCATACTTCTATTTCCGTTTTCATTTCAGCCAATAGATGAGAAATCACTTGAAAATTAGCAATCGGATGATTAAACTGTTTTCTCGTTTTTGCATATTCATAAGCTAGATCATAGGCAGACTCGGCCAACCCGATCGAAGCTGCTGCTGAAATCAGTCGCTCTCCTTGCAGTTCCCACATAATATACGAGAAACCTTTTCCTTCTTCTCCAAGCAAGTTTGCTTCCGGCACACTGACATTATCAAATATTATTTCAGCCGTATCCGAAGAACGCATACCTACTTTGTCTAATCTTTTACTGATAGAAACCCCCGGGCTATCAAGATCTACTAAGATTAGACTGAGTCCTTTATAACCTGGTTCGTCTGATGTTCTTGTGACAAGCGTAACGAAATCTGCACGCGAACCGTTTGTAATATACATTTTTGTACCATTTATAATCCACTCATTGCCTTGCTTTCGCCCTCGCGTTTCAATAGAAGCCACGTCGGAACCATGATTCGGTTCAGAAATCCCAATTGCAGCAAGCTTATCCCCTTTAACAGCTGGAATGAAAAATCGTTTCTTTTGATCGTCATTGCCAAATTCCGCAATTGGGGGTATAGCCATATCCGTTTGAACGGCGACGGCCATCGGAAATCCGCCACAACCACACTTAGCAAGTTCCTCCGCAAATACGATAGATGTAAAGTAATCTCCGCCTTGACCTCCGAGTTCTTTAGGATAACGAAGTCCAAGAAAACCTAAGTCTCCCATTCTTTTTATTATTTCTATTGGGAATTCCCCGGCCTCTTCCCACTCTTCTACGAACGGTTTCACTTCTTTCTCGACGAAATTTCGAATGACTTTGCGTAACTGTTCGTGCTCTTCCGTAAAATAAGGTTCATATATCATACTTACACCCCCGCTTTATTAACTGTTTGATTAGATATTTTCAGCACATCTTCTGGAACTTCTATTTCCATTCGCAGTAAATTTGCACCGAAACACTTTCCAAGACTATCGATCCGGATAGATCTTGAACCGCCGCCATTCAAAGCTCCCGTTAATATGAAGTTATAAGCGTTTATAGTTGGCACTTCATAGCGGATCACTTCTCCTGCAATCAATTCTTGAAAGTGCTCTTTCACTTTTTCTGCTGTAACTTGTTGATCAAAAATTTCATACAACTCTCTACTTGGAGCAAATAATCCGATGTTAACTGTATTGCCTTTATCTCCAGATCGCGCTTGTGCAATATCTTTCAACAAAATTTTAGACATACGTCCCCACCTCCTCCACTATGACCTTCACTTGGCTTTCTACCAGCTCTCTCGGAATGAGCGTTGCCCACATACCAAGCAACTGTCTTGGTGGAATATTTCCGTAGAATCCGCCTGCTGACGGAGGACCATTAAGGAATAAAGGAGGAATTAAACGATTTAACTGCAGTACATCCCTTTTCGTTTTTCCTCGTACTGCCATTCGCAAATACACTTCGTTCAAATCTTCACTAGGCTCACTTGCCAGTGGACCGTGTATCGAATCATAGCCCAAGTAACTCGTCTGTATTTCATCGTACGTTAACCCATTTTCGCTAATTTGTTGGCGTATGATTTCATCTGATTTTCTGGCCTTTTTCAAAGCATCCGGCCATGAATAGCCAACAAGTACTTGCCCCATATACCCATCCTCATAACCCATCACAACCTTTAAGTTGTCTGGTTTAGGATTCCCTTTAACACCACTCACTTGAACGCGATTCTCTCCAACTTGTTCGAGCTTCACTTGCGTTAGATCGACAATGACATCAGGCGTTACATATGCTGAAGGATCATGTATCTCATACAGCATTTGCTCTTTCACTGTGTCTACGGATACACGTCCGCCACGCTCTTCTACCTTCGTCATAATGAAATCTCCACTGTCACTCATTTCCGCTATCGGATAACCGATCTTCTCCATGCCTTCAATCTGATCCCAGTCACCACTGAAGTTTCCACCTGTCGATTGAGCGGAACATTCCAATAAATGCCCCATAAAAATACCACTTGCAAGTCGATCCCAATCGTCTTCTGACCAACCATACTCATAAATTAATGGTGCCAAAAATTGTGCTGTGTCAGTTGTTCTACCCGTAACTACAATATCGGCACCTTGTTTTAGCGCTTCAACAATCGGCATTGAACCAAGGTATGCGTTTGCAAACATTAGCTTAGCTTGCACTTCACTAATGGATTCTCCAGTTTCCATATGATCAAATAGGACACCTTTAGATAGTAAACTATCCATCTGATCAAATAAATTGTCGCCCGTAACAACTGCCACTTTTAAATCATCCATTTCCAGCTCTTTTGCGACACGAATAATTTCTTTTTGGGCACCAAGCGGATTAACCCCACCCGCGTTCGTCAACAACTTGATTCCTTGTTCTTTTACATAAGGAAGTAAGGCTTTCATAGATGTTGTAATATCCCGTGTATAGCCAAAACTTTCATCTTTCTGCTTATCTTTTACGAGTATAGCCATTGTTAATTCTGCCAAACAATCAAAACTCAGATAATCTACATTACCGTATTTAGCTGTAGCAACAGCTGGCTCTATTGTGTCTCCATAAAAACCTTGTGCCGCACCGACTCGAACCGTTTTCATCTTATATAACCTCCTTATTTTTCAGGTTTCAATAGTGATCACAGTATCGCCTTCTTGTACGAAGTCGCCTTCTGCTACTTTTATTTCTTTCACAGTACCCGCTTCTGTTGCTTCAATCGGAATTTCCATTTTCATTGACTCTAAAATTATTAGAACTTTCCCAACCGCCACTGCTTCTCCTACTTGGACTTCAGTCTTCCAGACACTACCACCCATTGGTGATGGTATTTCTATCATAATTATTCCTCCTCATTTCCCTGTCCATTTTGGTTTTCTTTTATCTAAAAATGCGGATGCACCTTCGTTTAAATCCTCACTTTTAAAGGACACGAGTCTTAGTGTAGATAGGTAATCGAAAGACCTCATAAAGTCCATTTGCTCTGTTGCGAAATATGCTTCCATGCCTAGCCCAACCGCCAATGGGCTATGAGATGCGACCGTCTTCGCAAGTTCCCATGTCTTTTCTTCTAACTGATCATGGGGCACTACATGATGCACCAATTGATATTCTTTTGCTTTTTCAGCATCCATCACTTCTGCTGTCAACATCATCTCCATGACACGACGATCCCCGACAGCCCGCCTTACCCACGGCAAGATTACATATGGAACAAGTCCCAATTTCATTTCAGTTAGTCCTAGTTTCGCTTGATCTGATGCAATTGCAATATGCGACATCGCTACGAGACCTGTTCCACCACCAAGTGCTGCGCCGTTAACAGAAGAAATTATGGGAGTTTTTACAATTGCGCCTAGCTTAAATAACTCTGTACTTTTCAAACCCTCTTGGTAAAGTTGCGGAACCGGCTTTTCAGCGTACTCTTTAAAGTCCTTTAAATTTCCACCTGCAGAAAATGCTTTCCCCGCTCCCGTTAAAATGATGGCATGGACTTCTGTATCACTATCTGCCTTTTGGATCGCGTGTTTTAAATCGCTTGTTAACTGTTCGTCTAAAGGATTTCTCTTATCAGGAAGGTTCATAGTAATCTTCGCTATATTCTCGGATGTTTCATATAACACAGTTTCATAACTCATTTTCATCCCCCTAACTATTTACTCATCACACTGGATGTATCGCATTACGTTTTTCGTACTTCATAACAGACTTTGTCTTATAAAACTTGAATCTGCGAATCACTTCAGTCCGAATGTCATCAAATCCGACTATGTCATCAATAATTAATTCTGAAGCTACTTTGAAAAGATTCACATCCTTCAAGTATTCATTTCTTTTTTCATCTATGAAAGCCGCGCGCTCATCTTCGGGAAGCTCTTGAATCTTGTTATAATAGACTGCATTCACTGCGGCTTGTGGACCCATTATCGCTATTTGTGCACTCGGCAACGCTAACACTACATCAGAACCAAATGCCGGTCCTGCCATTGCATAAAGACCCGCGCCGTAACATTTTCGAACTACTAATGAAATAATGGGAACCGTTGATTCTGAAAGTGCTGAAATCATCTTGGCACCATGGCGGATAATTCCACTCTGCTCTACTTTTGAGCCAATCATATAACCAGGTACATCTGACAAATAAAGCAAAGGAATATTATACGCGTTACAAATCATCACAAATCGTGCAGCCTTGTCTGGTGAATCAACGAATAATGTTCCACCTTTGACTTTGGATTGATTGGCAATAATTCCTTTAACTTCTCCATTCAATCGTGCAAATCCTGTAATCAACTCTGGCGCAAATAGCTTTTTGTATTCAAACCAGCTTCCTTCGTCAATTACTTGATCAATCAATTCATACATATCAAACGGCGTATTCTCATTTAAAGGAACTATCTCTTTCACGTCTCTTCCACTAACTGGGTCTACTCCTTTTTCTACAGGAAGACCATCTTTCCAAGACTGAGGCATATACCCTAAGTATCGTTTACAAGCATCAATCGCTTCTTCCTCACTATCTACTAACACATCACCTAGCCCACTTACCGAACAATGCATTCTAGCGCCACCCATTTCGTCCATTGTGGTTTTTTCGCCAATTGCCATCTCTACCATTCTCGGAGATCCTAGATACGCACTTGAATTTCCATCAACCATAATAACCAAATCAGAAAATGCTGGAACATACGCTGATCCTGCTGGCGACGGCCCAAATAAAATTGTGATCTGAGGGATCACACCTGATAGTTGGATTTGGTTGTAAAATATCTTGCCCCCTTGTCTTTTTCCAGGGAAAACATTTAACTGTTCTGTTATCCTTCCCCCTGCCGAATCGATAAGATATATAATAGGTATTTTTAATTCCGCAGCCTTTTCTTGGATACGAATATTTTTTTCAACTGATTTCGGCCCCCATGAGCCTGCCTTAACAGTTGAATCTGCAGCTAAGAAACATACAGTTCGACCATTTATTTCTCCGATTCCTGTTACACTGCCATCTGCCGGAAGCGATGGATCCAGATTATTCGCGAACAACCCATCCTCGACAATCGAATTCGGATCAAAAAGCATTTCTAACCTCTCCCTGACAAATAACTTACCTTGGTCTTCATTTTGTTTATGATACTTTTCTCTTCCACCCTTTAAGATTCGTTCTTTCTCTGATAAGTACTTTTGATAATCTTTACGCAATTGCACCACTCCTCATAAGCCTATTTTTAATTCACTTATATACTTTGCAAGAGTCATGCCAACTATTACTTACAGACAAACCGTGTACTTCTTCTAAACTGTGATTATATTTGTATAGCCAAATGTGTAGAATTTATAGTAGATGTACAAACATTCGCACAGTTGTATTGATTTTCTTTTCTTTGCCATATAAACTTAAATTATCCAGTATTTTAGTAAATTTAAGCATTAGCTTGTTAGACTACTATTGAAACATCGAGTAATACCGAGATTCATCAATCAAAAGGAGATGTTACCTATCAAAGTTCACCAACTTGCTTCTTCAAACTTTATTAAAGTTTCCAATGTCGCCACCGCAAAAGACGTTATGAAACTATTTTTAAATAGAAAGCAGGACATCGCTTGTGTCTATAAAAATGAACACTTCTTAGGTATCGTTACAAAATACTCTTTATATCGCTTGCTACTGGAAAACGAAGCATTTGATGCAGTAATTGAACCGGTTATTATTAAAAACGTCGTTACGCTGAACGAAAATGATTATCTTATTTATGGTAAGAAATTATTAATCGAAAAAAACGTTGCACATGCTGTCGTTCTAAACGAGGCAGGCCATGTCACAGGTATTTTAGCAACAGCAGAAGTAATTTCAGGATTGATTACTGATACAAAAAGTTCCGCCAACCAATTATCTTCTTTGGTGAATAGCTTGGAAGATGGCATCATTTCAGTTAATTTGGAGATGCGTATAACTTCAGTAAATACTGCTGCTGTTACCATTATCGAAATTCAAAATGATGAATTAATAAACCTATCAATCTTGGATATATCACATACTCTATTCAAAAATCTAAAGGATTCCATTACAACTAAAAGCCGTTTCGTAAAAAAAGTACATTTTTCAAAAGCAACAACGATTGCAACTTTTATTCCAATCACAGAATGGGACGTTGTAATCGGAGCAATTGTAGTACTAAAAGAAATCACCGAACTAGAGAAAATTGCAAAGGAATTGAAAATCACAAAAAGCATTGAAAAAACGTTAGATAGTGCATTAGAACTCTCTTACGATGGGGTTCTGATAACAGATTCGGAAGGTATAATTACAAGAGCTAACCATGGTATTTTGTCATTACTCGGATATCAATCTACAAAAGCAGTAATCAATCAACAAATAAAAACTCTTCTGCCAGAAATACCGGCCGATAAAAGTATTCTTCACAATGAAAGTATTGCGGGAGAACTTTTACAGATTAAAGGTCGGCAAGCCATATTGTCTCAAATGCCTATCATTGAAGAGGGTAAAAATATCGGGGCTATATTTAAGTTTATATTTAAACAATTAGGAGACTGGAAAGACCTTTTACAACAAATGGAGCGTCTTGAAACAGAAATCTCATATTATCGTGGAGAACTTCTGAAGGTCTCACTTGAAAACAATCCATTTGGACTGATCATTTCGAAAAACAAACAACTTAATAGCCTCAAAAATGATGCCTATACTGCTGCGCAGTCATTCTCGAACATTTTATTAACTGGAGAAAGCGGGACAGGAAAAGAATTATTTGCTGCAGGAATTCACCAAGCTTCTGAGAGACCAGGAGCATTTATTACTGTTAATTGTGGCGCCATACCGGAAGAACTTTTGGAATCCGAATTTTTCGGATACGCAGATGGTGCCTTTACTGGGGCAAAAAAAGGTGGAAAACCGGGGAAGTTTGAATTAGCGAAAAGTGGGACGTTATTTTTAGATGAAATTGGTGACATGCCATTGTCGTTGCAGGTGAAAATTTTGCGGGTATTACAAGAAAAAGAATTTCAAGCTGTAGGCGGGATTAAAACAATACAAACGGATGTAAGAATCATAGCAGCAACAAATAAAGATCTACTTGCTATGGTTCAAGATGGATCGTTCAGGGGAGATTTGTATTACCGACTCCATGTTATACAGTTACACATACCTCCTCTTCGTGAAAGACCCGAAGATTTTTCGCTCCTATCCGAATTTTTCATTAATAAATTCAAATCAAAAACGTTTAAACCAATTAACGGCATAACAAATGATGCTTTGGAAAAGTTAGCCCAACACAATTGGCCTGGGAACGTTAGAGAGTTAGAGAATGTATTGGAGCGTGCGTTTCACTTTACTACTAGTAATTGGATTAACGCGGATAATATACTTCTTGATCAATCACGAATTCAACCCAAAGAATTACCTCGACAAGGAGTTCTACAATCGCCTTCACAATCTAATGTTTTCAACCGAAAAGAGCTAATTAATAACACCGAGAAGTCTCTGTTAATTGAAGCGCTCACAAAAACAGATGGCAATAGAACCAAAGCAGCTGAAATGTTAGGCATCAGCCGTTCGTCTCTCTATTACAAAATTGAAAAGTTCCAAATCAAAGAAAAGTCGAGTTTTAAGATCGACGAATAAAAAACAGACTGCCTAACTCCAATAAAATATGGAGCCCAGGCAATCTGTCTTTTATAGTGTATTATAACTCTTTATCTTCATAACTGAGCTAACTTTTCTCGCAGATGTTCTTCTACAAAGTTTGTCGTCGTATTACCTTCTGAAAATGCTTTGTGCGCAATAACTTCTTTTAACATAGGGATATTCGTTTTAATTCCTTCTACAATATACTGATCAAGAGCCTTCTTCATCTCTTCAATAGCTTCATTTCTTGTATTTCCTTTCACAATTAACTTCGCAATCATAGGATCGTAAAATGGCGTGATGACTGACCCCTCATTTATCGCCAGTTCATGTCGCACATTTTCACCACTCGGCAATTCCAGTTTGGTGATTTCACCGGGGGACGGGAAAAATGTCCTTGGATCTTCTGCATAAATTCGTACTTCAATAGCATGACCCAACTTTTTAATTTCACTTTGTCCGAATGGCAGGTCTTTTCCTGCTGCAATATTGATTTGTTCTTTAACGATATCAATTCCTGTGATTTCCTCTGTTATTGGGTGCTCTACTTGCAATCTGGTATTCATTTCAAGAAAGTAGAAGTTCTTGTCTTCGTCTACTAAGAATTCAATGGTTCCAGCATTGACGTATCCGATTGCTTTAGCAGCCTTCACAGCAACCTCGCCCATTTTCACTCTTGTTTCCTCATCCAAAAATGAAGATGGTGCTTCTTCTAATACTTTTTGATGGCGCCGTTGTATGGAACATTCTCTTTCCCATAAGTAGACCGTATTTTGTTTACTATCAGCTAATATTTGAATTTCAATATGTCTAGGACATTCTACAAACTTTTCAATGAAGATATCACCATTCCCAAAAAAGTCTGTCGCCCTTTTTTGATTACTAACAAACGCCTTCGTCAATTCTTCGCTGTTCCTCACCGTCTGTATACCAATTCCTCCACCACCAGCAGAAGCTTTTAACATGATAGGATAACCAATTTTCTCTGCAACTGCAACAGCCTCTTCTGCATTCTCTAATGAATGGTTAATACCAGGAATAATTGGTACACCGGCTTTTTCCATCAATTTTCTTGATTCGATTTTGCTACCCATTTTATCTATTGCTTCAGATTTCGGTCCGATAAAAACTAGCCCTGCTTCTTCGCAACTTTTTACAAACTGTACGTTTTCCGAAAGCAAACCGTAACCTGGATGAATAGCTTCAGCTCCAGATTCTTTCGCAACCTCAATGATCTTGTCTATATTCAAATAACTTTCATTCACACGGGCTGGTCCAATTAAGTATGCTTCATCGGCAGCCTTAACGTACAAAGATTGTGCATCTGCTTCCGAATAGATTGCAACAGTTTTAATTCCCATTTCTTTGCATGCTCTAATCACCCTTGCAGCGATTTCTCCACGATTCGCAATTAATATTTTGTTGAACATAAATTGAATCTCCTCTCTTTCTATCTGTACAACTGATTTATGATTCAACTATATACTTGCAAGAGTTATGCCAACATTAAACAGTAGCATAGCCTTATACTTTCGCATATTCAGTTTCTATAGATTTAATCAAGTGTAGCTATTTTAGACAGTTGTCTGGATACTTACACAACCATCTCGGTCTTGAAATGCACAAAAAGAAAAAAGACCACCGCATTTACGCGGAAGTCCTAATTTACAATATATACTTATCGATCTTCAATACCAATTCGGCGATTTCTGGCTTACTTACTTGATCGTCAGCTCCGACACTGTCCCCTTTATGCTTCAAGTCATCTGTGATGAGTGAAGAGAAGATAATAATCGGCATTCCGGCAAGTTGAGGGGTTTCGCGAATGCGTTTCGTGAAGTGATGTCCGTCCATTTGCGGCATCTCGATATCCGTGATGACCAACTGGACTTCCTTCTTCACATCCACGCCATCCGCAACTAGCGTCCCGAGATAATCAAACGCATCTTTCCCGTTTTCATAAAAGTCGAGATTCGCGTAGCCGGCTTCACTGAGCGTGTCATACAATAACTTACGCAATAAGGGCGAATCTTCCGCAATCAAAATACGTTTATCTGAACGCTCACGCTTCCCAAGCTTCTTCACTTGCTCCACGTTAATCCCTGCATCCGGATTAATATCCATAATGATCTTTTCGAAATCAAGCAGCAACAACATATCGCCATCGAGTTTGATGACGCCAATCACCTGGGAGTTCTCTGCTGCATAAATGCCAGAAGGTTTCTCGATTTGATTCCAAGAAATACGGTGGATCTGCGTTACATTATGTACGCGGAAAACGACGGTTTGTTTATTGAACGCAGCGACGATATACTTTGCATCTTCTGGATGACTTGAAGGTGCCATTCCTAAGATTTTCTCCATACTGACAACTGGCAATACTTCACCGCGCAGCTGAATAATTCCTTCCACCGCAAAATGCGCATGGGGAATCGGTGTAATCTTCAATGGCATAATGATTTCCTTCACTTTGATCACGTTAATGCCATAGCGGTTTCCTTGCATCTCAAATCCGACAATCTCCAGCTCATTTGTGCCGCTTTCCAATAAAATTCCTGAATCATTGGACAAATTCTTCCACCCTCTCAGACGATATGGTCTATTGCTAATGTATGTATTCATAGAATATACAATTCATTGGTGCGATAGAACTAGTATATCACACCAATTAACTATCAATCTATGGAAATATAAATAAATCTCGTAACCACATCAGGTCATGGATGTACGAACCCCAGCTTATTCGACTCCGTCAGCCAGTTTTCAAACTGCGGAACCGTCAAAGGTTTCGAGAAATAGTACCCTTGGAAAGTCAAATCCGATTTCAAATCCAGTAAGAATTCCACTTGTTCTACTCTCTCTACACCTTCGACGACTATGGTTAGATCCATCGAGCAGCCAATCGCTATTATGGCATTTAGTACCGCGCACTTCTTCGCTGGTGCCGGTACCCCATCCGTAAAGGACTTATCGATTTTTAGCGTAGTAATGGGCATCTGCTGTAAAAAGGATAAAGACGACACGCCTGTGCCGAAATCATCGAGGGCAATTGAAAATCCATAGCGCCTGAATCGCTTCATCGCAGCAATAGCCTGGGTGGTGGACTTCGCCGTACTCGTTTCCGTCATCTCCAGTTCAATACGACCTGGATCCAGCCGGTACGCATTGGTTTCTTTCCATAACAGATCGAGTAAATGCGGATCGGTCACGTATTCACCTGGAATATTGATTGCTACTTGCGGTACATGAATACTTTGGGAATCCCAGTTATGAATCTGTCTGCACACTTCACGAATAATCCAGTCCGTCACTTCCCCCATTCGCCCTTCTTGCTCCAAGATTGGAACGAACGTAGCTGGCGGAATCGCTCCAAGTTTTGGATGCGTCCAACGGAGCAATGCTTCCACGCCAACAAATTCATGAGAAGTACCTTTTACTTTCGGTTGATAGACAAGATAAATGTGTTTTTCATCAAGCGCCTGAGAAATATCACGTAAAACATCTTGCTCGTAAGACATACCGTGGATGGCTGGATTGAACGTCATCAATCCCCATTCATGTGAAGCTGCCGCTTGTTCCACGACCATTAACGATTCTTTATATAACGTTTTCACAGACTTGTTCTGATCAGCCTTGGCTAAACCACATGCATAGCGCATCTCTTGGTTCTTAATAGGCAGTAGTTGATCCATTTCACGCTGCATGATGACTAAGTTTTTATAAAAATCTGCAGTTCGTCCTGCATGTTCGATACAAAAAAGAAAACGATTTCCGCTGACACGATACAGCTGAGCGTAAGAAGGCTTCCACTTCGCAAGCAACGATCCGATTTGCTGTAAAATCTTGTCCCCTTCTGAGTAGCCGTATAATTGATTGATGCGCGGCAGATCTGGGAAATTCCAAATCGCGACATCTCCCACTGCGACGTCTTCCGTCAAACAACGCTCCCAATTCCGCCGATTCGGCAGTTTCGTCAGAACATCGAAAAACTTCAGCCAATAATCGACGTAACGGTCAATATAGGAAGTCAATAACATCCCAAGTAGCAACAGCCCAACCCCAACGGCGATCAACGTATTCATAATCTCCATATGCATAACGGACTCACTTAACGCTTGTCCTTCTTCTATATAATAGTTGGTGCCGAATATGACAAAATAATGCATCGCTAGCGTACCTACTGTCAAATACAGTGTAGCGAACACTTTAGAGATCCCGACACGCTTCGCCTTACTCACTCCACGAATCGCTAGGTAGGCAAATAATCCACCCACTAGATTACTCGCAATCACTAATTTCCAATCAAAACTGACATGGGCATTCAGCTTGATTGCTTTCATGCCAAGTACATGCATAGTACTCATCCCAATCGCAATAAAGAGCGCAGCAATTACATGCCGCCAGCAAACTCTCAACGGACCTTGCACAAGTTGAAATGCCAGCAACATTGCAATAAAGATAGGTAAAATACAAATGATTGCCCAACCGTAATGTACATGAATCTCAATAGGCAACAATTGAGAATTAATTGTTAGAAAATGAGTAGACCAAATCCCAAATGCCAAGGACAAGGAAGTGAGTACCAACCATACGCCCCGTTTGAAGATACTTGGTTTTTGCATGCGTTCATATAATACGAGTGTGGTGTAGGATGCGAATCCCATCACTAAAAACGATAATAAAATCATCTTCAATGAATATGTTCCGAAAATTTGTGTGTATTCTTGGTAGTCTGGTGTCGAAAACATTCGCTCCACCTCCTCAATCCCTCTAAAAAGGGAAGTTCATACTAATTAATGATTCGAAGTGCTCATAAACAACCTTATACAAAAGGTGTTGCTTACTGTTTATTATTTACTATTCACCTATACTAGTCAATGATTTTCAGAGATAGCTACGACATTTTAATTTAATGTTACTAGGAATACTATATATTTCGACATTTAGACAGTGAAGCTCTTTTAGTTATCACAGTTTATGAAGGATTATGGTAGAATAAAGCAAATTACGGAATTGAAGGAGAGATCCCTATGCCCATCTATAATAAACTCGTACGCGACCTCATTCCCGTGATCCGTGATCATCGAAGCGGACGGAAAAACCTGCGTAACCCGTCTATTAAATGTTTCACAATACATAGCAGAAATAAACAATAAAATGCATGAAGAACTGGCTGAATACGAAGAAGCGAATAACGCGGAAGATGCTGTCGAAGAACTATCCGACTTACTTGAACTCATTCATGCAGCAGCTGCTTATCATGGTGTAACAGTAGAGGAACTGGAAGCTTTACGCGCAGAGAAAGCTAAACCACGTGGCGGATTTAATGAGAGAATTTATTTGGTGGAACTGGCGGATGACTAAACTTCGCCTACTGACGAAAAACTTGCTAGATGACTTAAAGCGGCTAACTACGGAAGGGGATACGATCTACTGGATGACAGCATTCATGATGAAATCTGGAGTAAACGAAGTACTCCCCGCTTTACGCGATGCTTCTTTGCGTGGCGCTGATATCAAAATACTGACCGGTGATTATTTATCGATTACCCAGCCGGATGCACTGCAATTATTACTTGAAGGATTACCGATTGCCGATTGCCGAACTTCGCATGATCGAAAGTGGCGGTACATCCTTCCATCCAAAAGCGTATCTATTCAAATCTCAAAACGGCTCCACCGTCATTATAGGATCTTCTAACTTATCGCGCTCCGCTTTGACAAAAGGTATCGAATGGAACGTCTGCGAATGAATTCATGAAGATGTTCTTATCGGCGAACACAGTACCAATCAACAATGAACAAATCGAATTGTATAGAACACGATACGATGAAACGAATCGCAAACTACCCTTTAGTTCAGTATGGGAACCTAAATCTGAAATCGAAATGACATTCGGTACCACAGAACAAGAAGAAAGCAGCACCGTCGATCCAACAGCACCTTATCAATCATCTGTCTTAGATCCACGCCCTGCACAAGAACTAGCTCTTACTGCGCTCAATCAAACCGCAAACACACACCGAACCCCAAATGGTAGATACTTTGAAAAAGCAACCCAAATTCATTTTATTTTAATTCTTTTTAATGGTTGAATAAATTCGTAATTATTGCATCCTATTTATCACGTTCGTATAACTACACTTTAACGAACGGTTTGAAATAGATAAAAAAACAGTGTAAATAATGTTCATAAATGTGTAAAAACACTTTGCGAACGTTCATTAATTTGCACATACTTATACGAACGATTTTCAGGTATACTATAAGGAAAGAATCTTTTTCGAGGTGAATTATGGAACAACGCAAATTTGGTTACATACGCGTCAGCAGCAAAGATCAAAATGAAGGTCGGCAATTGGATGCTATGAAAAAGTTAGATATTAATGAACGCGATATTTATTTGGATAAGCAAAGCGGAAAGAACTTTGAACGTGTAAACTATCAATTGCTTAAAAGGGTTATCCGAAAAGGTGACGTATTGTATATCCATTCGCTGGATCGATTTGGTCGTAACAAAGAAGAAATCCTGCAGGAATGGAATGATCTGACGAAGAACATCGAAGCCGATATTGTTGTAATGGATATGCCGTTACTCGATACCACGCAATATAAAGACAGCATGGGAACCTTTATCGCGGATTTAGTTTTGCAGATCCTTTCCTGGATGGCTGAAGAGGAACGAGAACGCATTCGAAAACGGCAGCGTGAAGGAATTGATTTGGCGTTGCAAAATGGGGTTCAGTTTGGAAGACCTAAAGTTCTGCTTTCAGAAGAGTTTAAAGAGGTTTATAGAAAATGGAAAGCTAAAGAATTAACAGCCGTGCAAGCAATGCAAGAAGCTGGGGTTAAGAAAACTAGTTTTTATAAATTAGTGAAAGCACTCGAAGGTGAAACATCGGGCACATTATAATAGAAGAAACTCTTAAAACCTCCTTTACCGAGAATGGCAAAAGAGGTTTTTTATATACTTACAACGACTGCTTTAAATTTTCGGAATTCAACAGTTTTATAATAACCAAGTTTATATCTCGTATATACCTATAAATATTTGTCCAAAGTTGTCTCAGATACCGTTAGATAATGCTGAACTAAAGTTTCAAGTGATTTATGTCCTGTTTGTTGCGCGATAGTTGGTAAATCTGCACCTGCTGTGTGCATCGCTACCACCTGGCTTTTTCTGAAATTGTATCCGGTAAGTCCCCCAGTCCACCGCTTCAAAGCCTTACAATAGCCTATTTCACTAATAACTGCGCTCTCATAGCGTTCATTCTTATATACTCTTCCTACAAAGTAATCGTCTGTTTTAAGATTGTATTCACGTATATATTCTTCAATTGCAATAATAACTTCTGGTGTGAGCCGTTTAGTATGCCACCTTTTTTGTTTCTTCAAATAAACATGAACGGATCTGTTTTTTAAATCAAAGTTTGATATTTTTAAACGAACCATTTCATTAGGTCGGTTAGCAGTTACAAGATTAACTAAACAAATTGCTTTTGCTCTTATCGGTAGCTTATTAAGAGTATCCATCAATTCTCTCTTATCAATGGCTGATTTTCCTCGAACCTGAATTAAATGGGCATATTCATCTTCACGATACATTTTCCGCATCGCTGAAAGCTCGTATGCAACTCTAGCCTCTCCTTTGAATTCTATACTATGCATTACACTTAAGTATTTTCTAATAGCTGCCAGTCTACGTTCCCATGTCGTTTTTTTTATTCTTTGTATGGTCAACGATATATATAAATAATCAAGCAGCGCCTCTGTTCCAACTATTTGACCCGTACGGGAACAATATTCCTTGTATCTTCGAATATCCCCTTCATATTGTCTTGGAATCTCCCCCATCTTTTTATCAATATGAATTTTTCTGTCGTGGTAACGTTTTTTGGTCTCACTTGTATCTTGGTGCTTTGCTAATTTGAAATCTGACATCCTTTTTCCTCCCCACTTATTTTAAAAACCAATCTTGGTTAACATTATTGACAGATTGATTTTTAAAAATAATTATGAGGCAATACAAAAGAGGTAAAGAAGTATATTAGAAACTCCTTGGCTGTCTCTTATAAACGATTGTTCTTAATATAATTGAATTTGCTTTTTTTCCTTTTAAATCATTTTGAAAGTTTTGTATAATTTCAGCCTGTAATATCCTGTTTAACTTTTGATTACAGCCAACGAAATGCACCAGTCGTGAAATAGATTATACCAGTGAATAACAGTACATTTACCATTTCATCCTTTCCGGACAATAAATATACTTTTCAGAAATGGAAATGTTATACTTGTTATACAAACTCGGCTAATTCGTAGTAAAGCCGATATTCCGTAAGCGGGCCATTTTAAAGAAATGAAATTGCTGACAGAAGACCTGGAGGGCTGTATTATGTCTGAAAGTAATAAGGATGTTATTGAAGAAGTAGGTCCAGATGAAAAAAGTGAAGAAGAAATAGAAAAAGAAAGATTTAAGAACGAGGAAAAAAAGAGTAAAGCAGATGAGTTATGGAAAGCTATTCAAGCTGGAGATGATAAAAAACTTACTACTCGTGTAGCAAGTATTTTGAATAGATATCCTAATACAAGAAATTCTGATCTTACTCTGCAAATGCAATACTGGCGTGTTTATAATGGTATAACTTCTGAAACTGTCAATTTAAAAGATCTATATAAACTAGAGCGTTTGACCTCTATCACAAGAGCTAGAGCTAAAATCCAAAATGAGTATCAGCTTTTCAGGGCAGATGATGAAGTAAGGCGAAGAAGAAGAACTCGAGAAGAGGAAGAAAAAGAAAGTCAGCTATTAGACAAACCTTCTTATAAATCAATTGATGTTTTTTCAGATGAGACTGGTAAAACTGCTGATTATGTATTTGTTGCAGGTGTTTGGTTTTTAGAAAGTCAAGTTGCCTCAAAAGTTCAACGGGACTTTGTTAAGTGGTCAATAGAAAAGGAAAAAGCGGGTGTGAATTTACCGAAAGAATTTCATTTCATGAAATTACAAAATAACAGCAGTGATCATTTAGAACTCTATAAAGAGTTTTTTGATCTTATTATGCAAAACAGTGCAATGATTAGTTTTAAGGCAGTTGGAGTAAATAAAACAAAAATTAATAGAATGTCAATATCCGATTTAGTTATCAAGCTATATTATCAATTTGTGAGATTAGGTGTTGATCATGAAATTAGTTCTGAAAGAATTTCATTACCTCATAAAATTAATTTAACAAAAGATTATGATGGAGAAAGTGAGTTAGTCATAGAGAATATAAAACAAGAAATCGGAGATAATTTTAAAATTCATCATGGAGATGATTTAGTAATGGATCAATTAATTTGCATGGATTCTCAGAAGAATATATTCTTACAATTTGCAGATTTGTTTGCAGCGTCGATTAACAGAAAGTATAACAATCCAGGTAATAATAATAAGGATAAGCTAGCTGAATATATTTTAGATGCCGTAGGAATAAATGAAATTAATATTTCTGCTCGTGAAGTCGAAAGAACAGATGTTGAAATGGAAGATAACAGTGACCATTCCGTTCTGTTTATGTTTGATTAACTTAATACTTCCTCAAGTAATTGGAATTGTGGATCTGATGTTCTTTTTTTGTTCAAAAGCTGCCAATTTGCAGAAGGAAAACATTGCAGTAATCAACGGTATATATCTAACTGTAGAGAGAGTGAAGATTCAAGAAGTTTATTCATTTGGTACGCCTAAACCTTTCACCATAATTAAATAAACTGGCCACTTTTTTAATATGCGTAGTTGATTTACTACGAAAATTAATTTGGGTTACTTCATAAAAAGCTAATACTAAATTAGACGCGGCTCATTCATTCTTTTAAAGAGGAAACCGCCTAATCTTAGACATTGAATTTAAGTTAAAAAGGGTGGTTTTGTAAAGTGGAAGAGAAAAATGTATGGGCAGAACCTGATAGCTTTGCATCGGTATTTCGCTGTACTACTCAAAAATATGCTGAAAACTTTTTTAAAAAGGGTGAGATTAAATTTAGCACCCCTAGCTCTTGGGTTAATTATGCTTTTGAAAAAGGCGAAGGGCGTGGAGACAAATTAGAAGGCACAATGGCGACGTTTAATATATTTGATATTGAGCGTGTAGATGAATTGAATCGGAAATATAAAAAGTATTCGGATTTAATACGTATGTCCCTTGGTGAGCGCGTTTACTTGAAGAAATCTAGAGATATGGAGTTGCCATGTTTTTGCTTTTATATTTTAAAACAAAGTATGTTTGATTGTCCTAATGAAGAAGGAGAAAGCAGATTATCAGCAACAGTACCAGCATCATATTTCAGAGACTTTATGGATGATCTAGATCCTCACGAAGTAGAGAAATTAAATCAAAATGATAAACCGGCAGTTATATTTATTAACAATTACAAGGAGTTTGAACAAAGAATTATCAATGCCCTTATGGCATTAGGACTAAGTAGAGAAGAAATTATTATTACACCCGTTCGCTATTTAGATTTTAATGAAAATGGTAAATATGGTTGGTGGGATTTTGGACAAAGACCACCTAAAGAATTAGCAATTAAGCATAAACGGTTTGAAAATCAAAGTGAAGCGAGAATAATCATAAATACGGATGACATAGGAATCAAAAAAATATTGGAAAGTCCAATTGAAATTGGTTCACTGGAGGATATAACTAACGTAAGTAATACATATCTTCATGAAGGAATATCGGTAAGTTTAACTGCAAATTTGAAATTCTTGGATTGATATTTACAATTATCTATAAAGGTAAAAACCTAAAGCGCTGACTTATACGAATTTATATTACATGGCTCATTATTAGTGTTTGCATATCTTCTTTTACTTGCAATAAGAATTTGAGAGAAATATAAATCATTAAACAAACGGGCCAGATTTAAGAAATGAATGTTAGAAATGGAGTAAGAAATATGGTTTTTATAGCATTACTAATAAGCATTTTAACTACTTATTTTTGGAGATGGGCTAGTCATATTTATATTGACATAAGCCGTAGTATGGCTGCTTCCAATTATCCAGGCGATATAACATTTATTGATCGAGTAGTATATCAGTTGTTTTTCCCAGCATCATTATTCGTCGTTTTATATATTTCATTGTTTTTACTAGCTCTTATTTTTAAAAATAAAATTAAAGAACTATCACCTAAAAGTAAGTTTCTATTTGTAATTCCGTTAGTATTCACGGTATACATTTCTATTGATTTATATATCTTTTTGTTCGTTAATTAAAATAACTCTAGAATCGGGTGCGATTGTTATGAAAGGAGAATCTTAATAAACTATGAAGAAAAACCAATCGGGTGCAATTCTTGCATAAGGTTTTTGCTTCAATCGGGCCAGATTATCAATAGATAAGGAGTATTCTTATGCTATATTTTACGCTTATTTCTGTAATTGTTTTTTCTGCGGTAATTAGTCCGGCTATCGGGTTTTTAGTTTACCAGGCAGGTAACAGATTCTTCTATTCCACTCTGATTCAGCATTCCTTGGGAATAGGAGCGACAGTGCTGATAGGTTGCTTTTTAACAAATTTGTTACTCTTCGGAATCTGGTACTATTACGTAATTGTTATAAGCCTGGGGGTAATTTTATATATTGTGTTCATAAAATCCTCGATGAACATGAAACAGCGGTAATTCTGTAAAAGGGTGCGTTTATGGAAGAGGCTTCTCTGTAGTTGGCTAGTTGATCTTCGCTACAGCCGGCGACTCCCGGAGGATCAGCGAGAGCCGTAACGAAGAACGTCTTTTGCGAGTGAAGCGTAGCGAGAAGGAGCACATCTTAGCTTTGACAGGTGAAACATCCGGCGAGCAACGTGAGGGGTGTGGTTCACCGCCCTCCCTCGGGAACGCGTCCGGCTGGAGCGCAAGTCAACGGACCTTGACCACTTTGCCTTTATCGGGGGCATTAACGGCAGAAGGTTAGTGCCTCAATCGGGCCAAATCGTTGTAACTATTTACTATCTCGTTCCGTCTTAATTAATGAGAACCTCCAGTGTGACAACGTTATGGTTTTTCTTAATGTGTTAACTGGCAGGATACGTTATTTAAAGTATGCTTTTCATCTGGTGCTAAAAGGGTTTGGAATTAATTGAAATAGAAGAGATGTGGAAAGGAAGCGGTTTGGATATATATTTATATTATTTTGGGTGTGGTATTCTTATTAGTAATTGCCTTAATGCTTTTTATAAGAACTAAATATGACAAGTACTGTGTTTTGCAAGAAGAAAGTGCATAAGTTTGCAATGAAAAATACACAAGCTTGCCAGCCTTCAATTTAGTTTTTATCTTTGTCGCGATAAAGCGTTTGTAACTCTGAAACTATCTCCAGTGAAATTCAA
>NZ_PDYT01000029.1:0-25908 GCF_002743175.1 Sporosarcina sp. P20a
TTGGTTATAATTAGGGGTCAAGCCGTCGACGCCTTGACACCCCGAATCATACCAAGGGGACTTTTCTATTTCAATAGGGTTCCACTAACCAAACAGGAATGCTCCCGATGGATCAGCGAGAGCTTGAGACCCTGGACAGATGCCTTAATTTCTGTAAAGTACACAGAAATACGGCAAAGCGAACCCTTTGCTGTTCGCTTGGCTTAAGCCGAGCCCATGGGAAAGCGTCCGGCAGCTGGAGCTTCAATCCCCACCCACTTACCCCCTCCACTCACACTTGAATTTGAATAAGTTCAAACACAACAACAACTAGCACACCACTACAGAAAGTAATCTATGTACCTACACCTCCCACGTAGGGATTGAAGCGGAAGCTGGGGCGACTCCGGGAGGATCAGCGTGAGTCCGAGACCCTGGACTGATGCCTTAATTTCTGCAAAGTACACAGAAATACGGCAAAGCGAACCCTTCGCTGTTCGCTTGGCTCAAGCCACGCCCTCCGGAAAGCGTCCCCAGCTGGAGCTTCAATCCCCTTGCACTCACTATGTAACTCTCTATTCATAAGAAAAGACACCTCTTCCTAAGAAGTAGGTGCCTTAATATGTGAAATATACCGCCAGCGGATCAAGTAGAAATAGAACACCTGCATCAGCGCAAAGCCCGCAAGCACGAGCGCTAGCTCCTTAACAATCGAAATCTCAGCGAGCGCATCCCAAATGACCTGCAGCGACATAAACGCAAACACGCTGTGGATGAACGACACTCCCCACGGGAAGAAAAACTGCGGAATCAATTGCCGGTTGACGATCTTCGTAAACTCCCTGTCCGTCATCCCAATCCGTTGCAACACCGCATACTGCCGTCGATCATGACTCAGCGACGTATACAACCGGAAGTAAATGAAACTACCGGACGCAAGGAAAAATACACCTGCAAGCAATAATCCGATAAACAACAGCAACGAGAACGTCATACGGATATGCGAGTAATTTAATCCTGGATTCTCAAACTCATAACGCACCGGATCGCGATGTTCGAGCATGAGCCCCGCCAGCACTTGGGCATGGATTGATAATCCGATTTCCTGCGTCTCCTGCCAGTCCCTTACGTTAAACGCATAATAATTAAACGCGAGTGCAGCGACACCTGCTTGTTCTTCAATGCGGTCGAAATCCAAATGATTCACGACGATTGTATTGAGTCCAAGCGCATTCGGCGGAAACAGTTTATACGGATAGACGCCTTCGATCTCAAGTGAGACTCTACTGTCAGCCAGTTCGGTGTTGACTGATTCTGTCGACAGTTGATTGGCCGCGGCTGCTGTTGCCGGTAAGAACAACGCATGTCCACTCTGTAAGGAAAGTGGCTTTTCCCCGAAAGTTGCGGCCAGTTCATTCAGATCGGATAGCTTGACGATATTGACTTTATTCTTCGTATACGAAGATTGCTGTTCAAGTACACGAAATCGCACAGCCCAATAATCAAGGCCTTCTTGGTCGAGTTCATTGGTCAATTTTGCGATATGTGGATACTCGAATTCATTATGCGGCAAGCTTTTATAAATAAGCCCAAGTGGATTAACTTCACGATATTGCGAAGCGAATGATGTTAACGATGCCAGAATACCGACTGACATGAACGCGATCGTCGAAACGATTGTGACGATGAAGAACATCCGGGCATTTTCTTTTAAACGGACGATGCTTTCCGAGATCGAGATCATCCAAAAATCCCGCCAGAAGATGTTCTTTTGCCGTCGCAAAGCATGTAAGACGAGCGGTAAAGTGTCCGTGAAAAAGTAATAGGTTCCGAATGTGATGAGTGGCGGTAGCAGGAAGAACAGACTGATGATACTCGAGCGTGAGACGAATGCCGCCATAGCGTAGGCTAGCAACAATAGCACGACTCCGAAGATCCCTCGGCTTTTCGAGTACGAATACACCGACTGCACGGCCATATCCCCATTTAACAAGTCCGATACTTGTCCTTGCTGAATGAATACGGGTGCGATATATGAAATAATAGCGAATAAACTAAGGAATGCACCCATCGTCAGCACGAATGGTTTCCATGATAAATAAAGCGGTAATACCGGAATTTGCACAATGGCTTTGACGATCATGAAGAAGAACTTTGAAAACATGAAGCCGAGGAAAATCCCACTAATGATCGATGCGAAGCCGAGCAACATCGTCTCGATGAAAATGAGTCGATGCAACTGGCGCTTGGCCATTCCGAGAAGCAATAGCACACCGAACTCTTTCGATCGCGCTTGTAAAAATGCACGCATAGAATAAAACAAGAAAAATAGCGTAAAAATAAATAGAATAATTTCCGCTATTCCCATACCGAGTACTGAAATCTCTTTTAGAAAAGTGTTTTCAATCGACGGATGGAATAGCAACATCGAATAAAGGAAAAACACCATGACGGAAAATACACTCGCCATGAAGAATGCCGCATACACCCGGCGGTTACGAAGGACGTTACGGTAAGCGAACTGTCGAAAAGTCATTCACATTACCTCCAAGTAATGACAACACATTCAAGATACGTTGGAAAAATGTATGCCGGCGTTCGTCTTTATAGATTTCATTGAAAAACTCCCCGTCTTTAATAAACAGCACGCGGTCACAATAACTCGCCGCAATTGGGTCGTGCGTCACCATAATAATCGACGTCTTTTCATGTTGATTAATATGTTCGAGTAATTCAAGCACATCTTTCGCTGATTTGGAATCCAAATTTCCTGTCGGCTCATCCGCTAATACAATGCTCGGCTGATGGATGAGCGCTCGTCCTATCGCGGTACGCTGTGCTTGTCCACCTGATAATTCATCCGGTCGACGCTCCAAAATATCTTCCAAGTTCAGCTTTTGTGCCATATCTTCTACGCGCCTTTTCATCTCTTCAACGGGTAACCCATCAAGAGTTAACGGCAATACAAGATTTTCTTCCACCGTCAACATTTGCAGTAAATTGATTTCCTGAAAGACGAAACCGATTTGCCGTCTGCGGAATAAGGCAATGTCATTTTGACTGAGCTTTTCCGGTTCCACGCCTCCAATGACAATCTTGCCATAGGTCGGAATATCGGTCGCCATCAATAAATTCAATAGCGTCGTCTTACCACTTCCCGACGGTCCCATAATGGCAACGAACTCTCCTTCTTGCACATCGAAATCCAATTGATTCAATGCACGATGTATCACTTTTCCTTCGTAGATTTTCGTTACATCTTCCATCTTAACGACCGGTTGAGTCATCTGATTGTTCACCCGCCTCTCCGTCTGTAAATAATAATGCGATTGTCGTGCCTTCCCCTTGTTTTGAGGATATCGTCAGTTGATGGCCTAGTTTCTCACAGACTTCGGACGCGATATACAGCCCCATGCCTGTCGATTCTCCAGATAACCTACCATTTTCCCCAGTGAAGAAAGCTTTCGTCACGCGGTGTAAGTCAGATGCTGGAATTCCGATTCCTTCATCGATGATTTCCAGACACAGCCCTTCTTGTAGCTGCACTGCATTGACATGTATTTTCTTCCCTTTTTCAAATGTATATTTCACTGCATTCGTAATGAATTGATTGAGCATGAACTTGATCCACTTTCGATCGGTTGCAACCGTTAAGTGTTCATCAACGTTCAGCACAGGAAACAGACCGTTCGCAATGAAGAGTCGTTTGTTGTCATTGAGCACTTCTTGCAACACTTGTCTAAGTAATAGCCTCTCAATTTGCATATCTTCTTCAAACGTTTCAAGCCGTGCATTAACGAGGACGATTTCCAATCCACTTTGGATGCGCCCTACTTCCTGCTCAATACTCTTCTTATCGATTTCATCTTCTTGCAATAATAAATTAATGACCGAGATTGGTGTTTTCATTTGATGCACCCATTGATTCATGAAATGCAAATGACGATTTTGTCTATTATATAATGTCTGTACTTCATGCTGGTATAGGCGATACAACTCTCGCGTGAATTCCATCGTCTTTCTATGTTCAGGCGTCATGACGTGCCGTATCAACGCATCTTCCATCTGTTTCGGTTTTTCTACGATCTTCGCATAATACGTACGCCGCATGATGTATTTCGCTCCCAAATAGCCCGCCGTAAGCAGAATACTCATCGCGACGGAATAGATCGCCGTATTCGGGTTGCGGAAGCCGTCAAGCCAAAACAACAGTAGAATGAACGATACGAGTCCGATTTGAAACAGCATAAACGGCACATGCTCTTTAACGAACAGCGTGAATGCTTTCATCAGGCTTCCGACTCCGGCATGAAGCGATACCCCGCACCACGCACCGTTTCAATCCAAGACTGCACATCGTAATCGGTCAATTTCTTGCGCACTCGAGCCATATTGACATTGAGCGTATTTTCATCGACGAATGACTGATCATCCCACAATTCTTCAAGTAACCTTTCGCGCGACACTACTTTCGGAGACTCGCCCATCAGCAATTCCAAAATGACACACTCTTTCTTCTGAAGAGGAATTTCTTCCTTGCCTTTTTGCAGCGTCATCCGTTCTATAAATAACGTCAGATTCCCTGACACAATTACGCGCTCCGACTGACTTGGTGAGTATTCCCCAAATGAACGGCGCAAATGGCTTTTTATTTTCGCCAATACAATTTCATAATGGAATGGCTTTGTAATGAAATCATCGCCGCCATTTTCGAGTGCAAACACTTGATCCATATCACCAGAGCGTGCCGAGATGAAAATAATCGGACACATCGTATGTTGACGTAACTGACGACACCAATAATAACCGTCATAAATCGGCAAGTTGATATCTAATAGCACTAAATGCGGATTATACGCATTACATTCTTCTACAACTCGGTCAAAGTCCTGAATGATCGCGACTTCATATTGATATTTTTCAAGCGTTCCCGCTAGCAATTGAGCAATTTTCAAATCATCTTCTACAATAAAAATTCGATGCTTCACCATAATCCCTCACTTTCTCGTTATGTTCAGTATAACGCATTTCACAGTACACATAAATGAATGCTCCTATACAAAAAAACGCATGCCCCGCAAGACATGCGCTGTTCCTTAATAGATGACATTCACAAATTCTTCTAGCTTAATACCACCAAGGATTTTCTCCACGTCCATTGACTCGAGCGCTTCCGTGATCGCCTGGCGTTCATATTTCACACCTACTAAACGATTTTCAATTTCTTGGACTTCGCCAACACCGAAAAAGTCACCGTAGATATTAACGTTTTCTATACTGCCTTTTTCCACTTGCAAGCGAACATCAATGCCACCGACAGGGAACCGTTTCGATTGCTGCAAGTTGAACTTCGGTGAGCGACCGTAATTCCACTCCCAGTTACCATAGCGCTCCGCAGACAATTCACGGATTTTCGTCCAATCTTCATCCGTCAACACACGATACTCAATATTTTCTTCCCCATCGAACATCGAGTTCAAGATTTCCTGTCTAAACTGTTCAATGGATATAGGCTCTTCCAAGAACTCGGAAATATTCGCGACACGACTGCGAATCGACTTGATCCCTTTTGACTCGATTTTGTCTTTCTTCACTTTAAGTGAATTCACGACACCTTCCATATCTGTATCAAACAATAACGTGCCGTGGCTAAACATCCGATCCTTTGTCGCAAACTGTGCATTCCCTGAAATTTTGCGTCCATCAATCAAAATGTCATTACGGCCAAGCAATTCCGCTTTAACACCCATTTTGGCAAGCGCATCTGTTACAGGCTCCGTAAACTTCTTAAAGTTACGGAACGACTCTCCATCATCTTTCGTGATGAAACTGAAGTTCAAGTTTCCTTTATCATGATACACCGCACCGCCACCAGACAGTCTACGTACTACGTGGATGCCTTGACGATCGACAAACTCTGTATTGATCTCTTCTACTGTATTTTGGTTTTTCCCAATGATGATAGAAGGTTCATTGATATAGAACAGTAAATACGAATCTTTGTCTACGTCCATCGTATTGAGTACATATTCCTCAATAGCCAGGTTAATACGTGGGTCCGTAACGCCTTGATTATCGATAAATTTCATATTTTCTTCTCTCCTCACAAAATTGCCGCAATTATTTTCTGTTAATTCTCTCAATTCAGAGCCTCTAAAACAGCTTGAAAGCGCGTCGCAAAAGGCTTGATTCCATTTTAACAGATAGTTAAATGAATTGTTGACTTTCGGCATCTGTTGTAATACAATGTGTATATACCAAAGAGTTATACAACAAGCGAAGGGGGATTGATTAATATGGTAGAAAGCATCGTTGAATTTTTCAAGAACTTGCCGGCGAAGGTTTGTGCGACTTGTGGAACTGAAATTGAAGAGCAGCATGAGTGTTACTCTAATCAATGTAATCATTGCAACGTAAAATAAAACAAAACTTTCATTCGGCGAATATTCCTATATTCGCTTTTTTTCTGCCTAAATACATACATAGCTTGAGCAATTCGCGCATTATGGCAAGCAAACCGCGCCATTCCCCTGAAAAACCGCACCTTCCAGTCAAACCCACTCACCATACAACATAAAAAATCCGTACAACGATGGTTGTACGGATTTTTTCCTATTATTTAAACAGCTTCGCCAGCACTTGATCTTTCGCAGCGACGCCTTGATCGATACAGTCAGGTAAACCGACTCCATTATACGAGGCACCAGCGAGCTCGACCATCGGGAACGCTGATTGCATTTCTTCCCGCGCACGTAAAACCTTTTCTTTATGGCCTACGCGGTATTGCGGTCGGTCCTCTTTCCAGCGTGTGATAATACAGAAATCCGGTTCACCTTCGAGCTTGAGAATTTCTCCCAAGTCTTTGCGAACGATCTTCTCAATCTCAGCATCTGGTAAGTCGACAATCGCTTCTTCCCCAACACGTCCGACGAATGCACGCACCATCACTTTATCGTCTGGTGTCGTCGTCGGCCATTTCCGGTCGACGAGTGTACAGGCGGTTATCGAATGATTACTGCTGCGTGGTACTAAGAACCCCGTTCCATCGATATCGCTCTTCATCGCAGTTTTCGGGTAACCTAGTGCGACAGTTGCGACGGATGTCATCGGAATCGTTCCGAGTTCTTTCAACAAACCATGTGGTTCAAACAAACGACTCGCAACTGTGTGGCTCGTTGACATGATGACTGCATCTGCTACGATTTTCCGCTGATCATTCAACGTCAGCACAGCATGGTCGTCTTGTTTCATTATATTGGTGACACGCGTACCTTTCATCACATCGACATCAGTCAATTGCTCTTCCAATGCTTCAATCAATGAATCCAAACCGTTTTTAAATGTATGGAAAGCACCCATTTTTTTCGAACTATGACTATTCTTTTGCGGCAACTGTTTAGGAGTGGTCTTCCTCATTCCTAAAATTAAGCTACGGTGATTTTTTTCCACTTCATAGAACTGTGGGAAAGTTGATTCCAAGCTCATATGATCGATATCACCGGCATAAACCCCCGACAATAGTGGCTCAATTAGATTTTCTACCACTTCTGTACCAAAGCGACGACGGAAAAACTTACCGAGTGACTGATCTCCGGTCACTTCAGAACGTGGTAATACGAAGTCACCTGCCGCACGTATTTTACCACTCAAACTGAATAAACCGGACGTCACGAATGGTTTAATTTCAGTCGGTACACCCATGACAGCTCCAGCTGGGATTTTATGCATCTGATTATGCAGAAAGATATATGCTTGCCCTGTTGCGTTGCGAACAAGTTGATCTTCTATACCCAGCTCAGTCGCTAATTGGTCTACACTTTTTTTACGGATCAAAAAGGAGTCGGGACCGCGTTCGATTATATAGCCGTCTCGACGGACGGTTCGGATTTTTCCACCTAGTTCTGTTGACGCTTCAATCATGATGATATCTATGGGAAGTCCTTGTTCACGGGCATCTTTTTGCAAATAGTACGCTGCAGCGAGACCCGTGATGCCGCCGCCGATAATGACTACTTTTTTACGTTCACTCATGTCCTTTTTCACTCCGATCCAATTGAATTCATTTTGTTGCGTGTAACTGATCCATTACAGCATCTGCCATTGCATCAATGAATAAAGGATCGGTGTTCGGCATTGCAGGTCTGTGGTACGCTGCGCCGATATCGTCACAGACTACTTTACATTCGTAGTCGTTATCATACAGAACTTCCAAGTGATCTGACACGAAACCAACTGGTGTGTAAACGAATGATGTATAACCTTTCGTTTCAAACAGTTCACGTGTTAGATCCTGTACGTCCGGCCCCAACCAAGGATCAGGCGTTTGCCCTTCACTTTGCCAACCGAGTGCGTAAGTTTTTACGCCTGCTGCTTGTGTGATCATTTCAGCTGTTTCTTTTAACTGATCAGCGTATGGGTCACCGTTAGCTAGAATCTTTTCTGGTAACGAGTGAGCTGATACGATCAAGCAAGTATTCTCAATTTCTGTCTCGTCCATCGCATCATATGTTTGACGCAATTGGTTCGCCCAGTACTCGATGAATTTCGGTTGCTTGTACCAGCTTTCAACTGAAGTAAGTGTGATTCCATGCTTGTCCGCTTCCTCTTTCGCGCGACCGTTGTATGATTTAACGGAGAACGTAGAGAAATGTGGTGCCAAGACAATAGATGCAGCTTCTGTAATACCGTCTTCATGCATTTCTTGTATAGCATCTTCGACGAACGGTGCAATATGCTTCAAACCAACATATACTTTGAATTCAATTTCGTCTTGTGCTTCATTCAAACGTGCGCCTAGTGCGTTCGCTTGGTCTTCCGTAATCCGCGCAAGTGGTGAAATGCCTCCGATTGCTTCATAGCGATTGCGAAGATCTTCTACTTGTTCCGGAGCCGGCGGACGGCCTCTACGGATGTGCGTGTAATACGGTAATAGATCGTCATAGGAGTTTGGTGTTCCGTACGCCATAACGAGTAAGCCCATTTTCTTTTTCGTCATCATTTTCACCTCATGGTTGGATTGTTATTTCGAACGTAATTCTTTACTATATTCATGTACGAAAGCTGTTAAGCGTTTCAATGTTGCCGGTTTTACGTCAGGGAATACACCGTGGCCTAAGTTGAAGATATGGCTACCGTGCTCTACACCTTGTTCAACAATAATCTTTGCACGTTCTTCGATAACAGACCAGTCTGCCAGTAACATGGATGGATCCAAGTTTCCTTGCAATGGTTTTGTCATACCGCGTTCGCCAGCTTCTTTAATAGACAAGCGCCAATCCAGTCCGACTACATCGACTGGCAGATCATGCCATTCATTCGCCAAGTGGCTTGCGCCTACTCCGAAGGTAATCAATGGAACATTCAATTTACGTAGTTCCGTGAAAATACGAGTCATTGTAGGTTTAATGAAAATTCGGTAATCCGAAACATTCAATGCGCCTACCCATGAATCAAATATTTGCACAGCTTTCACACCTGCGTTAACTTGTGCTGTAATATAACTAATCGTCATGTCAGCTAGCTTATCCATTAATGCGAACCAAGCTTGTGGCTCAGATACCATGAAGGATTTTGTTAGGTTATAGCTCTTTGAAGGACCGCCTTCGATCATATAGCTCGCAAGTGTAAATGGTGCGCCTGCAAAACCAATCAGTGGGACATTCAATTGCTCTTGTGTCAGCATTTTTATCGTATCCAAAACGTAAGGAACTTGCTCTTCTGCCGAAAATTCACCTAAGTTGGCGATATCTTGTGCAGAACGAATTGGATTTGAGATAACAGGACCTACGCCTGATTTAATCTTTACGTCTACTCCGATACCTACTAGTGGTGTAACAATATCTTTATATAAAATGGCTGCATCTACATCATATTGATCTACTGGAAGCTTTGTGACATACGCACATAATTCAGGCTGATGCGTAATTTCTTCCAAGGAGTATTTCTCTTTGATTTTAAGATATTCCGGCTGTGAACGTCCTGCTTGACGCATGAACCAAACGGGCGTGTGATCGATTTCCTCGCCTCTCGCAGCGCGTAATAACGTATCATTAAAAGTTGACATATTCAGAGATACCTCTTTCCATATTTTTAATTTCTTTCACGTAACTCATATACGTTCTCATGATAAACCGTTGACAAGTCAATGTATAGTGAATTGCGCCTTTGTCATAATTTTGTGCTAGGACAACTCACACTTCTGCCATGCTTTAGACAATCATTCCTAACTTGCTTGCAATAAGTGTTTGATTCAAGAGAATTAAGGGAATTACTACATGTAGAATCATACACTGGTAAAGAGTGCTTTCAATTAAATGAAGCACAGACGATTGTTACTAGCCAAAGGAGGAATTTTATATGAATATTTATATGACAACTGGAACATTAGGTTTTATGGAGAAAATCAGAGACCAGCACACCGATGAACCAATACTTTTGATGAATGGCGGTGGTAGTACGCTGTTGCTACATGAGACGAACGGCAAGAGCGTGTTTCAAACACCAAGAAAGTTTGAAGTAGTAGGTTCTTATGGCAACCTGTCCGAACCTGGATTCTTTGCAATGGATAACGTTGCAGTAACAGATGAAGGGAAACCTATTTTCGAACATCAGTACAAGCAACTGGGTGAAAAACTGCAAAACATGCCAGGTTTCGTAGCATTCCGCTTATTGCGTCCTATCGGCTCTGATACGTATACATTGTTAACACAATGGACGGAACGACGTTTGTATGAGATCTGGTATAACTCCCCTGGTAATCAATTATCCGATAAAACGGTTTTCAAGGATGCCGGCGGTGCTTCACAACATATCTTCACAAGCGCTCCATACACCACACATTATAAAACACCTACTGAAGAGGTTTGACGTTTCGACGTCAGACCTTCTTTTTTTATGTTGAAAGTGATCTAACTAGTCATTTCTACACTGATTTAATTCATTTCAATTCCCTGTAATTTCAAAACTTGCAGTTTGCGATGTGGTTGACCGCTTGCTATACTGAACGAGTTGATTGACTTATTTGTCTATTTGAGAGGGGTTTTAAAATGAGAGAACGATTATTTCAGAAACTCGAACAATCTTATGACGATATGGTAGAGATGCGCCGCTATTTGCATATGAACCCGGAAGTTTCGTTTAAAGAAACGAAAACCGCTGCCTATATCGCTGATTTTTATAATCAACTTGGTGTGGAAGTACGTACTGGAGTAGGTGGCAACGGTGTCGTCGCAAGAATCAAAGGTGCAAAGCCAGGAAAATCAGTTGCTTTGCGAGCAGACTTTGACGCATTGCCTATTCAAGATCAAAAAGATACGCCGTACGCTTCCACTGTACCTGGCGTCATGCACGCATGTGGACACGACGGCCATACCGCAACGCTCCTTCAACTGGCAAAAGCTATGAACGAAATGCGCGATGAACTTACTGGTGAATATGTATTTATCCATCAACACGCGGAAGAATTAGCTCCAGGTGGCGCTATTGCAATGATCGAAGACGGCTGTTTAGAAGGTGTCGACGTTATTTTCGGCACACACTTATGGTCTTTATTCGAATCAGGTGTCATTTATTACGCTTCAGGCCCAATTATGGCTGCAGCGGACCGCTTCCATATTACCATTCAAGGTGCTGGCGGACATGGTGCTTCTCCACATCAAACGAAAGACGCAATTGTCATCGGTTCACAGCTAGTAATGAACTTACAACAAGTCGTTTCAAGACGCGTCGATCCAATCGAATCCGCTGTTCTATCGGTCGGCTCATTCGTCGCAGATAACGCTTTTAACGTCATCGCCGACCAAGCCGTTCTAGGCGGAACAGTTCGTACATTTACCAACGACGTACGCAATCTAATGGAACAAGAAATAAAGCGTATAGCTGAAGGTACCGCCCTATCCCACGATTGCAAAATCACTGTAGAATACTTCCGTGGATATCCGGCAGTCGTCAATCATGAAAAAGAAACGAACTATTTAAAAACTGTGGCTGAATCGATTACGGAACTAAAAGGTGTAGAAGAAATGCAACCGCAAATGGGTGGCGAGGACTTCGCTTATTACCTGGAAAAAGTTCCAGGTACATTCTTCTTTACAGGTGCGAAGCCAACGGATGCTTACCCACATCATCACCCACGTTTTGATATAGACGAAAAAGCTATGATCGCAGCGGCTAAAACATTGGGTGCTGCAGCTATTGATTATCAGAACTGAAGTTACGGGTTACGCTGAGGGTCATTCCTACACATGTGGGAATGACCCTCAGTTTTTTTCATTTGGTTATAGGATTACTTTTTGAGTATTGAAAATCGATATAGAGTGAGAAGGACAGCATGCGTGTTCGATTATGTTTCTGTTAAGGGTGCGTAAGAAGCGGCTTTGGGTTGTGGTTCTTGCACGTGCATTTTCTGTTTCGTGTTTGATCAGAAGGTTTTGGTTTTGGTTTTGGTTTTGGTTTTGGTTTTGGTTTTGGTTTAGCTGGCAATGTAAGTGGCAAGTCCATTGTCCCCACTACGGCGCTGGTGGATGGCTTTCGCGAGGAGCCAGAGACAGGAAGTTCGCCTGTCTTTGTCTCCTCGCTACGCCTACCACAGCAGTCGCCTTCGTTGGATTGGGGGTATGGCAGTTCGAGTAGTTGTTTTTACTCGTTGAAGTGCTGTCGGATTACGTTTCTGTTAAGTGTGCGTAATAAGTGGCGGTGGATTGTGGTTCTTGCACGTGCATTTCCTGTTTCCTGTTTGTTTAGGAGGTTGTGGTTTAGCTGCCTATGTAAGTGGAGAGTTCATTGTCCCCACTTCGGCGCTGGTGGATGGCTTTCGCGAGGAGCCAGAGACAGGATAGTTCGCCTGTCTTTGTCTCATCGCTACGCCTACCACAGCAGTCGCCTTCGTTGGATTGGGTGTAAGGCAGTTCATATACTTCTTTTTCAAAAGCACAAAATGAGGATTACCAAGTCGCAGATCTTCTTCCTATTTAGAACCACAACCGAATTAAAAACCACTCAGTAGCGCAGGCACAACTGCGGGGTAGGCCGTGGCCATGAGACAACTGGCAGCACCACCGCCAGCTGACTCATGGCTGGAGGCAATCCCCCACGTGCCTGCGCGGGTCCAGAAAGTGAACACTCATTATTTTCAGTCCCCAACAACCAATCGAGCAATGTCCCAACCAAAAGTGACAAAGACCGGCAACCGCATAGTCTTTCCGTCAACCGCGTTTGTAGGTTGGGTAAGATACGCAATTATCATTCTTAGAACCACAACCAAATTAAATACCACTCAGCAGCGCAGGCACAACTGCGGGGTAGGCCGTGGCCGGGAGACAACTGGCAGCACCACCGCCAGCTGGCTCCTGGCTGGAGGCAATCCCCCAAGTGCCTGCGCGGGTCCAGAAAGTAGACACTTACTAACTTCAGTACCCAACAACCAGTCAAGCAACGCCCTCAACAAAAAAAATCAGGATCCGTAGCCGCCTAGTCTAGTCTCCTCACCTATCCATAATCATTCGATAAAATCCACCATATTAATAGAACATTTACTATTTTCCAACATTACAGTTGATTTTCGTTTTTTCTATACTATAATTAATACGTATATGGTCCTATTAAAAGGGAGGGAACAACATGGCTAATCCGCATTATTTATCGTCTTATATCGTTACATTTCATACTTTTGCATTACTTCATGGACAACATGCGAACCCGTACTATACAAAAGTAGTAGAAAGCGACCGGACATTTATTGTCGAGAAAACACCATTAGAAATTATGAGAGATTCTTGTGCGCATTACCGTTCCAACTTTGAGTCCATCATTAACAGTTCCAAAATGGATTTGAAAAATCGTCCAAAGCCACCGATCATGTTGACACATTCAAATGACCGACCGTTATTATTTTTTCCTTTACTGTCCCCTACCTTACATAAAAACTCATGGGTAGCCTATCACGCAGTAAAAGACGCAGTTCAGCACGAGGATGGTGTTACTGTTATTCTGAAAAATGATACGCAGATGCAACTAGACACGTCGTTAGCTACGGTTTATCGTCAAATGGCGCTATCGCATATTTTGTCTCAACGATTTGAAAATGCTCAGGAAGAATTGCGCAGTTCTTATTACATGATCATGGAGCCGAAGAGTTCTGATTCGACAATTTCCTAATATACAGATTCAGCAACTCTTCTGATCGGTTACGTAAGCGCACATTCAAATAGCGACGCATATCTTGATAGCCATCATGTAAAAATACATATTCCGTAAATAGTTCATCTGTTGAATGGCGTATCACTTTCATTTTATGCTTTTGCAAGTACAAAGAGGTGGTTTGTAAATCAGCAGAAACTGTGTTCATCGTCTCGTCCAGCAAATTAAGGTACGGACTTTTCAATTTAAACGGTACTTTCTCTAATAACTGACGGTCACGTTCCATAATCGTCAATAGCATGGGAAGGTAAATATAGTTCTCCAAATACGGCATTGCCTCTGCGGGGATCAAAGGCATCGAAATCGCCTCCTTATAGAACGTATGTTCTTTCATTGATTATAATTCCTTTAGCGCAGAAAAGCAAGTACTCGTAGTATGGCTTTTTTTCGCATAAAAAAACTTCCAGTGTGTACAACTGGAAGTTTTGTTGCTAAATCGATATAAAAAGAGGATTTATTCTTTTGCTGGTTCATCGCCAATAAAGTGGATAGAGAATACTTTCCATGCGCCATCTTCTTTATTGAACACAGTCACTTGGCGACCTTCATGTGTATTTTCTACCTCTGTCTCAATATCCGTGAATGTTGTTTTCAACGTAGAAAACAACTGCGCGCTATCACCTGAATATTTTACGATTGTTTCATTATCTGCTTCACGTTTCATCGTAGATTTCTCAAGCATTTCTTCCATAGCCTGACGCTCTTCTTCTAGATCATAACCTTTGGTAGAAAGCGTGGCCAGATAACCATCTATGTCTGTATTGTTCAATGTTTCGATGTAGCTATCAAAAGCAGCTAGAATTTCTTCTTTATCTTCTTTTGGTACATCCGTGGCTTCTTCCACTTTGTCACCTGACATGCTGAAACCTACTTTTTTATCATCTACTCCATGATCAATGGCACCACTGCCTGGTGCAGGTTCGCCAGTTTCAGGATTGTTCTGTTTCGTTTCATCCGCGTTACCACATGCGCCTAATGCGAGCACTAATGCCATGGACGCTACTGCTATTTTTTTCTTCATATGCTCCTCCTACGTAGAGAAAAAGGCCTTCAACATGCAAAGACCTTTTCTTATTTTAATTATTTTACTTCTACCCAACCATTTTTGATTGCTGTAACAACAGCTTGTGTACGGTCATTTACACTCATTTTTTGCAGAATGCTAGAAACGTGGTTTTTCACAGTTTTTTCTGAGATGAAGAGTGTTTCACCGATTGTCCGGTTGCTCTGGCCATCTGTCAATAATTGTAGAACTTCACATTCGCGCTTCGTCAATAAATGAAGCGGGCGACGAATATCGTTCTGCTGGAAGGATCCTTTATGTTCTCTCTCGCTCAAACGACGGAATTCTGTTACTAAATTATGCGTGATTTTAGGATGTAAGTATGAACCGCCATTCGCTACTACTTTGATCGCTTGAATAATTGCGTCTGCATCCATTTCTTTCAGCATGTAGCCGAGAGCACCTGTTTTCAAAGCGTGTGTTACGTAGGACTCGTCGTCATGAATGGATAGCATGATAACGCGCGCATCCGGAAACTCTTTAACTAATTGCTCAGTCGCGTCTACACCATTCATGCGTGGCATATTAATATCCATCAGCACTACGTCTGGCTCATACTCTCTGTACAATTCAACTACTTCGACTCCGTCGTCGCCTTCTGCTACTACAGTAAACGATTCCTCAAAATCTAAAATCCGTTTAACTCCTTCACGGAATAATTGGTGATCATCTACTATCAAAATTTTTGTCGCTTCCATATCCTATTCCTCCCAGTAATTACCTTACTTATAGATCTTCGTCCAGTGGAATTTGAAAAAGAATCGAAGTGCCTTCTCCGACTTTCGTAATGACCTTCATTTTCCCTTTCAATAACTCCACACGTTCCTGCATTCCAATTAAACCAAATGATTTCTCTTTTGCTTCATTTGTATCAAAGCCGATACCTTGATCTTTGATTAATATATTAACTGATTCGCGTAACCATTCGATTTTGACCCATATTTCATCAGTTTTCGCATGTTTTATACTGTTATTCACTGATTCCTGGATGAGACGGAAAATACCTACTTCAAAATTGGAGGCAAATCTTTTTTCTGCTCCGTTGCTTTGGAAATGAATGATTAGCGGCGCCTCGTATTCACTCATGGTCAACAAATACTTTCGCAATGTCGGCACAAGCCCTAAGTCATCCAAAGCCATAGGCCGCAAATTATAAATGATACGACGAACCTCAGATAACGCACCTCTAACATTTTCTTTTAGGTAAGATAGCTCTTGCATTGCTTCTTCTGGACCATGCTTAACAAACGTTTTTTCAATTAAACCAGAACGCATTAAGACATTGGCTAACATTTGCGCAGGTCCATCATGAATATCACGTGATAAACGCTTACGCTCTTCTTCTTGGGCCTGGATAATCTGAACCGCAAAGTCTTGTTTTTGGCGAGCCGTTTCCAGTGCTGTACTTACATTTTTCAAGTCAGATGTTAAATATGTGATTACAGTAGTTACTTGGTTAACAAGTTGATCCGCTCTTTCGATTGTAGAGAGCAGCAACATCAGTCGACGTTCAAGTTCATCCCGTCTTTCACGAAGTTGTTTCTCCTCCATTTTATTGATGGAGGCGCGTACAAGCAAGTCATTTGCCACACTATACGCTTGTTTAACTTCTTCTTCACTATACGTTACAAAGTCTTTTGACACAGCAGCTAGGCGTTTTCTTGAGTTACGTGACATATCATCTAAAGAGTCGCCTTCTGTTATTACATGAGAAATACTTTCTTTCACTTCTGCTAACTCTTTTTGCATTTCTTCAAAACTTCGGCGGCTTTGTTCACTAATTAAGAAAATGTCGCTTTTTGAACGATCCATTACATTAACCATGTTGCCAAAGATTTTCTCCATCTGTTGAATGTCAATTGCCTTATCGTTCAAATAACTCCCTCCCGCATCCGTTTATGTGAAAATTCGCAAAGTGAGCATTATTGCAGTTTAGCCTAAATACTTATACACTTCATATATAGTATATCATTTTAATGATGAAAAAGTATTATAAGTATATTACAAATGTAGGGGGAACGACAAATGCGAGCTAATTATAAAACCGTAAAATTATACGGAGAGAGTGAATTCGTCATCCAAAAATCCCGTTTTCTGTCATTTGTCAAAAGAGTCGAGACAGAACAAGAGGCACTAGACTTCATACAGGACATCAAAAAGAACCATCATACAGCTACACATAATTGTTCTGCTTATCTCATAGGAGAACATGACCAGTTCCAAAAAGCGAACGATGACGGTGAGCCTTCAGGCACAGCCGGCTTCCCCATTTTGGAAGTGTTGAAAAAGCAGCACTTAAAAGACACCGTGATTGTCGTGACTCGCTATTTTGGCGGCATCAAACTCGGTGGTGGCGGATTAATCCGCGCTTATGGTAAAGCAGCTTCTGAAGGCATTGCCGCAACAGGTGTCGTGGAAAGAAAATTACACACACTAGTTAAAACTTCTATTGATTATACATGGCTAGGCAAAGTAGAAAACGAAATACGGCAATCCGACTACCCGTTAAAAGAGATCGTCTATGAAGAGGACGTTGAACTCTTTTTATATGTTCCTGAAGAAGAACAGGAACTTTTTCAGGCATGGATGATGGAATTAACGAACGGTCAGGCAAGCATCGCCACAGCCGGACATAAATTCCTGGAGTTCGACATCTGACTATACGTCCAATCGAAAAGCGGGTATAATGGTAGAAGGTGAACCTTATGAGTAAAAGGTCTGACTTCATTAAATCACCATCAATTTTTATGTGAAGATTTGCCATTTTTAATTAAAAATAACTTCCCATAGATTTTCCATTGACGGTTTATTTCCGCCGTACACCCTGGAGGTATAAAATGAAAAGAGAAGAGTATAGGAAAAAGAACGCGTCTAAAACAAAACGCTTCTTGAAAATAGCATTATTTACGTTCCTCATCGCAGCCATAGGCATTTCCGCTTATGCATTCAAGCTACACAACCAAGCGATGAACGTTCTAGATCGTTCTTATGAACCTCTCGCCAAGCAAGATCCGCCGGAAATTTATGTCGAACCCGCAAAAGATAAAGTGTCGATTCTATTGATTGGCGTAGACGAAAGCGAAGCACGCCAAGATAGAGAAGTGCACGGAAGATCGGATGCTTTAGTGCTTGCAACATTGAACCCTAAAACAAAAAGCATCAAACTCGTCAGCATTCCTCGTGATTCCTATGTTTATATTCCACAGGTAAAGCATAAAGATAAAATCACACACGCCCATGCCTATGGAGGTACTAGAGCTTCTATTGATACAGTCGAAGAACTATTCGATATTCCCGTCAATTATTACGTCAAAATGAACTTTAATGCATTCATCGATGTTGTAGATGCACTTGGCGGTGTAGAAGTCGAAGTTCCATACGAGCGTATCGAGAAAGATGAAAATGATAAAAATGCGATTCATCTAATGCCAGGCCTCCATCGTCTAGACGGACGCCATACGTTAGCTTTAGCACGTACTCGTAAACTCGATAATGATATCGAGCGCGGTAAACGTCAGCAAATGATTCTTCAGGCGATGATTAAAGAAGCAACATCGATTACATCCATAACCAAATACGGTGACGTGATCAATGCGCTTGGCGAAAACATGAAGACCGATATGACATCTAAGCAAATGTTGTCGTTTATCCAGTATATAAAAAGCGGACTTCCAGACGTGGATACCATCACATTGACAGGCTATGACGATATGTCGACAGGTATTTACTATTACAAGTTGGATGAGCAGAAGCTAGAAGAAGTAAAGCAAATACTGAAATCTCATCTTGGGGTAATCCCAGACTCCTCTTCTTTGACCGAGCTAAACACGGACCAATCCTCTGCATCCGCTCAAACCGATTATCAATAGTTCATTCAGAAGCGATGAGACCTTAACGGGTTTCATCGCTTTTGTTATAGACAGAGAAAAAGGAGTAGGTTCGATTAAAGAGTGTTAATTAGCTAGTGGTTTGGGATTTACGTTTCAGGCGGACGCGTTCCACGGGCACAGCTCCGATCTCCTCGTCCACTTCGAGTGCAAAGATGTGCTCCTAACGCTTCGCTTTTACTCGCAAATGCCGTACTTCGCAACAGCTCTCCCTGCGGTGCTTTCAGCTCGCGCTGTTCCCGATGAAGTCGCCTTCCACTCCAATACTACCTTGCGACTATAAATAGTTTGGGAGTACATTGAAGTTATTAACTAACTTAATTTTGTTCATCGAATCTATTTAAGTACGAAATTCAAATTCGCAGGCAGAAATGACTTTGACTTCGACTCTATAAATCCAAAAAGCGACACGAGTTGATTGTAAGCGCAAGGCGACTCCCGATGGACAGCCCGATCAGGTGAGACAACCAAAAGGAAGCATAGCGACCTGGTTGGCTCACCGCGGGCCCATGGGAAAGCGTCCGCCTGGAACGCAGATCAACGTTACTTCCCCCTTCTCCTGGTCTTTCTCATTCAGTTTAATCACAACAAAAAAGCCCTCATCCGCTTTGCAGCAGACAAGGACTCGCTTTACTTATTTACCAATCATGCGTACTAAATTTAACAACGGACGATAATTCGCCCCCGCTAGACCAATCAACTCGACAAACAGTTCAATCACAATCAACATGACGAAGATCAGAAGCAACGCACCCCACACGGTTGCTTGTGAGAACAATACAGCGGCTGCTCCAAATAGAATCGCAATACCATAAATTGTGAGCACAGCTTGTCTATGCGAGAAACCTACGCGCAATAAACAGTGATGCAAATGCGATTTATCTGCTGCCGTAATCGACTGCTTCATGCGAACTCGTCTAACGATCGCGAAGAACGTGTCTGAAATTGGAACACCTAACATGATAATTGGAATAACTAATGATACAACGGCAACGTTCTTAAAGCCGAGTAATGCCAGAACCGATATCATAAATCCTAAGAATAGCGATCCGGTATCGCCCATAAAAATTTTCGCTGGATGGAAGTTGAACAATAAGAATCCAAGCGAACTAGCCGCCAATATGGAAGCTGTTGCAGCAACAAAGACATCTCCCATTAATAGAGCCATAACTGTAATAGCAATGAGCGCAATAGTGGAAACTCCTGCTGCCAAACCATCCAATCCGTCAATCAAGTTGACGGCATTCGTAATTCCGATGATCCAAATAATTGTGATCGGAATACTTAAATAACCAAAGTCTAGCTGACCAAGAAACGGCAAGTTGATGAATTCAATTTGTAATCCGCCCCATAGTACAACGACCAACGCCGCTGCTAGCTGACCTAACATTTTTGCTTTTGCTGTAATTTCCAGCATATCGTCTAAAAAGCCAATCATGACGATCAGTACTGCACCGATTAGGATGCTTACTGCGTGCTCGTCTTTCGGCAATAATATAGCATATCCAATAATAAACGCTCCGAAGATTGCGAGCCCGCCGATTCTAGGCATGATTCTCGCGTGGACTTTCCGATAATTGGGACGGTCAACCGCACCGATCCGATACGCGAATTTGATGACTAGCGGTGTTAGTATGATTGCAGCGATAAAAGCTACAGACATTGCAATGAATAACATGTCTTTCCTCCCCAATTAGCATTACGTACATATCACCTTTTAGTATAACATGATTGTTGCTAGATTTCATCATTTAGTATGCATTACTCATCTATTCCCTTACTTGCTTCCTTACAAACACTACTAAACATTACCATCATGAAGTTTCGTCCATTTTACATGCGATAAATCATGAACAATCTATTGTTCTTCTCTTTCTATATATAGATAGTCTTTTGTCACTCCTTTTGGTAAAATAGATAGGAATCTCTCATTATAGATAGAGATTTATAAAGGAGCGTCTTATTCATGTTAAAAATCTTTAAACGTAGAACTGGAACGAGTGAACGTCAATTGCGTAAATACCGCAAAATTGTGGAGCAGATTAATTCACTGGAACCTAAATATATCGCTATGTCTAATGACGATCTTTCTGGAATGACCGATCAATTCAAACAACAGTTAAATGACGGCGCAACCGTCGAGACCATTATGCCGGATGCCTTCGCAGTTGTACGTGAAGCATCTAAACGGGTTCTCGGTATGCGCCATTTTGATGTGCAACTAATCGGTGGAGCTGTATTGACAGAAGGTAATATCGCTGAAATGCCAACTGGTGAAGGTAAAACACTTGTAGCTTCTTTACCTTCATACGTACGCGCGCTTGAAGGTAAAGGTGTTCACGTCATTACAGTTAATGATTATTTGGCAAAACGGGACTTTGATCAAATCGGTCAAATCCATCGTTTCCTAGGATTGACTGTCGGATTAAATGTTCCGATGATGCAAGGTCCAGCTAAGCAAGCCGCTTACGAAGCAGACATCACGTATGGTGTAGGTACAGAATTCGGCTTTGATTATTTAAGGGATAATATGGTACAACATACTTCCCAAAAAGTGCAGCGGCCATATCACTTCGCTATTATCGATGAAGTCGACAGCGTCTTAATCGACGAAGCGAAAACTCCATTGATTGTAGCAGGTAAAACACAAGCAGATGCGGATCTTCACCATATTGCAGCCCGCCTAGCCAAACGTTTTAAAGTCGAAGAGGATTTTGACTTTGACGATGCGACAAAAGCTACTTCCCTTACGGAACAAGGTATCGAAAAAGTTGAGAAAGCATTCGGTATCGACAACTTGTATGATTTAGATCACCAAACACTTTATCACTACGTCATCCAAGCCGTCCGCGCGTTCGTCATCTTTAAGCGTGATGTCGATTATATCGTACGCGACGGAAAAATCGAATTGGTAGATATGTTCACTGGCCGAATTATGGAGGGCAGAACATTATCAGATGGTCTTCACCAAGCAATTGAAGCTAAAGAAGGCGTCGAAATTACAGATGAAAATAAAGCACAAGCTCAAATTACGATTCAGAACTACTTCCGTATGTATCCAAGGCTTTGTGGAATGACGGGTACTGCGAAAACACAGGATACGGAATTCCGTGAAGTTTATAATATGGAAGTAATCCAAATCCCGACGAACCGTCCACGTGCACGTATCGATGCACCAGATTTCGTTTTCAGAACGACAGAAGAAAAGTATAAAGCAGTAGCAAAAGAAGTAGCTGCTCGTCATGCGAAAAGACAACCGGTTTTGGTCGGTACTACGTCCATTCTTCAATCCGAAGCTGTCGCCAAATATTTACGATATGAAGGATTGAAGTTCCATCTATTAAATGCGAAAAGCGTCGAGCAGGAAGTTTCATTGATTTCCGAGTCTGGACAAGCAGGTAATATTACCGTCGCTACTAATATGGCAGGACGCGGAACGGATATCGTACTCGGTGAAGGTGTGGAAGAAAACGGTGGACTATTTGTATTAGGGACAGAAAAACATGAAAGCCGTCGTGTAGATAATCAGTTACGAGGCCGTTCAGGTCGTCAGGGAGATCACGGAGAAAGCCAATTCTATCTTTCTTTAGAAGATGAAATGTATATGCGCTTCTCTCCTGAAGAACTCGAGAAATTCTTAACGAAAGTCCGCACAGACGAGAATGGTAAAGTATTAAACCCTGAAGTAGATGAACTAACGGAACGTACACAACGTATCGTTGAAGGCGCGCACTTCTCTATGCGTGAATATAATCTAAAATTAGATGACGTAATCAATGATCAACGTGAAGTCATCTACTCCTTACGCAATCGCGTACTCGAAGGCAAAGACATCTTTGAAAAACTTAAGACGATGTTATCAGAAACCGTTGAGTTCGTTGTTCTAGATAGCTGTCCTGATAATGAAATCGCCGACAATTGGGATTTCGATCGTATCGAACGGACTATGAACGCGCTATTATTGACGCCGGTTAAGCTTCCCAATTCATTAGATAGAACTGCTGATATAATGAAAGAGTACGATGAAGAAATGGCAGAGTTGTTTGCGTTTATCGACACTTTCACTGATAATGAACAAGTGAGTCAACTGCTGCCACAAGTCATGTTGAGCTATATTGACACGATGTGGGTTAAGCATTTAGAAGTGATGACTCGCCTAAAAGAAGGAATTGGATTGCGTTCATACGGACAAGAAGATCCTATGCGTATTTACCAGCGTGAAGGCTTGCAGATATTCGCCAAGCACTATCAACGCCTGCGCCGGGATATTGCGTCCGAAATAATCGCATTCATGAAGCAACTTAATACACAACAGGAGGTTTCCCAATGAAACTCTTCAATTTATTCAAAAAAACCGAGAAAACTGGATTGGACAGTACAGTTGAATCCGAAGAAATTTTAGAAAACGGCCAAGCTGGTTCAGGCGATGAAGATATTGAAACAGAACTATCTCTTCATGAGCAATGGAGTCTAACACAGGAGCAGGAATATGTTTTCCGTTTCCTCGCAAATGAACTAGAGCCTTTAAAACCAAACCAAATTTCCTTATCAGGTATCGATATCGACTTGGAACCTGCAAACGGTAGCTGGTTAGTCAAAGCATTCTTCTGTTCATCACTTGATCAAGCGATCACTGTAGGCGAAATCGAGTTATTATTACTTGATGAAGAAGGCAATACTGTAGCATCTGCAGAGTTTGACTTGAACGAGTTAGGCGAAATCCCAGCCCGCAGTGCACGTCCATGGGTATTCGTTTTCGAAAAGAAAGATCAATTGGTAGAAGAAATTCCAGCAACGAACTGGAAGCTTGCATTTAACGTTCACTCGATGATGCCCCACCAATTGGAACTTGCACCTACATGGGAAGAACAACTCCCTGCTGAACAAAAAGAAGCGTTAGCTAACATTGTAAAAGATCTACCGAAATTGAAGCCACGTGAAGTGAATATCGCTGGTTTCCAAATCCAATCACAAGATGCCGGCACTATTGCAGCATCCGTATTCGTTCGTAACGGCCACTCTAAACAAATCAACATCGAAAAGCTGCCGCTTGAATTGATTGACGCAACAGGAGAATTGGTAGCTCGGGGAACATTCGACCTTGATCCTCCACTTTCCGTGAAAGCAAACAGCACAACTCCTTGGACATTCATCTATCCTAAGGAATTGATAAAGAAAGAGGAACCGGATTTCTCTCGTTGGACAATCCGCGTTCCACAAGACGCAACTAATTAATATTTACCGGATAAGATTGGGGGCCTCCCCCTCTCCTATCCGGTATTTTTTCATAAAAAAATCGACCTTCCACTTAAGGAAGATCGATGTCTCTTCTATTAAATACCTGCTACACGTTTCGCGCCTATATAGCGCTTGCCCCAATATGAATCATTTACTCTATCTACACGCACACCTTTTGATGTAGAAGCATGTGCGAACTTGCCATTTCCAACATAAATTCCAACGTGAGAAACACCGCGTCCTGTTGTGTTAAAGAATACTAGATCACCATTACGAAGGCTTGATTTCTTTACAGCGCGCCCTGATGCATACATAGCACGAGAAGTTCTTGCTACTTTTAAACCATTTTGCTTGAATACATAACCTACATAACCTGAGCAATCAAATCCTGCTCTTGTCGTACCGCCATAACGATATTTGATACCAGTTAAGCTAGTTGCTGTTTTTGTGATGTTCGTTGTTTTAGCTGCTGCATCTGCTTGTCCTGCAAACGGCGAAACGATCAGTAGTGTCGAGAGTGCTAGGACTGAAATAACCTTTTGTAATAGATTCATAATTTCCTCCGATAATAGTATGTATTTTTGCTAGTTTACTTGTCTGTTTATGTATATTTATCTTAGCATCTCCCAAACTATCGGATTATTACAGTAATGTAACAAGATTATTTCAATATTAAACAATATATTACACTTGAAATATTTGTGTCTTAAATTGACAAATGAAGGGGGTTTAGTTGAATATATGCCTCGTATTACATTAAACCTAAGAGGGTGTGTGGAGTACCCAACCTGGAAACACGTATGGAAGATACACTATGCGGCTGCGGGTCTTTGTCACTTTTTGTTGAGGGCGTTGCTCGACTGGTTGTCGGATACCTAAATTAATGCGTGTCTGCTTTCTAGACCCGCGCAGGCACGTGGGGGATTGCCTACAGCCAGGAGCCAGCTGGCGGTAGTGCTTGCCAGTTGGCTCATGGCCACGGCCTACCCCGCAGTTGTGCCTGCGCTACTGAGTGGTAGTTATTTAGGTTGTGGTTCTAAGTAGGATAGTAAAATGATGAATTGCGTACCTTACCCAACCTGGAAACGCGTTTGGTGGAAAGACTAGGCGGCTACGAGTCTTTGGCACTTTCTTGAGGGGCGTTGCTCGACTGGTTGTTGGGGACTGAAGTTAGTGAGTGTCTGCTTTCTGGACTCGCGCAGGCACGTGGGGGATTGCCTACAGCCAGGAGCCAGCTGGCGGTAGGGCTGCCTAGTTGTCTCATGGCCACGGCCTACCCCGCAGTTGTGCCTGCGCTACTGAGTGGTAGTAATTTAGGTTGTGGTTCTAATTAAAAAAAGATCAGCAACATCGTGATATCTATTATGAATCCCTTGCGAAAGAAGTATACGAACTGCCCTACTCCCAATCCAACGAAGGCGCCTGCTGTGGTAGGCGTAGCGAGGAGACAAAGACAGGCGAACTTTCCTGTCTCTGGCTCCTCGCGAAAGCCATCCACCAGCGCCGGAGTGAGGGCAATGCACTTGCCACTTACATTGCCAGCTA
>NZ_PDYT01000030.1:0-23392 GCF_002743175.1 Sporosarcina sp. P20a
GAGATCGACAATAACCGAGCAGAGCGATCAATAAAGCCTTTCGTAATCGGTAGAAAAAACTGGCTTTTCGCAGTTTCCACTATAGGTGCTACTTCAAGTGCAATCGCCTATAGTCTCGTAGAGACCGCAAAAGAGAATGGCGTGAATCCCTTCTTCTACTTGCAGTTCCTTTTCGAAGAACTTCCTCAACGCAATCTTGAAAAAATCACGGAGTTTGAAGACTTAATGCCCTGGTCGAAGACCTTACCAAAGAATTGTTAAATCCAGTCAAAGAAATAGAAAACGCCCTGATGAATCTTTATGATCGATTCTTTGGGGCATTTTCTTTTATATTAAACAACGTGTTCACTGTTTGACGCTTACCTCGATAGCCCCTGTATCTTCTATCTAATGCCGAAACCATGCTTGAGTATCGTAATGTTGTGGTAATCCACATCACGCCTGTTTGTTTTCGGCCACTCCCAGCAATATCCCGCCATCAGACGTGATTTATTGTTTCTCCCATTACGAAAGGTACAGATCCTCACACACTCTAGTTCAATTCATAATTGTTTTTAAATTTTGTTTAGACCTAACAACTAGTCACAAAATGTCAATCACTTAGTAACACGCACAAAAAACTCATGTGCACCTTCCCAAGAACCATTAGGCAAAATATGCACTTTAAGTGTTCCTTCTTTTATAAACTTTCCTGTATCGTAATTAACAACATCCGTATCCATTGTATACATGACCCTTACTCTATAATCTTCTAGATAAGAATTTTTTTGAATGAAGTGAAGCTTTTGACCAACTTTTGCATATATAGTGTTAAATGCCTCTACATTGCTGTGGATAATATCGTACTGGTCTTGATCATACGTAATTACAATATCATTTTTCTCTGGTTGAACAATACTAACGTCTGTCTTAAGTAACTTACCATCAGCCCATGTATAAGCTACTTTCGATTTGTCTCCTTCAAATAAATTAAGCTCTCTATTTATTACTTTGTAGTTTCCTTGATAGAACGCTGAAGGTATTTCCTCGACGTGGAAACCTGATTTAGATGTATAACCTAGAACTCTGGCTGTCAACATTGCTGAACTGCCTTCTAAAGAATAAATTAGCACTTGATTTTCTTTTTGATTTTTCCCTATTGATATTACTTCCAGGTATACATCATCATAGTCTCCTATTTTATATTCAGTTGACACTGTCCAAGTTTTTTTCATTTTGTCATATGTTAAAACTTTAAATTGAAAACGTAACGCGCGTTCATAGGCAGATTTATGTCTATATTGTGCAACGTATTGGTCTGTAGATGAATTATTGTCGAAATTAGCTTGTTGAAGATCTGTTAACTTATAATCTTTTGAAGCAAACTTAGTAGCTCTTTCATATACGCTTCGTGATATATTTGGATAAATGAAGGCTGGACTATCATTTAGTCTCTTGAAAAAGGCAGATATATGTTCTCTTTTCAAAAGGTCGCCGCCACCAAAATCCTTGTATCTATTCGAACTAACACCTTTTCCAGTTGTAATACCTGCTTCATACATCCAGTCAACAGCTTGTTTTTCAGAAACTTTATTTCCAGTCGCCAAAGTTGCAAAAACCTTCGCCACATCGATACGTGTATACGGACGATTTCTAACCTTTTCATCTTTAATACCTTTGATAGGTAAGTTATAAGACCCGATATATTCATACACTTCTTCTCGTTCAAATCCAGGGTATATATTATTTGTAAGTATAGGATTTAAATAACGTGTCAATATTATAGTGAACTGTGCCTCCGTCAGATTATTTTTGGGTTTGAATGTACCATTGTCATAGCCTTTTAACAGATCGTTATGAGTAGCCCATTCAATTGATGTGTAGAACTGATTGGAAGGTTTAACATCTCTAAAACTATCATTTGCTTCAACTGGTGCAGCTATAATAAAGACTAACAAAAAACTAAATATGCTAATTATTTTTTTCATAAGTATATCTCCTCGTATATATTTTTGAAGTGCGGTTATTTTTTTTGCTATCATACTAATAATCTTCTCGATCATCTACCAAATAAAGCAACTGCTCCTGATCCCTACGATTCGCTGTCACTCTCTTCAATCGGTCCTTCAAATAAGACTGCAACTCAGGATCAGTGCAATAAATAAAACATCCCTTTTGCCCCCGTGTCATCAACGTACGGTACGTATTTCTGATAATCGGGTCAGCCACCTCATAAGCATTTTCAGGATCTTCTTTAGCTAGCTTCTTAATACCTCTCAGTGATTGATCCGACTTTGCGCGCTTAGTAAAATCCGTGACCAGTTTCCCGTCCTCCACGCGGAGATCGTCCCCTATAATCACACCGACATAGTCAAACTCCAGTCCTTGAGCTGTATGGATACACCCGGCTTCACGAACAGACGAGTTCTCTATAGCCCACGTATTTTCTATGTTCCAACTAATACCGAAATCATGCTCCGGAATCGTAATGTCAAAATGATCTACATCACGCCGATTGGATTTCGGCCACTCCCAGCAGTACCCCGCCATCAGACGTGATTTATTGTTTCTTTCATTCAGCTTTTCAATTTCCTCAAGCATTTCATTCGGATCATCGAAAATCCTGAAATCGTAGTCCATCCCCATATCATTGATGTTTGCAGTATGTCTAATTTGCAATACATCATCCAGCCATGCAATATAGCCGTCTGATCCGCCACAACGGAATTGTGACACTAGCTCACGTGAGATAATTTCAGCACCTAGTTCTTTTGCATATTTCTCGATCGTTTCTATACTGCCAATATCGTGTATGGTAACTTTCTGATGTTCATCAATAAAGAAAATTGTAAATTGAGAGCCTTTAATTAGTTCTTTAACTTGATTCTCTCCTAAATTACGAAATAAGCCTGACTTCTCATTTAATCGATGAGCTTCATCGACGATTAAAATATCAAATTCATTTGACTCTACTTCTGTAAAGCTGCCAGATCCTTTGAAGAGATTATCAATATGGGACTTTTTAAAATCCTTTTTCAGCTTTGTAGAATAAATATGCCGCGGCGCAGCATTCTTCGTTACATACATCGCCACCAGTTCTTCAGCTATCAACTTCACCATTAAATTAATAGCCAGCACAGATTTACCTGTACCGGGTCCCCCTTCCACTATCATCACTTGTTTAGTTCCTGTCCGGATACTATTGAGCGCTAAGTGGAATGCCTCTTCATAAAACACTTTCTGCTCATCGATCATGATGAACTCTTCATTTCCTTTTAACATATTGTTCAATGCATCCTGAAGAGATTTTGACGGTCGGATTCTACCATTTTCAATCTGATAAATTAAATGATTGCGGTCACCTTCGCGTATGTACTTTTTAATGAATGTCCGCAACTTGGAAATTTCACCTTTAACAAAAACAGGTGCTTTTTCTAGATGTTCTGCATAGTGATCATCTGTTAACGGATCATTATCTGTTTTTCGATAGTTATGTAGGTAAGCACACGGTTCCAAACGAATTTCTTGTTGCTGTACGTTTTCATTGAAATCCTCAATGAGAGCCGCATACGACCATGCCTGATAGGAGGGATGGACGACTTCTCTAACGCCTCCACCGACATATGTGCGAACCAACGCATCACGGGATGGTACTTTCTCTACTTCTTCCCACTGCTTTAATTCTACAATGACTACATGATCTTGCGTCCCGTCATTACCCGCAATAAGAAAGTCCACCCGCTTGGATGTATTAGGAATGTTGAATTCAATAGCGACTGCTGCATCGCGCGGTATATCGTCATCCTGCATCACATTGGACATTTTCTGCAAAGAATTTTCCCACGAACGAATCTCCGCTTTACTCGTTCTCCCTATCTTCTTTTGATAGGAGCTATATAGACGATCAATCAACAGTTCATTTACGACATCACCAACAAATTGTTCTTTAGTCGATTCATATATAATCAATACATCACCCACATACTTGATATTTACGTTCTATCCACATCCTACCATTATAATAGAATAGCGACAACACTTGACAAAATAATCAGTATACTAGGAGGAACTACACTCCTATATATTTCATAAATCCAAACATATATCATCTCTCTATCCTGTATAGTTAAACTAAACTCAATATCCACACACCCAATAAAATACGAACTGGAGGCGACACATAGTGAAAAAAATCATCCTAACAACCGAAAGCGGTGCTGATCTACCAGAATTTCTTTCGAAGAAACACAACATCCATGTAGTACCCATGCACGTCATCATGGATGGTCAGGACTATTTAGACGGTCATCTACCCGTACAAGAAATATTTGATTTTTATGACCGCACTAAAAAGATACCTTCTACCGCCGCCACTAACACCCATGAGTATCAAGAGTTTTTCAAAAAGATTCGAACAGAATTTCCTCATAGTACAATCGTTCATGTAGGGTATACATCAAAGGCGTCTGTTTCCTATCAAAATGCGTTAACAGCAGCGGAAGATGTAGAGGATATTTATTTAATCGATGCATTAAACGTCACAGGCGGATTAACTGCGGTGATTATGTATGCGGTTGCTCTGCTGGAGGAAGAACCTGAAATGGATCCTGTCCACTTGCTAGAAAAGATCGAAGCAAAGGTTCCAAAAGCGAGACTTGCCTTTCTTCCGGGTAGCTTAGATTTTTTACGGGCTGGCGGACGAGTCAGTAATATGGCGTATCTAGGCGGGGCTTTGTTAAAAATCAAACCGTGTATTGAATTAGTGGAAGGGAAGCTTGTTTCGACTAAAAAATATCGTGGGAACATGAGCAAAGTGGCTGAAAGTTTACTGCTAGACTATTTACAGCAATATGACATTGATCGACAACAAATATATTTCATATACTCTATCGGCCTTAGTGAGACTATTAAAGAACGGATCAATGACATTGCAGGAAAAAAAGGATTCGAGAATAGTCTTTGGATTGAAGCGGGTGCGATGATTTCGTCACATTCTGGTCCTGGAGGATTTGGGATTGCGGGGATAGAGGTTTAATATCAAAAAGGTACCTGTGTTATACAGGTACCTTTAATTATGTTGAGCTCTATCTAATAAAACACAAATACCGTCCTCAACAACAAACGAGCTCCATTGCCATCAGTGAAGGTATTTTCCAACCCGCTATGGAGAATTGCAGCTTCGTACACAACTATAGATCGGTTACTTGTTTTTCATAAAAGAACTCTCATCTAAACCCTTACTGAATATAATCCCAAACATCTTCGACAGATTCATAACAGAAAATATTAGACAATAACAGCCCCAATTCAATCGAGTCCGCTCGCATTATCGCTTCTTTAATGTCTACTTGTGCCTCTGCATCTTATTAATTTAGTTTCGTATATTTCAAGCTTAAAAAGCCAACAATGGAATTAATATCGAATTTTACCGTTCTTCCAAAAAATTCTTTTTAACATATAGAAGTGAGGAATGTACATGTTTTGGAAAAAACAATCAGATGAAAATAAGCCTGTTTCTCAATCAAACGCAGAATCAGAAATATCAATAGAGACTCTAAAAAAAGCCCTCGTTCAAATGGATGATGCGGAATTTGTGGAAATTAACATTTCTGAAAATCAACATGTTGATCTTATCTACGTAAGAACTCTGATTGACCAAGAAAGATTAAATGAAAGCATTCTAAAACCTTTATCTAACTGTTCCAAACAATTCATTCAGGAATGCAATGTTCACTCAACAATAAGCCCCATTTCCACTTTTAATGAGGCAAAAAAGCAGCTGTTTAAAGGTTCTGTTTTGTTATTTGACTCTTCGTCAAATCTTTGGTTCGCTATCCCTTTAGAAAATCCACTTGGACGTGCAATTGAACCATCCGATACTGAAACCATCCTTTTAGGAGCAAAAGACAGCTTCAGTGAACAGCTAGAACAAAATATTACGCTCATTCGTAGACGTCTTCTAACACATGATCTGAAAACAGAGAAGTTCACCGTTGGTTCTTTAAGTGAGACAAATGTGGTTTTATTGTACATAGAAGGGCTGACCAATCCAGAATTTGTTTCAACCGCCAAAAAGAAGATTTCGGAAATTAATTATGATCTCTTATCTGATTCTTCTCAAGTAGCGGAATTCATGGAGGAACATCAAGATAGTATTTTTCCTCAGTTTCAGCAAACTGACCGACCTGATGTTGTTGCTTATTCTCTGGGATCAGGAAAAATTACGATTCTGGTAGACAATACACCTTTTGCTCTCGTTGCCCCAATTACTTTTTTTCATTTGTTCCAATCACCAGAGGATTATATTAATCGATGGGTAGTTGCCAGTTTTTTGCGCATCATCCGATATGTAAGTTTTATTCTGTCTATCACATTGATCCCATTCTACGTGGCATTAACAACTCATCACTATCAAATGATTCCTTTACAAACACTTTTCGTCTTGGTGGAGTCAAGGAGCAAGCTTCCGTTCACTCCTTTTTGGGAAGCATTTATCATGTTGATTTTTATTGAAATTATAAAAGAAGCAAGTTTAAGGATGCCAACAAAGACTGGTCAAACGCTTGGGGTTATTGGGGGCATTGTAATTGGTCAAGCAGCAGTTGAGGCTGGTATGGCAAGTCAGGTGTTAATTGTCTTGGTAGGGATTTCAACTATTGGATCTTTTCTTGTTCCTAATTACCTTGTGACAAAGGCGAATTCATTGATTCAATTCATTCTTCTTATATTTTCTTCGTTTCTTGGGATAGTAGGGATTGTTTTGGCAATGATTATCATTTTAGCCCACCTTAATGGCTTGTCTTCACTCAAGCAGCCATATTTATCTCCTGTTGCCCCTTTCTACGGAAAAGATTGGCTTGACCTATTCATTCGAGGGCCTTTAGTCAAAATGAAAGAGCGTCCAGAACATCTTAAACCTCTGAAGATGAAGAGATATCAAACTAGGAGATGAACTGATGGAAGCCCTTCAATTATTTAATAAGAATGAAACCTATAATGGGTTCTATGTCATGTTGATGGTAAATCGCCTCCAAATGCTTTACTTTTTTTTGATTATGCCAAGGTTTTTGATCCATTCATATATGATTTGGGTGATTATAGCGGTCGGCATATTGTCTCAACTAAACATTCTTCTTTTATCCAAATGGTTTTTAACCCGGATTTCTAGCGAAGGGTACAACGGATTTGTCCAATTATTCGGAAAAAAACTTGTACGACTCCTCTCATTCATCGGGTTGTTCTTTATCCTGCTTAAACTTTTCGTGATCATGTTAGGATTCTCGGAAATGGTTCAAATATTTATGTTTCCAGCTACAGATTCAAATTGGCTGATCTTTTTTATTATGTTGTCTTGTTTGTATGTAGCATGGAAGGGCGTTGAAAAAACTATACGTTTTGTCGTGATTTCATTTTTGTGTACATTTTGGATGTTCTTATTCTTTGCTTTTTTCTTCTTTCCTCCAATAGCTCAACTCAGTGATTTGTATCCAATTATTCCAATGGAATTAAGTGTGAATTCCTGGAAAGGAATATTTTTAATTTTATCTTCATTTTCAGGGCCTGAATTTCTGGTATTTTTGGGACCGTGGTTTAAAACAAATAATAAGACATTTCGCTATTTGTCTTATGGCAATGCTCTAACCGTTATAGAGTATGTATTCTTATATATGGCGTCCTTATTCTATTTCGGTTCCAATTATTTAAGCAAAAGTCAATTTCCAGTTGTCACTATGGCCCGTTATTTTCAAAATCCAGTAATTGAACGTATTGATATGGTCATGCTTTCTTTAGAATTATTTAACATCGTCTTTGCGGTTTCAATTTTTCTACTGTTGTTTTATGGAGCATCTAAAATAGCTAGTGGGAAAATGGAGAGACCACCCAGTCAAGTAGGCTTTTTATTCAGTGTATTCATTATTTTAATTGGAATGATTCTTGTGAATGAATGGATTTGGAAGTCAGATGAAAAGCAGGTTATTTTACTTAATCTTCAAATTTTAGCAGGAAGCTTAAGTTACTTAGTGGTTCCAATTACTATGATCGTAGTGATGAAGATAAAGGGGGTTAATAAACATGAGACTACGAAAGAAGATGGCTAAAAAATTGTCAATCATATTTATGGCGTTATGGTTAACTGGATGTGCCCCTTTTACTGAAAATAACATTATTGAAGAGCTTACTCCAGTGACATTTTTATCACTTAGTAAAGGGGATGAAGGTAAAATAAAAATCAGTACGATTTTGCCTTCTCTAAGCAAAGAAAAAAAGAGTGTAGTGACGCAAGAAGTAAGCTTAATAAAGGAGGTACTAAGGAGTTTTAATTTAAACTTCTACCAGGAAATGAAATTTGGGCAAATGCGAATGCTGATAATTAATGAAGACCTCGGAAGAAACGAGGGGATTATGTCCATTATTAATGTGTTATTGACTGATCCGGATATTTCTTTGAGAATCTATTTAGTTATCGTAAAAGGAAATTTTGAAGAATACTTGGAAAATCAATTGGACAAACAAGAAAATCTTGATTACTCTTTTTACCAAATGCTGAAGCACTATGAGGAAAAAAATCAGGGAGAATTAAGTGTCGTTAATCTACATGAATTTAAAAATTTGTTATATACTCCTTATTCAGATCCTTTCTTACCTGTATTCAAAATAGAAAATGACGCTATCAGCTATGAAGGTACAGCCCTGTTTCAAAATGATAAACTAGTTGAAATACTAACAACTTTTGATGATCGTATCTTCCAACTGTTACACAACGATCACTACTTAGCAGTTTTACCGATTCCAAAATTACAAGTTGTTCTCGGTCATGTTAGGTCTAAAACGAAAGTGGATATCAATAAAAGCTTGTCTACAATGACCTATACAGTGAATATAGACTCAAGTATTGAAGAATACCGGGGAGAAAAGCAATTATTTGACCCACAGGATTTAGAAGATTTTAAAAAAGATATCCAATCCAATCTTGAAAAACAAACACAAGAACTAGTAAAAAAGATGCAAGAATTGAATGTGGATCCATTACAGCTAGGCATTCATACATTAAAACCATTCTCAAAACCAATGGATGAAAAAAAATGGATTGAACTTTACAAGAAGATGGACATTAAAATAAAATACAATATTAATATTAATCCTTTGACGGATGCAAATTCAAAAAGGCAAAACCTTTAATTCTTCCTATTGCAATCTCTTTCTCATTAATCGGACGTGCGTCTTCTTCAGCCTGCTTTTCCTTTAACCATTGTTCACGTTCGGCCTTAGGCTTCCGTCCGTGCTTTTTCGGTACCTGCTTCTTTTTCTTTTTGGCGGCTTGGACTCGATCTCTTGCCTCAAAATGTGTGGCATCGAAGGCGACATATTTATCGCTGATACGCCCTTCGTCGATGGCAAGTAGAATTAGTTCATCATGGATCTGTGGAACTACTTACAGCATCAGGTGGAGTATAAGAGGCACCTGATATGATTACATTCTGCTCTCTATACTTCCCTGCATTTGCTCTGTCTATTGAATGCAAGACGATGCCATGCAATTCTTTAATCACTATTTCTGAGAGGGGCTGATCTTGCTGCACCATTTCTTCGGCAACTAAAATTGCTTCTTTATGATTAATAGCTTCTAGGTGCTCTCTCATGGATTTTCCGGCAATAACTATGCCATCATCTAGCACTGCTTTTGTTTCATAAATCGATAATCTATTTCCTTCAATCGCATTGGAATGATATGTATTTTTAATTAAAAAGTCTTCTTTCAGGCTACGAATAAGCCCTTTTGAAATTGGTCGTCGTTGATCGACATTCTTTTTTAACAGTGAAAATCGATCCGTTTTTTCTATCACAGCTTACATCCCCTTTATTAAAATAAGGGATATTGTGCAAGAGCTCACTCTTGTACAATATCCCTTCATCGAAAAAGTATAGAAAACCGATTCATCACTGGATATATTTTCAGATGTATTCAACGTCTTCGTATAGCTGCTTCACTACAATTCATTTTCTAAAATTCGATCTATTATTCGTATGATTTCGTTTACAGATATATCTTCTTGTTCGTTTTTAGAGTAAATGGTTAACGGATATATTTCTAAGTCGGCTGTGACTAAATACCATATTACACGAAATCCGCCACTCTTTCCTTTGTTTGCATTTGGATTACTCAATCTGGTTTTATATACGACATTTCCTTTGGTTCTGGGAATTCGGTCCCCATATAATTTACCTTCTTCAAAATCCGCAAAAAGGGAATCGACTAAATCAACCACTACTGGATATTTTCTAGCGATTTTTAAAAGCTCTTTTTCGAACGCTTTAACGCCAAGCACTTTATACTCCATTATTTTTCTTCTAAGCTCTTCCTCACTCGGTTCATCATATCCTTATATGAATGTTTGGGTAGCTTTCCCTTTCTCATTTGGTCTACTTCTTTTATAGATTCTGTCAGTATTTTTTTACTATCTGCCTGATTGTCTTTTAAAATGGCCATTTCATTTTCCTCCTTCTCATCCACACATACCACATCCTTTCAGATTATGTATATGTGTAAGTATGTAATGAGCATGATGATTTAAACATCGTTTTACTTTATTTTAAAAATAAGGGATATCACACAAGAGGTTCTCTTGTACAATATCCCTTACATCTTATTACACCTTAATCTCATAATGGAGACGGTGGGAGTCGAACCCACGTCCAAAGGCTCTGCTACTTCAGCGTCTACGCGTGTAGATTGATCATTTGGTTTCGCGCAAGCATTATGCCATCAATCAGGGCTTCCTGTGCGCTATTCCGGGAATCTCTTATGACAGCCTCAGAATGCAGATGTCATCGTAGCTCACTATAAGTGAACCTTACGCCTCCACATGAGCGATGGAAACGGAAGGTAGATTCAACAGCTTATGCTGCGAATGCTAGGTTGTTGTTTGTTTTGCCAGTTATTATTAACTGTCGTTTCTGACGGAGACGATCCCTCCGACGCGCGGCTCAAGCCCAGACCACCCCTGTCGAATCCGTAACGTCCCCGAAGGAAAGTCCGGAACCCAGGCCCGTTTCACTTAAAACGGCGGGTCGTACTTGATACTTCATCTAGTATATAATAAATCGGTTCGATTATCAATCTTGTTGATTGGATTTGAATACTCGTTGCATATCGCGCTTATGCTCTTTTTCTTTCAAGTCTTGGCGCTTATCATAGAGTTTCTTCCCTTTACCTACACCGATCAATACTTTAGCGAAGCCATTTTTAATATACATTTTCAACGGGATGATGGAATACCCTTGTTCTTTCATCGTGCCTGCGAGTGAAGCTATTTGTTTTTTGTGCAACAGTAATTTCCGTACGCGGACGGGATCATGGTTATGAATATTCCCTTGTTCATACGGGCTGATGTGCATATTCGACAACCATGCTTCGTTATTACGGATTAGAATAAATGCGTCGCGCAACTGAACTTTCCCTTTGCGGATCGATTTGATTTCCGTTCCTTTTAGCACGATTCCTGCTTCAATCGTTTCTTCAATTGCGTAATCAAAGTTCGCCTTTTTATTGACGGCGAGTACTTTTCCAGATCCTTTGGCCATGCAACTTCCTCCTTGCTAGAAGACCGGAGACGTGCTCCAGTCTTATTTTTTCTTCGGTCGTTTCTTAGATTTCTTTGGCATACCTTCGTAAAACTTCTTCTTTGGCTTTTCGTATTTTTTATTGCGCTTGTCGCTAGAACTTTTCGCTCCGCCACCTGCACTTGGTTTACTACTAGACGCTTGGCTTCTTCCTCTGCCTGCACCTTGGCCTCGGCTCTTGCCTCTACTAGCTTGGATGACTGTTGGTGACTCTTTACGAGAACCTCTGAAGTTTTCTTTCATACCGACGATTTCGAAGTCTACTGCTTGTTCTTCTGGTTTAACAGATGTCACACGCACTTTTACTTCGTCCCCGATACGGTATTGTTTCGCTGTCCGTTCGCCGATCATCATCATTTGGCGATCGTCGAAACGATAATAGTCGTCGTTCATGTTTTTGACATGTACAAGTCCTTCTACCGTGTTCTCCAGTTCGACAAAGATTCCGAAGTTCGTCACAGAAGAAATAACGCCTTCAAACTCTTCTCCGATTTTATCTAACATGAACTGTGCTTTCTTCAGTGCGTTCGTATCACGCTCTGCGTCTACTGCACGGCGTTCACGTTCAGACGTGTGTCGAGCAATCTCAGGCAGTGTAGCGGACCAATGGGCAACCGTTTGTGCCGACATGTCTTTATTGAATAAATACGTACGGATCAGACGGTGAACGATTAAGTCTGGGTATCTTCTGATCGGTGCAGTGAAGTGCGTGTAGTATTCTGTAGACAAACCGAAGTGACCGATACTGTCTTCAAAGTACTTCGCTTGTTGCATCGAACGTAATAACATCGTCGAGATCAGTGATTGTTCTGGCATTCCTTCGATCGATTTCACGATTTCTTGCAATGCACCTGAATCGATTTCTTTCCCTGTTCCTTTGACGACGATTCCGAATGTCGTAAGGAACTCGAAGAAGCGTTGTAATTTCTCTTCTTTAGGATCTTCGTGGATTCGGTATAAGAACGGTACTTTCATGCGGTCGAAGTGCTCGGCAACGGTTTCGTTGGCAGCTAGCATGAATTCCTCGATCAAACGTTCAGATACTGTTCGCTCGACAATGATAACGTCTGTTGGCCAGCCTTCTTCATCGACTATAATTTTGGATTCTTTGAAGTCGAAGTCGATCGCACCACGGTCTTGACGCTTCTTACGGAAAATGCTTGCCAGTTTCGCCATGTCGTTTAACATCGGGACGATTTCTTCGTATTTCTTTGAAAGTTCTTCGTCTTGATGATCGATGATTTGATACACTTCATCGTATGTCATACGGTAACTGGAGTTGATAACACTCGGATAAATATCATGATCAATGACTTTACCATTCGCATCGACTTTCATTTCGCATGTCAAAGTTAAGCGATCTTCTCCTGGATTGATGGAACAGATACCGTTAGACAAGCGATGCGGTAACATCGGAATGACTCGGTCTGTCAAATAGACACTCGTACCACGGTCTGCAGCTTCTACGTCCATTGGAGAGTTCTCTGTGACATAATAGCTGACGTCCGAAATATGCACAAATAGACGATAGGATCCGTTGTCTTCTTTGAAGACTGAAATCGCATCATCCAAGTCTTTTGCATCGGCACCGTCAATGGTCATCGTCAATTCTTTGCGTAAATCTCTACGGCCTTCGAAGTCTTCTGGCTGAACTGTCGTCGGTACACTGTTTGCGTGTTCCATGACGTCTTCAGGGAATTCTATCGCAATGCCATGCTTGTGAATAATCGATAGGATGTCTACACCTGGGTCATTTTTATGCCCGAGGATCTGTGTGATCATGCCAGTTGCATTGTTTTCATCGGTTGGCCAGTTCGTAATTTCCGCGATAACTTTCTGACCGTCTACCGCTTCTAGTGAATGACCTTTTTCGATATATAAATCCATCGGCAATTTCTTATCGTCTGGTAGAACGAAACCATAGCCTTCATGGGCTTGATACGTTCCGACGACTTGTGTCGTTTTACGCTCGACCACTTTCGTGATGACGCCTTCGCGACGATCTCCGAATGAGCTGCCGGATACGCGTACAAAGACGATGTCGCCGTTCATAGCGCCGTTTACTTCATGAGGTGGAATAAAGACGTCATCGCCCTCTACTTCCTCTGGTACGACAAAGCCGAAGCCTTTTGCGTGACCGATGAATTTACCGCGAAGTAGATTCATTTGTTCTGGCAAGCCGTAGCGGTTATTGCGTGAACGAACGATTTTCCCGCTCTGTTCTAATTGTACGAGCATTTTTACTAAGTCTTTAAATTCGTCCGCCTGTTCTAAGTTGAGTGCTTCTTGTATTTCGTGGACAGTGGACGGCATATAGGATTTGTCTTTTAATAAAGACATAACCCGTTCTTGTAACTCTTTTATATTTGGTTCCAAACAATCATCTCCTCCTTTTGTTCCTTTAGTTATATCTTCCCCTGTTTTCACTCTTGCCAATCAAGGGATTCTAAAAAATGTAGTACGTTTTCGTGAAGTTGTGCTTTTTCTGGACCGAGTGTAATGACGTGGCCGGATTCTTCGTACCATTGTAGTTCTTTGTCCGTGGATTCTGCTTCGTCATAGATGATTTGCGCGGAATTTGGATCGATTACGTCGTCATGACGTGATTGAACTACGAGTAATGGTGTGTAGATGCACTCGACTTGGTTGCGTACGCCTTGTACCATCGATTGCAAACCGTCTAGACCTGGCATCGACTTCGTTTTTAAGTCGTCCATTTCTTCTTTGATTTGCTCGTCTGACAGGCCTGCGAACTTTTTATAGTCTCGTGCGTATTTCAGCACGCCTGACCACATCAAGTCAGTCGTTTTCATCGTCATCGGTGCACACATCGTGATGATGCCTTTGAGCGGAAATTGCGCTGCGAGTTTCAATGAGAATACGCCACCAAGCGATAATCCCGCCACAGCAATCTCTTCATATCCTGCCTCTTTTAGCTCATTATATGCATCCAATACATCTTGCCACCACTGGTCAGGATTCGTCAGGATTAATTCTTCAGGCGGTACACCATGGCCGCGGTAATGTGGTGCTAATGAAGTATAATTATGTTTTTCTAGGAAGCGGCCGAGCATCCGCACATCCGCGGATGTTCCTGTGAAACCATGCAACAGTAATACCGCACGTTTTCCATGTTGAAAGAAGAATGGTTTCGGTTGGGCAATTCGCATGTCTTTCGTTCCCTTCTACGAAAAGCGCCTGACCGTTCAAACATGGTCAGGCGCTTGCATTTTATATTTTCATAATCGCAATGGTTAGGACAAAAAATAAGACGGATAAGATGATTGTCGCTCTTTGTAGAACGAGATCTAATCCACGTGCTTTTTGTTTTCCGAAAAGTTGCTCTGCGCCTCCGGAGATGGCCCCTGACAGTCCCGCACTTTTACCGGATTGCAATAAAACGACTACTATTAATGCTATAGCTACGACTATCAGCGATGCTGTGAAAACTGCATGCATGTTTTTCCACCTCCAAAAATAGCAAGTTACAACATTTCTATTCTACCAAAGCAAGTCTCTCGGCACAACCTTTTGTTACAAATTATGCCGATTGACCAGTAGTAGTGGCTATTATTTATTCAAATTATAGAATGTGTCTTTGCCTAGGTACTGTGCTGTTTCAAACAATTGGTCTTCGATACGAAGCAATTGATTGTATTTCGCGACACGATCCGAACGAGAAGGTGCACCCGTTTTGATTTGGCCAGCGTTTGTAGCGACTGCGATGTCTGCTATCGTGACGTCTTCTGATTCACCTGAACGGTGAGAGATGACTGCAGTATAGCCTGCGCGTTTCGCCATTTCAATCGCATCGAATGTTTCAGTCAATGTACCAATTTGGTTCACTTTGATGAGGATCGAGTTACTGATGCCTTCTTTGATTCCGCGTGATAATTTTTCCGTGTTTGTCACGAATAGATCGTCACCGACTAATTGAACTGTATTGCCAAGACGTTCTGTCAATAGCTTGTGGCCAGCCCAGTCATTCTCGTCCAAACCGTCTTCGATCGATACGATTGGGTACTTTTCGCAAAGCTCTTCATACCAAGCAACCATTTCTTCAGATGTTTTACGAATATCTTCACCTGCAAGGTAGTAGTTGTTTTGGTCTTTATCGTAGAACTCAGAAGAAGCTACGTCCATTGCAAGCAAAATATCTTCGCCTGCTTTGTACCCTGCTTTTTCGATTGCTTCGATAATCGTTGATAGTGCTTCTTCGTTAGAAGCTAAGTTCGGAGCAAATCCGCCTTCGTCTCCAACTGCTGTGTTCAAGCCTTTACTGTGAAGTACAGATTTTAGGCTGTGGAAAATTTCCGTACCCATGCAAAGTGCATGTCGGAAAGATTCTGCGCCAACTGGCATGATCATGAATTCCTGGATGTCGACGTTGTTATCTGCGTGCTCTCCACCGTTTAGGATATTCATCATCGGTACCGGCAATTGCTTCGCGTTGAATCCGCCAAGGTACTGGTACAATGGAACGTCTAGGTAATCTGCTGCTGCGTGTGCAACTGCCATAGATACTCCTAGAATTGCGTTCGCACCGAGCTTGCCTTTATTGTCTGTACCGTCTAATTCGATCAATGCTCTGTCGATGACGACTTGATCCAATACCGAATAATTTTCTTCTAGTTCAGAAGAGATCACTTCATTGACATGATCGACTGCTTTCAATACGCCTTTACCGTTATAACGATTTTCGTCGCCGTCACGTAATTCTACCGCTTCATACTCCCCAGTAGATGCACCAGATGGTACGATGGCACGTCCAAAGGCACCGCTTTCTGTGAATACTTCTACTTCTACAGTTGGATTGCCTCGTGAATCCAATACTTCTCTAGCTTGAATGTGGGTAATGATTGGCATGAAAATCTCTCCTTAGAATAATGATTTTCCGGTCATTTCAACCGGTTGTGGAATTCCTAACATTTTCAACATCGTCGGTGCCAAGTCTGCAAGAATACCGTCTGTGCGCAACACTACATCTGGATTCGTCACAATGACAGGTACAGGATTTGTCGTGTGGGCTGTCATAGGTTGTCCACCGATAGTAGTGACTTCATCCGCATTGCCGTGATCCGCCGTGATGATAGCCGATCCGCCTTTTGCAGATAAGGCATCAATGATTCGGCCTAAACAAGTATCGACCGTTTCAATCGCTTTAATCGTCGGCTCTAGCATTCCGCTATGACCAACCATATCCGGATTCGCGAAGTTCAGGATGATGGCATCTTGTCGTTCCGCTTCGATTTCCGCCACTAACGCATCTGTTACTTCGTATGCGCTCATTTCCGGTTGCAAATCATACGTCGCGACTTTCGGCGAATTGATCAGAATGCGGGTTTCCCCTTCAAACGTCTCTTCGCGTCCGCCACTCATAAAGAACGTCACATGCGGATACTTTTCCGTTTCCGCAATACGCAACTGACGCTTGCCTTGGTCTTCTAGCACTTCACCGATTGTTTTGGTTAGATTGACATTATGAAATACAATGTCTGCTACTACATCATCATTATAATGCGTAAAGCCGACAAAATGTAAGTCCGTAAATTTTTTCACGCCGCGATCGAAGCCATCAAAGTCAGGTTGCGTTAAAGCGCGTGACAATTGAATCGCACGGTCTGGGCGGAAATTGAAGAATATAACCGCATCTCCGTTATGAATCGTCGCTACTGGTTTGCCGTCTTGTTGAACGACAAACGGCTCGATAAACTCATCATGTATTTCTTCGGCATATGAAGCGCGGATTCCTTCTTCTGCTGAATCACAATGAGGTCCGATACCATAGACCATCGCGTCATACGTTTTCTGTACGCGTTCCCAGCGCTTGTCGCGGTCCATCGCAAAATATCTGCCGGACACTGTCGCAATTTGGCCAACACCGACTTCTTCCATTACATCTTCTGTACGTTTGATATAAGGAAGTGCTGTCGTCGGTCCTACGTCACGTCCGTCGAGGAATGCATGCAAGTAGACACGCTCCACGCCATGTTCTTTCGCCATTTTCAATAAAGCGAATAAATGTTCATAATGACTATGAACGCCGCCGTCAGACAGTAGACCCATCACGTGAAGTGCAGAGTCTTTCGTTTTGACGTGCTCCATCGTTTCAAGCAATGTCGCGTTATCAAAGAACTCGCCTTCACGAATCGACTTGTTGATGCGCGTCAAGCTTTGATAAACGATACGCCCAGCCCCGATGTTCAAGTGACCTACTTCAGAGTTCCCCATTTGTCCTTCTGGTAACCCTACCGCTTCTCCACATGCCGTCAATGTTGCGTGAGGGTAGTTCTCCCACAGCAAATCAAAGTTTGGAATGTTAGATTGCGCTACAGCATTGCCGTACGATTCATCTCGTAAGCCAAAACCGTCCAAGATAATTAACGCGACCGGTTTATTCGCCATGAGTTCCAGCCTCCACTAATTTTACGAATGCTGCCGGATCAAGACTTGCTCCTCCGACCAACGCACCGTCAATATTGTCCTTGCTAAGTAATTCAGCGATGTTTTCTGGTTTTACACTGCCGCCGTATTGAATACGCACTGCATCTGCTACATCTTTTGCATAAAGTGTTTCAACCTTATGACGGATCGCTGCACATACTTCATTGGCATCGTCAGCTGTTGCGGTTTTGCCTGTGCCGATTGCCCAGATAGGTTCGTACGCAATGACAGCTTGTTTCGCTTGTTCCGCTGTTACGCCGTGAAACGCTTTTTCTACTTGTGCGGAAACAATTGAAACCGTTTCAAGTGCTTCGCGTTGTTCTAACGATTCCCCTACACAAACGATCGGTACGAGGTGATGGTTGAACGCTGCGAGTACTTTTTTATTTACCGTATCGTCTGTTTCATTGAAATACTGACGACGTTCAGAGTGTCCAAGAATGACATACTGTACGCCTAAGTCTTCAAGCATAGCTGGGCTGATTTCGCCTGTGAATGCCCCTTCGTCTGTATCATGCATCGTTTGAGCGCCTACTTTAATCGCAGTCGTTTCAAAACGTTGTTGTAAATCGTTCAGATACAATGCCGGAGGGCAAATGACTGCTTCGACTTGATCTGATGCCGTGAGTTGTTCTTTAATGTGTTCCGCAAAATCTGCAGCTTCACCAGATAATTTAAACATTTTCCAGTTGCCCGCAATTATTCGTTTTCGCAAAAGAATTCCTCCTTATTCTCGATCTTGTAGTACAGCGACTCCTGGCAATTCTTTGCCTTCCATGAACTCGAGTGAAGCGCCGCCACCTGTAGATACGTGATCCATTTGTTCTGCTACTTCAAACTTTTCCACAGCCGCTGCAGAGTCTCCTCCACCAATTACCGTGTAAGCTGCTGTTTCTGCCATCGCGTCCGCCACTGTTTTCGTACCATTTGCGAATGGTTCCATTTCGAACACACCCATCGGCCCGTTCCAGATGACAAACTTCGAGTTTTTAATCACTTGCTCATAACGCGCTGCTGTTTCCGGTCCGATATCGAGACCCATCCAACCTTCTGTAATCGCATCGACTGAAACCGTTTTCGTTTCTGCATCCGCTGCAAACTTATTCGCTACGACTGCATCTGTCGGCAAGTATAGAGTCACTGCCCGTTGCTTCGCCTTTTCAATGAAAGACTTCGCCAACTCTACTTTATCTTCTTCTACTAGTGAATCTCCAGTTTCATGACCTTGTGCGCGTGTGAATGTATATGACAATCCGCCACCAATTAACAAGTTGTCGACATTATCCAACAAATTATCAATAACACCGATTTTGTCTTTTACTTTCGCACCGCCAATGATCGCTGTGAAAGGACGATCAGGATGAGACAAGGCTTTTCCGAGAACATCTAATTCTTTCTCAAGTAAGAAGCCAAGAACGCCTGGTATGTACTCTGCAATGCCAGCAGTGGAAGCATGTGCGCGGTGCGCTGTTCCAAATGCATCATTCACAAAGACGTCAGCAAGCTCTGCATATTGCTTGGACAGTTCTGTATCATTCTTTTCTTCGCCTGGATTAAAGCGAACGTTTTCCAGTAAGATCACGTCGCCCTCTTTCATTTCGGCAATCGCTTTTTCTACTTCTTCACCTATTGATGAATCGAGTTTCTTCACTGTTTTCCCAAGAAGCTCAGACAATTTATCGCCAGCAGGTGTCAAACGCATTTCTTCTTGTACTTCACCTTTAGGACGTCCGAGGTGGCTAGCTAAAATCACTTTTGCCCCTGCGTTTGTCATATATTCAATTGTTGGTAGTGCCGCTCTAATGCGTGTATCATCCGTTACCGTTCCATCTTCCATCGGTACGTTGAAATCCACGCGACAAAATACGCGCTGGCCGTTCAATTTAATATCTCTGATCGTCTTTTTCATGTTCATACAATAAGTCCTCCTCGGCTTAAATACAAAAAGAGGAACGGGGTTCTCCGTTCCTCTCACCCATATTTATTCATTATAATCGGTTACTTGTGGAATGGCTACGATTTATAACAGAATTCATGGTTTTCTCGGCTTATAGGCCTTGTTTGCTCATATATCGTGCAAGATCGATACAACGAGCAGAGTAACCTGACTCATTATCGTACCAAGAAATAACTTTTACCATATTGTCTTCCATAACCATAGTAGACAATCCATCTACTGTGGAAGAAGCAGTGTTTCCATTGTAATCAACAGATACTAATGGCAAGTCACTGAAGAATAGAAGTCCTTTTAATTCGCCTTCAGAAGCTTTCTTCAATGCTGCGTTGACTTCTTCTACCGTTACGTCTTTTTCTAATTCCGTTACAAAGTCAACAAGTGAAACGTTTGGAGTTGGCACACGTACAGCCATCCCATCTAATTTCCCTTTCAGTTCAGGAATTACTTTCGTTACAGCAGACGCTGCACCTGTTGTCGTTGGAATCATCGACACGCCAGCCGCACGCGCACGTCGGTAGTCGGAGTGTGGTAGATCAAGAATTTTCTGGTCGTTCGTATACGAGTGAATCGTCGTCATCATACCGCGCTTAACGCCGAATGAATCATTCAATACTTTCACGACAGGTGCTAAACAGTTTGTCGTACAAGACGCGTTCGATACGATGTGGTCGTTCGCTGCATCGTACGTTCCTTCATTGACACCCATCACAAGTGTTGTCATGTCACCTTGTGGTGGAGCTGATAAGATGACTTTCTTCGCTCCTGCGTCGATGTGCTTTTGCAATGCTTCTTTTGAACGGAAGACACCTGTACAATCGATCACGATATCTACGCCAAGATCTTTCCAAGGTAAGTTCGCAGGATCTTTTTCTGCAAACACGCTGATCTTTTTGTCATTTACAATGATTGAAGATTCATCTGATTGCACATCTGTATCAAAAATGCCGTGCACTGAATCATATTTCAATAAATGAGCCAACATCGCTGCGTCTGTCAAATCATTAATTGCCACTACTTCTACATCTTTTGTTGCAAATGCTTCGCGAAGTACCAATCGTCCAATTCGTCCAAATCCATTAATCGCTATTTTTACTGTCATACTAAATCGCCTCCGTTAAAGTGGTTGTTATGTTTTTGCCTTCTAGGCATTGTGTTCGCGTTTTACATGAGCGACAGCATATTTTCCGCTGCCCCTTCGTCTGTTACTAAAATCGTCTGAGACGGTGCACTGGCTAAATACGACAGCAGTGCTTCCGCTTTACTTGCTCCGCCGGCTACTGTGAGCACGAGCGGAACGTCTTGCAATTGCTCCATCTGAATTCCAACTGTACGAATCCGATGGACAATTTCACCTTGCTGATTGAAATAAAAGCCGAACGCTTCTCCCTTCGCTTGCCGATCCTGTAGAATCTGCTGTTCCTCTTCAGGAGAGTTTCGCAATACAGCCATTTTCGTCGCATTCCCGACACCGTGGATTACGCAATCGGTGCGACTATATAACTCCAGCATCTCTTTCGCAGCAGGCTCATGCTGGAATACCGCATGTGCTTCTTCACTCAAAGTATCTGGATAATAAAACGCTTTGTATGTCGCTTGACACGTTTCTGCAAACGAAGCAGCAATCATATTCGCCTGTAACCCAATTTCTTCTCCTACGCCACCTCTTGCTGCAATGAATTGCACATCCGGCAATTCGTCTTGCTGCATAAACGATGGAATCGCGGCTACAGAACTGCCGCCAGTTACTGCGACAATTTCATTGCCTTTAATGCGCGAGCGAAATTGTTTCGCCGCTTGCATACCGAGCAACTTTTTCGTTAAAGGTGAATCATCGGAATCCCCTTCTACTACATGTACTTTTAGAATGCCGAGACGCTCCGCCAACTCATTCGCAAGTTGTCGTCTGCCCGATCTTTCCTCCATCGTATCATGCAATGCAAAGAGCACTTCTATACCTTTTTCTGTAGTCGATACGCCATCTTTCGCAATATGCACCAATTCCTGCTCTTTCAATAAATCAAGCATCGTGCGCGTTTCCCGCTCGGAATAACCAGACACAGAACTAAGTGTTCGTCTGCCAACAGGTCCCGACGCTTTGATTAGCTTCAACATATGGTAGCGTTGCTCGATCAACAGCGGAAGTTCAGGTATAAGTGCGAGTTGCGCTTCATAAAATGACAAGTTCACTCACATCACTCTTTTCAAGTGGGTTATATTTGATCCCTGTTGTTTATTCTTGTCCCACCTAGTGTAAAAAAATACTATACGTGAAGTATAGCATGTTTGAAAACGAAACACAACAAGAAAGCGTTTTCATTGTTCAATTAATTCCAAAACATCGACATAGCCGATATTTCCATATGCCAACACCTGTCCCTCGTGCTCGATGACCGGGATCATCAGCATATATTTCTCGTGGATTTCGTCATCTTCTTCTATATTGATCGTCTGCCACTCGAGTGGGTAATCTTCTGCGACCAAGTGAAGCATTCGTTCCGCTTCTTCGCATAGCTCACAATTAGGTTTTGTGTAGAATTGAATTTTCATATGTGGATCACCTCGTTTGTACTAATGATGGCATGGATTGGGTTATTTTTCTAGGGATTTGCATTTTTTGGAGCGGGTGGGTGTTGAGGTTGAGGTTGGGATGGGGTATGAGCGGTTGTGGGGTTTGATAGAGCGGGTAACGTGGATTTATGAGCGATTGTGGATTGTGATTGAGCGGATGGCATTGCGGATAGAGCGTTGGCGGGATGTGATTGAGCGGATTTTGTGATTCATTGAGCGGCAAACAGCAAATGCCAAAGATAGATGGCGCGGTGGATAGAATGTGGGAGGACTAGCTGTCGTGCCGCGGGCTTAGAGCGGATACGCAGCTACATAGAGCGAATAACATGAAACTATGAGCGGCTGTGAATTCGGATAGAGCGGATAACGCTATGGATAGAGCGCTGGCGGGATGGGATTGAGCGGATTTTGTAATTCATTGAGCGGCAAAAAGCAAATGCCAAAGATAGATGGCGCGGTGGATCGGATACGGGTGGACGAGCTGTCCTGCCGCGGGCTTAGAGCGGATACGCAGCTACATAGAGCGAATAACATGAAACTATGAGCGGCTGCGGATCGCGATAGAGCGGATATCGCTACGTATAGAGCACTCGCGAAACTTCATAGAGCAGATAGCGTGAATCATTGAGCGCTTAGCCTATCTCCTTAAGCGTCCCGTGGCCACATAGAGCACTCAACCAACCAATCCAAATCGAGTAGAGTGAACGAATCAAAAGATTGACTCGTTCCACCCTCTCACACCACCGTACGTACGGATCCGTATACGGCGGTTCAATAATTTGAGTGTATAAGTTGGTACTTCGCGGCTATATTCATATATCC
>NZ_PDYT01000004.1:0-131455 GCF_002743175.1 Sporosarcina sp. P20a
CAAGCTTTACTCAAAGAGTCTAGTAACGATGGCGAAGAGGTCACACCCGTTCCCATACCGAACACGGAAGTTAAGCTCTTCAGCGCCGATGGTAGTTGGGGGTTTCCCCCTGTGAGAGTAGGACGTTGCTAGGCTTTATTTTTTTGCTTCTTTTCAGTGGTCCCGTGGTGTAGCGGTTAACATGCCTGCCTGTCACGCAGGAGATCGCGGGTTCGATTCCCGTCGGGACCGCCATAATTTAACATTTCAAAACGATTTCACCTTAACGGGTGCGATCGTTTTTTTATTGTAAATAATCAATGCTGTCTTCTTAGCTTTTGTTTTACGAGGTTTTTCTGTACACTAGTACTATAATAGGAAGAGAAGGGTGAGTTAGCCGTGTGGGAGAAAGAAATCGAGTCCGTTGAAGAGATGGAGAAGCTAGCTGCTAGGATCGGTCACTATCTAAGACCACCTGACGTACTGACAATTGAAGGTGATCTCGGAGCCGGTAAGACAACATTTACAAAAGCGCTTGCAAAAGCAATCGGTATCACACGCACAGTCAGTAGTCCTACTTTTACGATTATCAAGCAGTATGAAGGGGATTACCCTTTCAATCATTTAGATGTATATCGGTTAGCCAATAGCGAGGAAGACTTAGGTTGGGACGAGCTATTTTATGGAGATGCGATTTCTGTAGTGGAATGGGCACAATATATTCAAGAAGAGTTGCCCGAACATCGGTTGGAATTGGTCATCCGTCATACAGGGCCCGATTCCCGTAAAGTTGAATGTACGCCAAAAGGTGAACGATTTACACGTATTTGTGAGGAGATTTTTACATGATATGGTTAGGTATAGATACAGCAAATTCACCTTTATCTGTAGCCATTGTTAAAGATGATGTATTACTTATCGAAGAGTCAAGTATGATGAAGATTAATCACTCGCTACGCGCAATGCCAGCAGTGGAAGAGGCGTGTCGTAAGGCAGACATTACTCCTTCGGAAATAGATGCAATTGCCGTTTCTGAGGGGCCAGGTTCGTATACAGGTGTCCGCATTGGCGTGACGATTGCGAAGACGCTAGCCTGGACGCTTGATAAGCCTCTTTACGGTGTATCGAGTCTGAAGGCGTTAGCATTGAATGGACAACTATTCAACGGATTTATCTGTTCCGTGATTGATGCAAGAAGATCTAATGTCTACGCTGGTGTCTATCGTGCGAAGGGGACTGAACTGGTCAATGTGCTCGAAGATCAGCACTGTGCACTTGTAGGGTTGCTGAAGGAGTTAAAAGAGTATAACGAGGCGATTTTATTTGTTGGAGAAGATGTGAAACTGCATGAATCAATTATTCGTGAGCATCTTGGAGAACAAGCACATTTTGCTTCATTCGCACTGAATGTGCCACGTGCATCTTCTGCTATTTTACTGGCTCAAAGTGTAGAGCAAGCGGAAACAGTGCATACGTTTACGCCACAGTATAAAAGAATTACTGAGGCAGAAGCCAATTTGGTGAAGAAGGAGTCTTCCCATGAGTAATGAAGTGGTATTTCGAAAGATGACACATGATGATATTCCAGCGGTTGCGAGTATAGAACTCGAATCATTTGCAACGCCTTGGACAGAAGAGATTTTCGAGCATGAATTAACAGGAAATGCGTATGCTCATTATATTGTTGCGGATCTGAACGGTGAAGTGATTGGGCATTGCGGTATGTGGATTGTTCTCGATGAATGTCATATTACCAATGTGGCCGTACTTTCAGCTTACCGAGGTAAAGGGTATGGAGAAGATTTGATGCGTCAGGCTATGGAGTTGTGCCGCTTGAATGAAGTAAAGACCATGACGCTTGAGGTACGTGTAAGTAATGAACCAGCACGGACGTTGTATCGTAAGTTAGGTTTTCAAGAAGGCGGCATCAGGAAAAACTATTATACAGACGACCATGAAGATGGGCTCGTCATGTGGGTGGAATTCTAATGGATAAAGATCATTATATTTTAGGTATTGAAACGAGCTGTGATGAAACCGCAGCTTCTATAGTGAAAAATGGAACGGAAATTATCTCTTCTATAGTATCATCACAAATCCAGCAGCAAAAGCAATTTGGCGGTGTCGTTCCTGAAATAGCTTCGCGTTTACATGTGGAACAAATCACACTGGTGATCCAGGAAGCATTAAATGAAGCGAAACTTGTACCAAGTGATTTGGAAGCAGTCACTGTGACAGAAGGACCTGGGTTAGTGGGGGCATTGTTGATCGGTATCAATGCCGCGAAGGCTTTTGCCTTTGCGAATCAGTTACCGTTAATTGGTGTGCATCATATTGCAGGACATGTCTATGCAAACCAATTGATTCATGAAATGGAGTTTCCTTTGCTGGCGCTCATCGTCTCAGGTGGTCATACGGAGCTTGTCGTTATGAAGTCACATGGTTCATTCGAATTGATCGGTGAAACGCGTGATGACGCAGCAGGCGAGGCCTATGATAAAGTAGCTCGTGTACTTGGTTTGCCCTATCCAGGAGGTCCACAGGTAGATCGGCTAGCGCAGGCGAGTGATGAAAGTATTGATTTCCCGCGTGCTTGGCTCGAAAAAGATTCGTATGACTTCAGTTTTAGTGGATTGAAATCTTCCGTTATCAATTATAAGCATAATATCGAGCAAAAGGGCGGAAAGATCAATCATGATCATGTTGCGGCGGGCTTTCAGCAAAGTGTTGTCGATGTACTGACAGTCAAAACAGTTAAAGCAGCGAAAGAATATGATGTGAAGCAAGTAATCGCAGCGGGTGGTGTAGCTGCGAATCAAGGACTGCGAAAATCGCTGACTACTGCGCTTGAAAAAGAGGGAATTCCCTTTTATGTTCCGCCTATTTCATTGTGTACAGATAATGCAGCGATGATTGCTGCAGCTGGCTATGAGATGTGGAAAAGCGGCGTTCGAAGTGATTCTAGTATGAATGGTCGACCTGGAATGCCATTAAAATCATGGAATTAATGAAGATACACACAGTTTGCTAACTTTCAGCAAATTGTGTGTTTTTTTTGTTAGACGAATATTAATTTGTCAAGAGGGAACATTCGTACTTATACACAGTTTGTGGATAGTTTGTGGGTAACATTCATAACCTGTGTATGGTAAACGGATACATATTGGATAACTATGTGGACTAATAAACATATAATTGTGGGTAACGTGGATAACTATGTTCATATGTGTTCAAATGGGGATTTAAACTGTGGAGAAGATTGTGGAGAAATAAAGTGTATTTTAGCTTGCGATTTTTTATGAAAGTAATAAAATGACGAATGATAAGAGGAATGGAGGGTTTCTTGTCGCATTTTGTCGTGTAATTGTTTGGCTAATATAGTTGAAGTATGGTGTTTTTCTACAAATGCTGAAAGTTATCGCAGAAGTGCTCATAAAATACCTGGATTGCTCTATAGGATGTGACGTCCGCTTTATGAGATGTTGCAAACGCTCATAGTTCACCTGTATGTGCTCTATGCAATGCCGCGCCCGCTCATAGTTCACCCGTGTCCGCTCTATGCAATGCCGCACCCGCTCATAGTTCACTCGTATGCGCTCTATGCAATGCCGCGCCCGCTCATAGTTCACCCGTATGCGCTCTATGCAATTTCGCGCCCGCTCATAGTTCTTCCGTATGCGCTCTATGCAATGCTGCACCCGCTCATAGTTCACCCGTGTCCGCTCTATGCAATGTCGCACCCGCATCCGCCCTACACAACGCTGCCAACGCTCATAACCAAAATAGCATAAACAAAAAAGCATCGAGAACCAATCAGTTCTCAATGCTCGTTTTGTATTAAACAATCGTAAGGCTCCATACATCTTTACAAGTTCTCTAACTCATCTTGAAGTAACAACCACTCTTCTGATTGTTCGTCATGGACGGCTTGGATTTCATCAATTTGACGTTGAATATCCATTAGTTCGATGTGATCGTTCGCCAATTCGGGTTCTAGTAGTTTGGCTTGTAAAGTTTCGATTTCTTCATCATACGCTTCAAGTTTTTTCTCTAAATCCGCAATGGATCTCGTTAGCCTGCGTTCGTGGCGTTGGTTTTCTTTATTCGCCACTTCCTTCTTGACGACGGGTTCTTTTGATCGTTGTTCGAGTTGTGTAGCCGCTAATATCTCTTCCATCTCAGTTTTTTTCTCGACGAAGTAATCGTAATCGCCAAGGTACTCAACTGCTCCATCGTCGCTCATTTCAATAACTTTGGTTGCGAGTCGGTTGATAAAGTAGCGGTCATGTGACACGAATAGAATCGTTCCAGGGAAGTCGTCTAGTGCGTTTTCTAGTATTTCCTTGCTGTCGAGATCCAAATGATTCGTAGGCTCATCCAAGATTAATGTATTGGACTTTTCGAGCATTAATTGTGCTAATGAAAGACGGGCTTTTTCTCCGCCTGACAGGGAGGAGACGAGTTTTTCTATGTCGTCACCAGTGAACAAGAAGCGTCCAAGTAGTGAGCGTACGTCTTTTTCATTCATTAGTGGCCAGTCATCCCATATTTCTTGCAAGACGGTACCGGACCCGATGAGTGTTGCCTGGTTTTGGTCGTAGTAACCGAACTGAACATTCGTCCCATAGCGGATCTCGCCGCCCATTAGTTCGTTGCGCTTAACTATGGTTTTAAGTAATGTGGATTTACCGACACCATTTGGTCCGACAAATGCCACACGATCCCCTTTATAAATACGCAGATTAATATTCTTCGATACAGGCTCTTCACCATAGCCGATTTTGACATCATCTAGTGACAGGACATCGTTACCGCTAGGTCGATCAATAGAGAAAGAGAAGTTCGCGGATTTCTCGTCGCCGTCTGGGGAGTCCATCCAGTCCCTGCGTTCTAGTTGCTTCCGTCGACTTTTCGCCATTTTGGAAGTGGACGCACGTGCAATATTCTTCTGAATGAATTCCTCTAGCTTTGCCCGTTCATCCTTTTCTTGAACGAACAACTTCTGATCACGTTCATAGTTCTTCGCTTTTTCGTCTAAGTACGAGCTGTAATTACCGCTGTACCTTGAGACTTTCCGTCGAGACACTTCATAAACAGTGGTAACGACTTTATCGAGGAAGTATCGGTCATGTGAAACGATTAGAATCGCACCTTCGTAGCCTGACAAATACCGTTCGAGCCAGTTCAGTGTTTCGATATCCAAGTGATTCGTTGGCTCATCGAGTATTAACAAGTCTGGCTTGCTCAGAAGCATCCTTGCAAGCGCTAGACGAGTCTTTTGACCACCTGATAGTAAATGTACAGGCTTCTCGAAATCATCCGGGTAAAAACGCATCCCATGAAGCACAGAACGGGCATCTGCTTCAAATTGATAGCCTCCCGCTTCCTTAAACTCAATTTGTAGTTCATCATATTCTGTCATGACGCGAGCGTAACGATCCGCGTCTTCATATACCGCAGGATTCGACATTTCATGCTCTAGCGTGCGTAGACGACTTTCTTTTTCACGAAGTGGTGCGAATACCGTCATCACTTCATCCCAAATCGTTAATTCCGAATCGAGTCCGCTGTGCTGTTCGAGGTAGCCCATACGTACATCTTTTGGAATGATGATATCTCCTTCGTCCGCGGATATTTCACCTGCAATAATTTTCAATAATGTCGATTTTCCAGCACCGTTTCGTCCAACTAGTGCGACACGATCTCGATGCTGTACTTCGAGACGGACGTTCTCTAGTAGATCCGTACCTGAAAAAGACTTGGTTAGTCCATTCACTTGTAAAATAATCAAGCCCCACACCTCTATTCCTTATCAGTTTAATGGAATGGGGCGCCTCATGCAATAATCGGCTTTACAATGAACTCGTTGTGCTGTACGATAAAAGCGGCTATACCCTTGTTCAGGGGTTGGTCATTGAAGTGACAATGGGGGTAGGGCACAGCTGTGAGGAAACCTAGAATTCCGCAGGCAACATCAAAACGGTTGCCTTTATATTATAGATTTTTACGAAATTATGCAGATAAAGGTGTACAACGCATTTCATCAGGTGAGTTAAGTGAAGCGATGAAGATTGATGCGGCAACGATTCGCAGAGATTTCTCCCATTTTGGAGCGCTTGGACGCAAAGGGTACGGCTATGACGTCGACTCCTTGTTGCAATTCTTCCGTGAAACGCTTGATCAAGATGAAGAAACCAATGTGGCATTGATCGGGGTAGGTAGTCTCGGGAACGCCTTTTTGAAATACAATTTCCAAAAGATTCATAACACGAAAATTGTGGTCGCGTTCGATCCGAAAGCACCGTATGAGGGCGAACTGAAGAACGATATTCTTATCTATCCACCTGATCGTATTGAAGAGAAAATTAATGAGCTAGGTATTGAAATGGTTATTTTGACTGTGCCATCACGTGTTGCACAGGAATTGACAGATCGTCTCGCTACAACTTCTGTAAAAGGGATTTTGAACTTTACTCCAGAACGGCTGGCAGTACCAGATACAATCCGCATTCAGACAATCGACTTGTCTGTTGAGTTGCAAACATTGATTTACCTCATCAAAACGGACGTAAAAGATTCACAAATTACATGACACTGTGATAGTAAAATTATAGGTTTTCATGTAGAATAGACTTATTACGAGGAGGTGGCCAACATGGCTCCAGGTATCGGAAGTTTACTGATTATCGCTGTAATTGCATTGCTTATATTTGGTCCTAAGAAATTACCTGAAATCGGTAAAGCGTTCGGTTCTTCATTGCGCGAGTTCAAAAACGCAACTAAAGGCCTTACAGACGACGAAGATGACGTAAAAAAGGTTGAAGACAAGAAAGAAGAAGTGCGCTGAGTTAGGGTGTTATTCTGATGGCAGATAAAGACTTAACAATCATTGAACATATAGATGAAGTTCGAAAACGGCTGATGGTAATCGTCGTTTTCTTTATTGTTGGGGCAATCGGTAGTTTTTTCTTGGCGAAGCCGCTCATTAATTTCATACAGTTTGATACACCGGCTGAACAAGTCACATTGAATGCATTTAACGTCGTAGATCCAGTCGTGATCTATTTGAAAGTCATTGTATTTCTTGCGATTGTTATTATTTCACCGGTCATCATGTATCAATTTTGGGCCTTTATTTCACCGGGACTTCGTGACTTGGAACGGCGTGTCACGCTGTCATATATCCCGTTTGCTTTTCTCCTGTTTTTAGCAGGAATCAGTTTCTCTTATTTTATATTGCTACCGTATGTCATGAAATTCATGATTAATCTGTCAGGCCAATTAAACATTGAGCAGACAATCGGTATTAATGAGTATTTCTCTTTTTTATTCTCGCTACTATTGCCGTTCGGTTTCGTTTTTCAGTTACCGATTGTCATTTTATTTTTATCACGTCTCGGTGTGTTGCAACCTAAGGTACTTGTCAAAATACGAAAAGTTGCGTATTTCGTTTTGTTCGTACTGGCAGCGTTCATTACACCACCTGACATCGTATCGCATTTATTCACTACGGTTCCGCTATTCATTTTGTATGAGGTCAGTATTGTGATTTCACGTCTAGGTTATCGGAAGTTCGAGAAAGCGGAACGTCTGCGCCAGATGGAAGAAGTGAAAGCAGAGCAACAGCGTCAGATTGATGAAGTGATGAATAAAACAGACGATAAGTAAATCTATTTAGATCCTCTTGCTAACGCAGGGGGATCTTTTGCGTTTACGGTGACGTGGTCAAATATGGGTTCATTTACCAATGCCCCTATGGTAAACTATCTAAGAATAGAATGAGTAGGGGGAAATGAATACAAGTGAACAGTAAAAAGACTCCAACTAGATGGAGCAAGTGGTTACTAGGTGCAATGTTGCTTATAGCGAGTGTTACAACTCCAGTTATAGAAGGTCAAGCAGCTGCGGCTCAGCAGTCCTATAAAGGGTTAGAAACAGGGATTAATCAAGTGATTTCAAGTCAGCGTATGCGTGGTACACGAAGCAGCGTCATCGTGCGTGAAGCAGATACTAATCGCATTGTCTATCAATATCGTGGCAATCAAGGAGTCACACCTGCATCAAATGTCAAAGTTCTGACAAGTACATCTGCACTTGAAGTGTTAGGGAAAGATTATACATTCGATACAGATATCTTAACGAACGGCACAGTGAAAAATGGTATCCTCGATGGTCATCTATATTTGCGTGGGACAGGCGATCCGACATTACTTGAAGCCGACTTATTGCGTATGGCACGTCAAATGCGTGAATCAGGCATCCATTCCGTAACCGGACATATCGTGGCGGACGATACATGGTTTGATACACAGCGTCTATCACCCGGTATTCATAAATCAGATGAAACATATTACTACGCAGCGCAAGTTTCAGCACTGACAATCTCGCCGAATAAAGACTACGACGCAGGTACGACAATTGTCCATGCGAAGCCGACACGGAACGGTAGGGCGGGTGCAGTGACATTGACACCGCACACAGACATCGTAAAAGTCGTAAATCGCACACGAACTGTACCGAAAAACCAACGCAACACCGTTACAATTAAACGTCAACAAGGCACGAACACAATTATCGTTTCAGGTAATGTTCCACTCAATTCGAATGGCAAGCGCCAATGGGTGACGGTATCCAATCCCACAGCCTTTACAGCAGACGTCTTTAAACGTGCGCTAGCTAAAGAAGGCATCAAACTTCAATCGACTGCTCGTGTAACACGTGGGAAAACTCCTGCGAATGCGGAGTTACTCGCAAAGAAAGAGTCGATGTCCTTATATTATTTGATGATGCCATTCATGAAGTACAGCAACAACTCACATGCAGAGATCTTGGCCAAGTCCATGGGGCGTGAAGTATATAATGAAGGAAGCTGGAATGCCGGCTTGCGTGTCGTTAGGGAAACGTTAGAAAAAGATGGCATTAGCACGAAAGGTATGTATTTAGAGGATGGTTCAGGCATGTCGCATAAGAATAAAATCCCTTCCGAGAAGATTGCGGAAGTGTTGTATGCCGCTCAGTCTAAGGAATGGTATCCAGCATTTGAGCGTTCATTGCCAATCGCAGGCGTGAACGACCGCATGCTAGGCGGGACATTGCGCAGCCGTTTGACGAGTCCTGTTGTCAGAGGCAAGGTGCAGGCGAAGACCGGTTCGCTTAACGGTACGGATTCGCTATCCGGCTATGTGAAGACAAAGAGCGGCCAAGAGTTGATCTTTAGTATTTTGACAGAGAACGTGAGAGGAACAGCGAAGCCTGATATTGATAAGATGGTTCAGGTTATGGCGGCTCAGTAATGATTTTGAGAGTGGGTGAGGCGCCGTTGATCGACGTTCCAGGTGGACGCTGATCCATCGGGAGCATTCCACTTACGATCAACTACTGTTGTGTTCTGAAATCTGATTGGAAAAGTATAAGTAGAAACCTAGACAATTGCACTTGAACTAAAAAAGTAAAAGACTAAAAATAATTCAGACGACACTGCCAGTAAGTGATCTATATCCATATATTTTAAATGTAGGGATTGGAGTGGAAGCAGGGGCGACTCCTGGAGGATCAGCGCGAGTTCGAGACCCCGCAGGAACGCAGTGACGAGGAGGCTCGGGCCGCGCCCTCAGGAAAGCGTCCCCTGCTGGAACTCCAATCCCCGAACCACAGGCCAGATTCATCTTTCTGCATATCCATATTAAAAAATCTCCCCATTCACGGGGAGATTTTTTCTATTGCAGGAATAATACGATACTCTGCTGCATATCTTGTAATTGTTGCAGTTTATCCGCATTCCATTGCACGACAGTGACGAAACTGTTCATGAGGAAATGGGCAATCATCGGAGTCAGCAAACGCTTGGTCTTGTAATAGACGAAGGCGAATGCGAGACCTGGCATCAAGTACATGAGCAAATGTTGCAACTCACCATGCACAGCTGCAAAGACGATGGCGCTGACAATGGCAGCGACCCAGAAGTTCGTCTTTCTGTACAAGCTACCGAAAATAATCCGGCGGAACACGACTTCTTCTAGGAACGGTGCAAACAACACCATGGCAAAAATGATAATAGGTGCGGTTTTCGAGATATTCGACAATAACTCCGTATTCTCGGAGCCTGCGGTCACACCGAACACCGACTCAATCGCAGCTCCTACAATTTGTCCAGCCATGGCGAGGAAGAAACCAAGTATCCCCCATAGAAGAACGCTTCCGAATCCCGATGGCTTTCCTTTAAATACAGGTAAGAACTTTTTATTTCGTAACAGGATCGCGGCGATTATGAGCGCTGCGACACCTTGCGTAATGAATAACGTCCAAGCGAACCCTTGGGACATGGCTTCTACTTTGGACAAGTCTTTGCCGGTGAAGTAAACAATTAATTCAGGGGCAAGAAAAATGCTGGCAATCTGGAGCAACACATACGACATGAAGATCATCAGAGCAACAACCCAGTTTTTCACGGTGCACAACCTTTCTTTCATACATGTTGACTAGTTTAACGCGAAAAAAGACGTTTGGCAAAAGAAGAAAATGTCGAACGCTTTTACTTGCAATTATGTGTGAAATTCTTTAATATAAGAGTTGTGTTAGCACTCGTTGTAAGTGAGTGCTAAGAAAAATAAAAACTACCCATTATCTCGAGGAGGTTGTTTCATTTGTTGAAACCACTAGGTGACCGTATCATTATCGAATTAATCGAAGCAGAAGAAAAAACATCAAGCGGCATTGTTCTACCGGACTCTGCGAAGGAAAAGCCACAAGAAGGAAAAGTAATTGCTGCTGGTACAGGCCGTGTTCTTGAGAACGGACAGCGCGTCGAACTAGAAGTATCTGAAGGCGACCGCATCATCTTCTCTAAATACGCAGGCACTGAAGTGAAGTATGAAGGTACTGAATACTTGATCCTTCGTGAAAACGACATTCTTGCAATTATTGGATAATTAATTATAACGAAAATGTAGTAGACAAATAGAAATTCTGGAGGGAATCATTTACATGGCTAAAGAACTTAAATTTAACGAAGATGCACGTTCCGCAATGCTCCGCGGTGTAGATACACTAGCAGATGCTGTAAAAGTAACACTTGGGCCAAAAGGTCGTAACGTCGTACTTGAACGCAAATTCGGTTCACCACTTATTACAAATGACGGTGTAACCATCGCAAAAGAGATCGAGCTTGAAAATGCATTCGAAAACATGGGCGCAAAACTTGTAGCTGAAGTTGCATCCAAGACAAATGACATCGCAGGAGACGGAACAACAACAGCAACTGTCCTTGCACAAGCAATGATTCGTGAAGGCTTGAAGAACGTAACAGCTGGCGCAAACCCTGTCGGTATCCGTAAAGGAATCGAAAAAGCGGTAATCGCAGCAGTTGAAGGCCTTCAAAGTGTTTCCGATGAAATCGAAACTAGACAAGAAATTGCACAAGTTGCAGCAATCTCTTCTGGAGATGAAGAAGTCGGCGAGTTGATTTCACAAGCAATGGAGCGCGTGGGTAACGATGGTGTCATCACAATCGAAGAATCCAAAGGCTTCGTAACAGAGCTGGATGTAGTAGAAGGTATGCAATTCGATCGTGGCTACGCATCTGCTTATATGGCAACAGACACAGACAAAATGGAAGCAGTGCTTGATAACCCATACGTCTTGATTACAGATAAGAAAATTAACAACATCCAAGAAATCCTTCCTGTGCTTGAGCAAGTAGTTCAACAAGGTAAGCCATTGTTGATTATCGCTGAAGACGTTGAAGGTGAAGCTTTAGCTACGCTAGTTGTCAACAAACTTCGCGGTACATTTAACGCAGTTGCAGTTAAAGCACCTGGCTTTGGCGATCGCCGTAAAGCTATGCTTGAAGACATCGCAATCCTAACTGGCGGACAGGTAATCACAGAAGATCTGGGACTTGATCTTAAATCTGCTGACCTGACATCACTAGGACGTGCTGCGAAAATCGTAGTAACAAAAGACAACACAACTATCGTTGAAGGTATCGGGGATGCAGGTTCTATTGAATCACGCGTCGGCCAAATCCGTTCACAGTTAGAAGAAACTACTTCTGAATTCGACAAAGAGAAATTGCAAGAACGTCTAGCTAAACTAGCTGGCGGAGTAGCAGTCATCAAAGTTGGAGCTGCAACTGAAACTGAGTTAAAAGAGCGTAAACTTCGTATCGAAGACGCATTGAACTCAACACGTGCAGCAGTTGAAGAAGGAATCGTATCTGGTGGTGGTACTGCACTAGTAAACGTGTATAAGAAAGTAGAAGCATTACTTGAAGATACTGAAGGCGACGTAGCAACGGGTATCAAGATTGTACTTCGTGCACTTGAAGAGCCAGTACGTCAAATTGCAACAAACGCGGGCCTTGAAGGTTCTATCGTAGTAGATCGCTTGAAGCGCGAAGAAGTCGGCGTCGGCTTTAACGCAGCAGAAGGCACATGGGTTAATATGGTAGAAGCAGGTATCGTGGATCCAACGAAAGTAACTCGTTACGCACTACAAAACGCAGCATCTGTAGCAGCAATGTTCTTGACTACTGAAGCTGTTGTTGCAGACCTACCAGAACCAGCAGGTGGCGGTATGCCTGATATGGGCGGTATGGGTGGAATGGGCGGCATGATGTAAGTCATTCTCCCAAAATATATTTAAAGCGTCAACTCCAGTTTTATGGGGTTGGCGCTTTTTTACTAATGATCGATAATTCCAATTTACAACACCAAAAGTAGTTAAGCGCAATGATTATGGAGCTTTGTTACGGCCTAAATAAAGGTGGTTTTGAACATTCACGAAAACATAAATTGGAAGTGAAGTGATATACTCACGGTTGAACAAGTGGGCTGATATTGTAAAACCGTTCGAGACTGTTATTGCGGCCTCGAACGGTTTTTATGATGATAAGTTAGATTTTAAGTCTCTCACCGTACTCTTTGCTTCCTCATCCACTGCGTAGCTACAAATTTCTCTCCGATTTCTATTGGTGCACCACCGTGTAACGTTAGGTCATTGATCAGCGGATCATTATAAAAATACTCAAAGTAGACAGCCATTCCTTTTTTAGGTGTGATGGACAGTTTGAGGTGAGGGAAGTATGTTTCGCCGCCTTGTTCGACATCGTTCAAGTACATGACGAGTGTGCTAATCCGGTTATTCGTAACGTTGCTAGTTGCTGAGAAGAAGTCATGATGTGCTTTATATTCTTGTCCAGGTAGATAGTGAAGAACTTGGAGACTTTCGCCGTGTTCGATGGGGATATTCATAATTGTTTCAATCCGTTTTTCGATTCGTAGGACGATCAAGTTATCAGGTTCTTCAATAAACATACCGCTACTAGTTCTAATTTCATTTTCTGCATGAATTACGCCGATTTTAGAACGTTTCATTTTATCTGTAGAAAGCAGAATCAGTTCGTCGCATTCTTCGTCGCTTAACATATTGCCGAGTACAACGACTAGTGGTTCATCGACTTTCGCTATTATATCAATAACACGATCTGTTATGATTTTCTTTCCTGTATGAGTAAATATCGTTTGTTCTTTATTTTCTGCTATCAACTTTGAACACCTCTTTAATCGTTTGATTTTATAAATCAAATACAGTGTAACGTGATGAGTGTACAGCCAATAACGGACTTCTTTTGAGTTTTACACATCCTCTTTGGAATTGCATTTAATATATTTTAGCACGCTGCATTGGTTAACGTATATTCGAAATGTAATGAAAAAGATAGTGATATATAACTGTCTTTTACATGTCATTATTTCCATCTGATATACCTGTACACTATGGGAAAGTATGAATTGATAGCAGTTCGATATATTTATCAGACTTATTCGTATAGTAAACAGTAGTCATTGGATATGTATTCTACTTACTATATACTGATGAAAATACTTCAAGAAGAGGAGTGACTGTTCATGGATCAACAAATCGAAGAACTAACTTTGTTATTGTTATACGCAACATCTTGGAAAGATCAAGATTTTCCAGAAGGGCCTTTACGCAGTTGGAAAGGTTACTCGTTTGATGCGTTGAATCAGTTAGAGGAAGAGGATTTAATACGTGGAGGTAGGCGATCAAAGTCTGTAGCTCTTACAAAGGCTGGCATAGCAGAGGCTGAGGCGTTAATGAAGAAGTACTTCCCCGATGTGGATAAAGAATGAGAGGATCGTTTGTTTAGGCATATATAGTTAGTAGACTATAGAAGGAGTGATTTTGTGCAAATTTCAGGAACGAAAAAACTGTTGGATCTTATTCCGTTTACAGTGGCAGTTCATGAAGAAGAGAATCCATTCTTTTCTTGGCATGCGAATGTAGTACTCATCAATCGTAGAAAGACCATCGTTTTAATGAACGATAAAACTCGCTATATTGTGGCACTGCATGGCATTAAAGCTAAAGATAGTAAACGTTTAGATGAGTTGATTGTGGAAGCTATAAGAAAAACGTTACAAGCGGAGCGTATTCGCGAAGATCTAATAGAACAATATATTGAAGAAGCCGGTAAGGTAACATTCCATAAATCAAAAAACCGTACGTTAGTAGCGCGCCTTAATAAATCTTGCGAATCGGTAGGGTATTTTCCAGATAAGTTAGATCCAGTAGAATTATTCGGTATAGAGGCGTCGAAAAAGGCAAGTCGTATGTTGGCTGGTGGCGCAAAGCAACCTATGATTGAGCCCCACGAAGAGATGTTTAAAGAATTGCAAAGGCTTGCGGGTGATAAGAGTATTTTCACAGGAGGTAGTGCAGTACTACATATTTCCTTGGTACTCGGAAAGCATTCAATATGGAGACGTGTAATCGTACCTCTACATATTTCGTTTCACAGATTTCATCAAATACTACAGGTTCTTTTCGATTGGCATAATTCGCATTTGCATGAATTTCAATTTCTTAAAGTTGAATCGAATGAAGAAGGATTTGGAGATGGCTTTGAAATGGAACAAGAAGATCATATACTGCTTTCTGAATTCATTCCACCCTACAATTGCATAAAATATATCTATGACTTTGGCGATTGCTGGGAGCACAAGATAGTAGTAGAAGAAGTTAAAGTGGATCAGCCAGTCCGTTCCTCACTTTGCTTGGAAGGCGAAGGAACAGCACCCCCTGAAGATTGCGGTGGAGAACCTGGATTCGATCATTTCCTTAGTGTGATGCGAGACCCGTCACATGAGGATTATCAAGATCTGAGCAAGTGGGCTGAAGGCCAATCGCATCATGAGTTTGATAATAGATCGGTGAACTGGACATTGAAAAAATTCTAAATGTGAGGTGATCTATATGCACTCAAAACAAATCATTCCGATAACTCCAATTCTAAATATCCAAAAGCATATCGAAGGATTCTTCCCATTATCCACTTCTATTGGTCCGAAACAAGATTTGCTTATACTATTGGCAGAAGAGCAACCACCGCTAGTCGACCACAGATTTCCGGCAACTGTAACGGAGGAATATTACTCCTATAAAGTACTTCGTCTGAAGGATGGTGAGGAGACGGTATTGCATTTACCGAATGAACAGTGGAATTACCATATAGTCGAATCGATTGATGATGACCATATATTGCTTGCCTGCGCAAGATCTATTAATCATGATGAAACCCATGTTGATCAAAATGGACGCGTCTATGATTGGGACGGGAACTTGATTCGTTCATTCTGTTTAGGCGATGGAATCGACCATATGTATACGACGAGAAATAATCAGATATGGACAGGTTATTTTGATGAAGGCGTATACGGTAATTATGGTTGGAAGAAACCAATTGGTAATTCAGGGCTGGTAGGCTGGGATCATGAAGGGAATATTATAGATGACGGGAACGATAGAAAGCTTATGGGAGAATGTTTGGCGCTGAATGTGGCGGCAAATGATGAGATTTGGTATTTCATTGGCATGGATGCACAGATTGGTTTAATGAATGAGAGTGGCGAGTTCCAATTCTCTACTGAAGCACTTGGATTTCAAACATTTGCGATCAATGGCGATACAATGGTCGTGCATCGAGAGTACTTTGATCATCATCACTTTTTTGAATTGGTTAGAAAAGCCAATTCCTATGAAATAGTTCAAGAGCTCGATTTCCGTAAACCTGATGGAAATCCTTTGCAGCCACAATTAACTTCCAATCGTGCGGATCGGCTATTATTTTTAGATGGTAGCGAACTTTATTATTACTCTATATTCGATGTCTTTAGCCACTACAAATTATCCGTGTAGATTCATACGGGTCGCGAGTTTAGAAAAGACAACGGGATAAAAATACCTGTGGGTAAAGGCATGACAATCAAAACAGTCACGACAGGAACCCACAGGAACGTATGCAAAGAACTTATTTAAAAACAGTCGCTGCCTGTACAGCTTTTTGCCAGCCGCTGTACAGTTTTTCACGTTCAGAATCCTCCATATTTGGTTGGAACGGTCGATCTATCGCCCATTGAGCTGCAATTTCTGAACGATCTTTCCAGAAGCCTACAGCAAGTCCAGCCAAGTATGCGGCACCGAGCGCTGTTGTTTCGTTAATAGTCGGTCGTTCTACCGATACATTTAGTAAATCGGATTGGAACTGCATCAGGAAGTTGTTCTCGACTGCTCCGCCATCTACCCGTAACGTTTTTAGGGAGATACCCGAATCCGATTCCATTGCATCAACGACGTCTTTCGTTTGGTATGCAAGGGATTCTAGCGTAGCCCGTACAAAATGCTCTTTCGTCGTTCCACGTGTTAAACCGAATACGGCACCACGCACATCACTATCCCAGTAGGGGGTACCAAGACCAACAAATGCAGGTACGACATAGACACCATCTGTAGAAGAGACCCGTTTTGCGTATTGCTCACTTTCGGAAGAGTTTCGGAACATGCGTAAACCGTCGCGCAACCACTGGATTGCTGAACCTGCTACGAAGATACTTCCTTCAAGCGCATACTCTACCTTGCCATCAATTCCCCAAGCGATGGTCGTTAACAGCCCATTATCGGATTTCACCGCTTTTTCGCCCGTGTTCATTAGCATAAAACAACCTGTTCCATATGTGTTTTTCACCATACCCGATTCAAAACAAGCTTGGCCGAATAATGCGGCTTGTTGATCACCGGCAATACCCGCGATAGGAACTGCGTGACCGAAAAATTGCTCGGGATCTGCATGTGTATAGACTTCAGATGAAGGACACACTTTAGGCAACATTGATGCCGGCACATCCAAGATAGACAATAGTTCCTCGTCCCATTGTAGTTCATGTATATTGTACATAAGAGTTCTAGAAGCGTTCGAGTAATCTGTTACGTGTGCCGCACCACCGGATAACTTCCAAATAATCCACGTATCAATCGTACCAAACAACAAGTCTCCATTTTCAGCTTTTTCACGTGCGCCTTCTACATTATCCAAAATCCACTTGACTTTAGTGCCCGAAAAGTATGCATCGATAAGCAATCCGGTCTTATCTCTGAACAAACCGTTGTAACCGCTTTCTTTAAGATCCTCACATATCTCTGCAGTTTGACGAGATTGCCATACAATCGCATTATAAATGGGATTACCTGTGTGCTTATCCCAAACGACCGTTGTTTCACGTTGATTCGTGATTCCAATGCCCTCAATTTGCTCTGCTGAAATATTCTTTTCTGATAATACTCCAGCAATGACAGACAAAATGGAGCTCCAAATTTCGTCAGCATTGTGTTCTACCCAACCAGACTGTGGAAAATATTGAGTAAACTCTTGTTGTGCAGTGTGAAAAATCTTACCTTTTTTATCGAATAAGATTGCTCTTGAACTTGTTGTACCTTGATCTAATGCCATAATATATTTTTCAGTCATGATTTATTCCTCCAGTATTTATGAAGACGATTAGTCATTCGTAGTTTTATGAGTCTGAATTAGAAGACTTGATTGTACTACTTCTTTACGGATTGAAAACTGAGCTGCGAGAAGAATTGCAAGTATGAATGCACCGACAATCCAAAATGTCATGCTGTTTTCATTAAGGAAAAATTGTTTGTAGAATAGGGCACCGAATGTACCGCCAATTATTGGGCCTACTACTGGAATCCATGCATACTTCCATCCGGATGGCCCTTTTCCGGGAATAGGTAAGAAAGCGTGTGCTATCCGCGGACCAAGGTCACGTGCAGGGTTGATCGCATAGCCAGTTGTACCGCCAAGTGATAACCCAATTGCGATGATCAAAGCGCCAACGATTAACGGGTTTAGTCCTTCAGTAAATTCATTGGCACCAATAGATAATAAACCAAGTACTAAAATGAACGTCCCGATTATTTCACTTGTTATGTTTGACAGCGGATTGTAAATTGCAGGTGTAGTAGCAAATACATCACGTTTGGCAGTTGGATCCTCTGTTTCTTTCCAATGAGGTAAGTAGTGGAAGTACACTAATACAGCACCTAGAATTGCGCCAATCATCTGTGCTAAAAGATACATAGGAACATCTGACCAAGGGAAATTACCAATACTCGCGAAACCGATCGTGACTGCTGGATTTAAATGAGCACCACTTGCTTGGCCCACTGCGTAAACACCAAGCGTAACCGCAAGACCCCATCCTACAGTAACAACAATCCATCCACCACTATTTGCTTTAGATTTGTTTAGTGCTACACCGCCTACTACGCCCCCACCAAATAATATTAATATCATCGTTCCGATCAATTCACCTGCAAAAGGTGTCATTTATATCTCCTCCTACCCAATTTAAGTTTGGTAGTTGAGCAATTACGACGCAAAAAAGTCCACAATTAAATCTTGCTATGTGCAAGAACTTAATTGTGGACTCCTAAACTCAACCACTTATATTAACTTGTTTTCAAGTATAGAGTGGTAAGTTTATTCTGTCAACAATGACGTAGAAAGTTCTCCATTTAAATAAAGTGTTCCCACAATTGGTTATCAGAGGTCGTCACGGCTACAGCACCTGCTGCTAGTGCATCCTCGATGTGTTGCTTTGTCCGAATGAGTCCACCGTTAATAATGGGAATACCCGTACGCTCATATACTTCTTCAATGAGTTCGGGAATAACACCTGGTAGCATTTCAATGAAGTCTGGAGCAGTTTGATCAATTAGAGAATAACTTTTTTCTAATGCGATTGTATCGAGTAAAAACATACGTTGAATAGCGATAATGTTTTTAGATTTTGCTTTCATAATAATATTTGATCGAGTGGAAATAATACCTGCAGGACGAATATCATTGCATAAAAAGTCGGCTGCAAAGTTATCCGTTTTTAGACCCTGAACCAAATCGGCATGAATAATTAGTTTCTTGCACCGCTTATCCGCCTCTTGTTTTACGGTTTTTAAATTGCTGATATGCACTTCTAGCAGGACAATGTATTCAAAAGTACTATCTAAGAGTTTTTCAAATTGTTTCAATGTACGTGCAGCTGGCAACACTTTTTGGTTATGAAAAGACATATAAAGTAACCCCCGTCTATAGATATACGTTTATATTATAGTATTTACACAACAGATGTTGACTTTAGTAACTCGTCTTCCAATTCTAACTGATAACGCTTCTGTTCTTCTGCAGACCAGTTCAACAATTGACTCATTTTAACTAGTACATCTTCTTTTGCGTCTTGCACGTTTTTGATATTGAAGAACAAATCGCCTGTACGTCGAATGAAGAAATCAGTCGGTTTCACAGTCATCTCATGTTCAATAGCATAGCGTAACTTAACATAGAGAATACGTGGCATGGATTCGGATTCATCATAAGGAATCGTTAAAACTTTATCCACGTTAGAGCCATAAAGAGCAGCCAAATGTCGACTTTCACGTTCCGTGAAACCGAGCAACTTGCCACGACTGACAGCTTGGTTGAAGTAGCGAGAGTAATGAGCAGAGCCACCGACATCACCACCCGAGATGGGCATGTTCTTCGTAGTGGATCGTTTGAAATGTAATCCTTTTTCTTGTTGCAAAAGAGTAGAGACTTTATTCACAACAGTTTCCGCCATTTTACGGTAGCCTGTTAGTTTTCCCCCAGCAATGGTGATTAGTCCTCGTTCGGATTCCCAAATTTCATCCTTACGAGAAATCTCGGAGGGGTTTTTACCGTCTTCATGAATCAGTGGTCGAACACCTGCCCAACTGGATTCAACATCTTTTTCAGTAACAGATACATCCGGGAACATATAGTGAATGGCATTTAAAATATATGTGCGATCATCTTCTGTGATTTGCATTTCTTTCGGGTCACCATCAAAGAATGTATCCGTTGTTCCGACATATGCCTTACCATCACGTGGTACTGCAAAAATCATACGTTTGTCAGGTGTATCGAAATAGATTGCTTGATGTAAAGGGAATACGCTTTGATCGAATACGAGATGAATCCCTTTGGACAATATCAAGTTTTTACCGTTGGAGTGGCCATCGAACTCTTTCACTTCATCAACCCATGGACCTGCAGCGTTGATAACTTTTGTCGCGTGTACGGACATCATTTCGTTTGTGATCATGTCGCGGACTTGAACGCCTGATAGTTGGTTATGGTCATTGTAGATGAAACCTTCCGCTTTTGCATAATTCAACAGAGTTGCGCCTTTTTCCGCAGCCGATTTAGCAACTTCAATTGTAAGGCGAGCATCATCTGTGCGATATTCTACATAATAGCCGCTTCCTTGAAGACCTTCCCTTTTGATGAGAGGAGCTCGTTGTATAGTTTGTTCGAGATTCAGCATTCTTCTCCGTTCACTGCGCTTAACTCCAGCTAGTAAGTCATATACTTTTAATCCAAGAGCTGTGGTTGTAGGACCGAATGTACCTCCTTTATGAAACGGCAATAGCATCCATTCAGGTGTTGTAACATGTGGACCATTTTCGTAGACAATCGCGCGCTCCTTCCCCAATTCGGCAACTTCTTTAATTTCAAATTGTTTTAAATAACGTAATCCGCCGTGGACAAGTTTGGTCGAACGACTAGACGTACCTGAAGCAAAATCCTGCATTTCAATAAGTGCAGTTTTCATCCCTCTCGCCGCCGCATCCAATGCGATGCCAGCACCGGTAATGCCGCCACCTATAATTAAAACGTCAAAATTCTCAGTACGTAACGTATTCGCGATTTCATTTCGATTCATTGATGAAAATGTTGTCATTTCTTTCATCTCCCTTTTATAGAGGATTAGAGAACAAAAAAGACCCCAAGATAGTGATTGCATTATGCGCAATCACTTCTTGAGGTCTTCTCAGTTACTCAAACCCGAGCTATTAACTTAGTTTCTATAGTAACATACCTGAATTAAAATTCAAATTATAAAATTCGTTATTTACAATAGTTGGAAATTAGTAGATTGGGTGAAAAGAAAGGTTTAATTTTCAGATTGAACGCTTCTAAAAGGCTATGTCATTACTCAATAAAATAGTGGCTTAGATTGAGCCTATTGCAACTGTCACTAAACCTAGAGCAAGTGTAGTTACATTATCGCTTGGACACTAACTATACAAGTTTATAACCTCGTGGCAGCGAATCTACTGTTGAGGGGGGTGTTTTGTTATACGTATTGTTATTGCTACTATATGCTTATACAAAATACTCCTGTTCGTTATATATTTAATATAGTTGTATCATCTACTAAAGGCTATTTTAAATAATTTGTCGAATAGTAGAGTAAGAGGTGATATCCCACCATAGATGAGGGTATTAAATATACTATCAATAGATAATACATTGGGCAGAAGAGGAGGTATGAATAGTGAAAGATCAAACTAGATATCTTCGACTAGCGAATATAACAAAGCTAATAAATACAAAGCTAGAGTTAAGAGATGTACTGAATCACGTAGTGACTGCTATCTCAGAGGAGATTGTTCGATGTGACTCGGTCGGAATTTATTTGCCACAACAAGATGGATCGTTCAGGGGCTTCGTAGGAAAACCTGAAGTGATCAATGGCATGACGCTCGATATGCATACAATTGATACCGACTTCGATTTGCTGGCGAAAGAAGTAATTGAAACACAACGAACGATATATATACCGGATACATCCAAAGATCATCGACCTGACCCAAGGGCAGTCGAAGCGTTTAAGATAAAATCTCTATTGGTTTTGCCCATTACTGGCGAGACGGAATTATTTGGACTAGTTTTCTTGTTCGACTATGGAACACCGATGAACCTGACGGAGATTGAGATTCAAACGGTCCAATCTTATGTCAATATGGCTGCTGTTGCTATTCAAAATGCCAAACTGTTAACGAATAAAGAAGAACTTATTAAGGAAAAGCAATTATTGTTGGATATAACTCGGGATTTATCACTATGTTCTACCATGCAGGAAGCGCTGGATATATGTTTTCTTTATATAGAAAAGGTGCTTGGAAATAATAATATAGGGATACATTTAGTTGATCCGTTAGTTCATATGAAGATTAAGCCTACAACAATTAATCGTAAGAGCGACTGGTCGGTAGAAGCATGGGTTAAATCCCATGACGAGATAAAATTTGATGTGGAAAATGATAAAGTGTTCGAGGAAGTGATCGCAACTAGAAAGGCAGAACTCATTCCAGATGTCTTTTCAGACGATCGAGTGAACCATAAAGCATGTCGACACTTTGGCATTCAATCGATGTTTATACTTCCTATCGTTTCCATGGGTAAAGTATTAGGTTTAATAGTCATTGCAGACCTTTTTAAAAAAAATCCGGATTACTCCCAGGCCAGTCAACAGCTGACGCAATCTATTGTCGATACAACGGCTTCCACTTTATTAAACTTATTGAATATGGAAAAGCAAGAGTCGATCATAAAACAGCGAACTGAAGAGATAACCGAAAAGAACAACGAACTGGAAACAGCAATGAAGGAATTACAGCGGCTTAGCCGGGAGAAAGAACTAATTCTCCATTCGGCAGGTGAAGGAATATTCGGGTTGGATTTACATGGCGTCATTACGTTTTGTAATCCGGCGGCTGCTACGACGCTAGGCTATGATAGTAAGAATGAACTAATAGGTAAACCTGTCAGTATTATTTACAATGAAAACCATACGAATATTGATGAAGTTACATTTTTCAGGCAAGATCAGTCTAATTTCCCTGTAGAATATGTTAGGTCTTCTATCAAGGAAGGCGATAGAATTGTTGGGGAAGTCGTTACGTTTAAAGATATTTCCGAAAGAAAGAAGATGGAGAAAGAAATCAGATACCATGCGTATTATGATAGCTTGACCGATCTACCCAACCGAGTGCTATTAAAAGATCGAATGCAACAAGGTTTGAGCATTGCTCATTCTCGTAAAGAAAAAGCAGCGGTCCTGTTTATGGACTTGGATCGTTTCAAATCAGTCAATGACTTATTAGGGCATAGCTATGGCGATATTTTATTGGTACATGTAGCTAGACGTATATCCGCGTGCCTTCCTGAAGGCGCTACAGCTTCACGTCAAGGCGGGGACGAATTTGTTATCTACTTGCCTTATATTGAATCTGAAGCGGAAGTGGTAGAGGTGGCCGAAAAGATTGTGGATCAATTTAACAAGCCATTCAATCTGAAAGGCCATGAAATGCATATCCACAGCAGTATTGGGGTTAGTTTATTTCCGAAAGATGGACAAACGGCGGAGTTATTGATAAAAAACGCGGATATTGCGATGTATCAGTCTAAAACCGTATCTGGCAGCAGTTATCAATTTTATCACTTGGCGATGGATATTAGGACGTTTGAAAATGTGAAACTTGAAAATGCTTTATATAAAGCGCTCGATCGTGAGGAGTTGGAAATTTATTTTCAACCACAAATTGATTACAGTACACATACACTCATTGGAACTGAAGCATTATTGAGATGGAATCATTCAACAGAAGGGTTAATCTCGCCGGATCGATTTATCCCGCTGGCAGAGGAGACTGGACTAATCGTTCCTATCGGAGAGTGGGTGATTAGAAAGGCATGTAACCAAATCAAGCAGTGGCAAGCAAAAGGGTATCCATCGATTGTAGTATCCGTAAATTTATCAGCCCGCCAGTTTGAACAAAATAATTTATTCCAAACGGTTAAAGGGATTTTGGATGAAGTAGGCGTATCAGCAAAGCTTTTATGTCTTGAAATTACGGAAAATCAAATCATTAAAAATACAGAACTGACTATCCAGACGATGAAAAGGTTACAGGCAATTGGAATCAAGATGTCCATTGATGACTTTGGTACAGGTTATTCATCATTGGGTTATTTGAAAAACTTGCCAATTAATGCTTTGAAAATAGATAAATCATTTATTCAAGAATTGAAAAGCAATGACGATAATTCAGCCATCGCAAATACAATTATCACATTAGCAAAAAATCTGGGATTAGATGTAGTAGCTGAAGGTGTCGAAACACTGGAACAAGCCGAATTTTTGGCTTCGAGAGAATGTTATATTATGCAAGGTTATTACTTTAATGTACCGCTAAAGGTCAATGAATTCGAAAGCACATATCTGGTTACTAAAGGAGAGTTGTTATGAAAGCTGTTCGTGCAGTATTGGATTATTTAACGGCTACAGGAGTAAAACATGTTTTTGGCATCCCAGCAGGTTCTGTCAATGCATTTTTTGATGAGTTGTATGAAATACCTGAACTGACGCCTATTGTTACGAAGCATGAAGGCGCGGCTTCCTATATGGCAGTGGCATATGCCAAATATACAGCTACTATGAGTGTGTGTATTGGATGCAGTGGACCTGGTGGTACTAATCTACTAACGGGTGCCGCAAATGCATTGCGTGAACATGTCCCTGTTTTATTTTTGACGGGCGCAGTTCCCGTCGATACTGTCGGTTTAAATGCCTCTCAAGAATTAGATGCTGAACCGCTTTTCAAATCAGTAACGAAATATAGTGTAACTGTAACGGACTCGAAGAATTTACTTGGAGAAGTGGCAAAGGCATGTGAACTAGCGGTTTCTGGTGTACCAGGTCCTGTCCATATCGCCATGCCGATAGATATCCAAATCAATCAAATTCAATCTCCCGAAATACCAGCTCCGCCAAAAAGAACGCCGATTGTTCCAGATCAAAACATCATACAGTCTGTGGCAAGAGAGATTGCTAGTAAACAGGATGGATATATCTTTGTAGGACAAGGTATTAGGAACTCTGTCGATCAGTTACTTGAGTTAGCGGAGGAGCTTGGTTGGCCGATCATTACAACACCGCAGGCAAAAGGTTATATTACAGATGATCATCCACTGCTCGTTGGTGTATTCGGCTTTGCCGGTCATGAGGCCGCTTCTGCATTGATCAATGGAAAAGATGGTGAAGCTATACTCGTAGTCGGCTCTAGTTTAGGAGAGACGGCTACGAATAATTGGAACGTCAATCTCACTAAAAATCGATATACCATTCAATTGGATTACGATTCATCCGTATTTAATCGTAAATATGAAGTGGATGCTGCTGTTTGGGGAGATATAGATTTAAGTTTGACCGCGTTACTAGATGAATTAAAAAGTTTAAACTTGCCGACCAAAGAACAAGCGTTTATTAAACAGGAAATAGGAATGGTAGATAGTGAAGAGTACAATACGAAAAATGTTTTGATGCGTCTGCAAAATTACGCTCCCCGCAAAACTAGATATACCGTCGATATCGGTGAGTTCATGGCGTATATCATTCATGACATGAATGTGGTGGAGTCCGATTCATTTGATATTAATGTGCATTTTGGGGCGATGGGGAGTGGAATAGGTTCTGCAATTGGTTCGAAGCTTGCTGAACCTGAACGTCCAGTAGTTTGCGTTACGGGTGACGGGTGTTTCTTCATGCATGGTATGGAAATCCTGACTGCAAAAGAACATAAGTTGCCGATTTTATTTGTAGTGATGAATAATGCGCGCTTAGGAATGGTCTATCATGGACATTCATTGCAATATAAACGCTCCCACCCAGCATTCGAACAAGAACCGGTGAATATTGCAGCTATGGCTGCGGCCATGAACATACCGGGTAAACGAATTGAAGCGATGGAGGATCTGACACAAGAAGTGATAGACGAGCTTATGAATGTAGAGGGGCCGTCAGTCCTCGAAGTTTCCTTGATAGATAATACAATACCTCCAATGGGAGATCGCGTGAAGTTTCTATCTTCTTTTGGAAAATAAATAACCCGGAGAAGAGGCTTGATTGCCTCTTCTCTGGGTTACTTTTAATAGTTATATAGATTTGTATAATGCATTTGTAACTTCAATGATTGCATCTATTGTTTTACCTTTAAAGGCATTGGAAACAGTGAGTCCTGAAGGGTTTGAAAAGTAATACGCATCCAATTCTGGGTTATAACTATACCCCATGTTAATTAAGGAGTACTGTAATTCAGCCGGTATGTCTTTTGATCCAGTACGCTGCATAAAGTAATTTGTTCCGTAGATTTTCACGTCAATATCTTTGGTTCCAGTATGAATAACAAATAAGTCTTTTTCATCTTTCACCAACCACTGCCCTTTTGAATACAAAGAGATTCTGGTCCTTCCCAATCCATCAATGCCGGCTAAATTCATCCCAAAATAGTGGTTAATCATCGTCCGCACATCGGCACCAGTCACGTGATGATGATGATGCGCTAAATATAAATCTAAAATCATTTGTGAAGGAAAACAGTTGCAGGTTTCCAAATTCGTTGAAGGCGGGATCTCAAAAGTACCAATTTTATCTTTGGTCAACACGGGAACTTGTTCTAAGTGGAACTTGAAAGCTTGTGCAATTGCTTCGTAAATGACTGGACTAGTTACTTTATTCTTATATTGATTAATATACATATCCATTACATCAATCTTTTCCAACTTGCTGATGTAATCAATCACTTCTGCTTCCGAAAAGCATTCATCCAATTGATGCAAACGTTTAATCATGTCCTGAATTTCATCGGAATACGTTATCGGGGCAATTTTCATGCGTAGCCTCCTCATTGTAGAACATACTTATGTTTATTAGATAATCATACAGCAAAAAATGTGTAAAGTATTAAAGTGTTGATAAAATGATAGTAATTTGTACTTGAGAGAAAAAATTATCTACTTAAGTGAATAGTCATTGTCCCCATCCGGCAACTACGAGTTCTCGTTTTGTTTGCGTGCTTCAGATTTAATGTGATCCGTATAGCTCATGAACGTATTTACTAAAATTTTATGCTGTCATTTCCAATTCAGCCGTCATCGCTGTCATTACAGAAAGTATCTTGAGCGGTTCAAATCGATTCAGATAATGTGGATTGGATTTTTCATTAATGTATAAAGCATCCGCGATGAAAGCAAAATCGAACTTTCCGCGTTCTGGTGTTTGAGCTTGTTGTTTATAAAATTCAAAGTTTATACTTTCAACTGAATGCATAGTAGAATGCCGCCAGTCGGAAAACTTCTCACCGATACCGTGAATCATCGTTCCTAGCTTCAACTTCTTCCTCACATGCATCGTCCTCTCTTTAGTCATGTGGATTATTGTGTATGTATCATTCAGTGTCTTAAATCACCACATGTGTCATGCCAGGTATCAAGGCACTAATTGCATAATTATATGTGGCGTATTACAGAATGTGTGTAACGGCTAGGGTTTGGCAAGGGTATGCGGGTAATTTCTTTTCATGACAATGGAGAGAAAATATACCGCTCAGTCCTAAGTCTGATATACACTTCAGTCATCTGATGGACTCAATTTTATTGAGTTACGCTTATAATAGAGTAAAGGGGTGTGAATATGCGGAAAATACTGATAGTTATTACAGGCGTAGTACTGTTAGGTATAGTTAGCTTTTGGTTATATGACTGGATGAAAACGGACCGTGTCTCTGGTGAATTGTCAATTGAAAAGGATAACGCGAAGTCGCTCGATGTGGCTATCGGTTTTGGTGCCGGTACTCTTCTAATTGAGGGCGGGGCAACGCAATGGGTGGATGGGGACATTGATACGAACGTGAAAAAATGGTATCCATCCGTTACGTATAAGAATAAAAGAGATGTTGGCTATGTAGAGATTCAGCAGAAAATGAAAGGTTTTTCAGCTTTGCGGAAGCATCGAAACGATTGGAATCTTCAACTGACAAATGAAATACCTGTGAACCTCGATGTCGAAATGGGTGTATCCGATTCAGAACTAAGATTGGCAGGAATCCATCTCAATCAAGTGTCAATAGATGCTGGTGTGGGGGATACGACGATCAATCTAGGCGGCGAATGGAAGGATAGCTTTGACGTGGACATCAACCTGGGAGCGGGCGATGCGAAGATTCATTTACCTAAAGAGACTGGAGTTAAATTATCTGTTTCAAAGGGGATAGGTAGCGTGGGAACGAAAGGTTTAATTGCTAAAGGTAAAGGCATCTATGTAAATGAAGCTTACGGGCACTCGGATACTACTATTCATTTGAAAGTTGATGTCGGTGTAGGTGGTGTAGATTTCATACTTGTTGAGTAGCGGAAAGTTTATAGTCTATCGCTTAAACCTTACATGATTGAGTTAGTAACGCATAAAGATATCTGTACCCATATAACGCATAATCCGACTAGAGACAGTACTTAATATGACTAATGAAAGATTCTTGCTCATTACAAAGTATTGTTCTATAAAGAAAATCTAGAGTAGTAAAAAATGTGTGAGAGCATTGTCATGATTGAAGACAAGACTATCGCGCTTTTTTTTCGTCCAGATAATATTATAAACTAATCTACTAGATAGGCGTAGTAACTATTGAAATGGTTTCGTCTACAAGTATGCAGTATAATTCAGTACATAACTATATATTAGGTGAATTCATCTACACGTGTATCGGAACGGAGGGGACGAGGGTGGAAACACAGCCAAGTATGAAGACATATGTAATCACAATTGCAGGAGCAGTCTGTTGGGGTTTGATCGGTTTATTCATAGCGCCACTATATGCACGGGGATTCACGGCTTGGGATGTAGTAGCGATTCGAGGGATTTTCAGCTTTGTGTTTTTATTTGTCATCATGATGTTGTTCTTTCGTGATCAGTTACGGACACGAATAAAGGATCACGTATTTTTTGCGAGTGCAGGTATTTTTAGTCTTGCGCTATTTAACTACCTTTACTTCGAAGTATTTTCACGTTCCAGTTTGTCTCTTGCCGTGACGTTATTATATACGGGACCGTTATTCGTGATGATTCTATCGAGGATCTTCTTTAAGGAATTACTAACTGCCCGTAAAGGTTTAGCACTAGTATTTGCTATTGTCGGTTGTGCATTTGTGGTCGGGCTCTTGCCGCTAGGATCGCAGACTATTCCTAGTAAGACGCTATTAATGGGAATTCTTTCGGGATTTTGTTATGCGCTATACAGTGTTTTCACCAAGCCGATAACGAAACGGTATTCGGCCCTGACGATTACTACGTACACATTCTTGTATATGGCTTTATTCATGTCGCTGACTAGTAATGTATGGCGCAAGGTTGCCAAATTCCAGTATGTTGACGTTTGGATTGCTGCCCTACTACTGGCACTGATTTCTACTGTGGCGGCATATGTCTTATATACATCGGGTCTAAAGTATTTGGAAGCGGGGAAGGCATCAATTCTTGCAACCATTGAACCAATTGTTGCAGTTTTAGTTGGTGTATTGTTCCTTGGTGATCAACTGCTTCCGTTACAGATACTTGGCATCGCACTTGTGTTATATTCCGCTGTACTCATAGTAGGTAAGCAAGTGAAAAGTAAGAGCTTTGATAAAAGAGAGCGTACTTTTGAAAAATAGAATCTGCGTAAGAACTGCCCGCGTTTGATAGCATAAACAAACGGAATAGTTCCCCCGCAGATACACATCATGATTTGAATTTCTGTATTTCATCCGCGACTACAAATGCTAAATCATCATTCCCGAACATTTGAAGTACATCCAGCATGGTTTCATTATCTATATGAAGTTCCTCAAATCCATCATCGCTTTCCATGACTTCTTTTAGTGCGGGATTTGCCCGTTGTTCAGGGTATGCTTGCTGATAAAGAGTTTGTGGATTCAGTTTATGATTGGCGCACCACTGAACAAATAGGCGAATCATCAAGTTTTCGTCGTCTTTGTACTTTTGAATGATCTGTTCCTCAATATTTTTAAATTCCATTGTGCAAACCTCCTTGGTCGATTGTTTCTTATAAGTATAAACGATAGGAAGGTTTTCTTGTAAGCAATGGGGCTTTGCTTATTAGATGAATGCATATAAAATTAGCAGCTTAGGGTGAAAAAGAAAAGGTGATCATTACTCCTATACGGAAAAACGAACGACAGCACTACTCTTTACGACACTAATTAGGAAAGCCAGTTAACAAGTTATGCAACTTATATATTGACGGCTCGCCTATAGAATGACGAATAGACGAAAAATTTTGGTTATTTATAAATTTTGTTATAATAGTAGTGTGACTGCTAGTTAATAACAGAAAAGAACGTGTACGTACAATTTTGAAGAAATGGCGGGCACTATAATCAAGGAGGTTTTTGGAATGGCGGAAGATCGCTATCAACGTGGTTTGGAAAAGTTAATGGAACTTACGTTATCGGGTGAAGATAACCCAGCAGGTGAGATGGAAATTGGCGAGAGCTTCAAAGATGTAGCACCGGATTTGACTAAGTATGTAGTGGAATTTGCGTTTGGGGATATCTATTCCCGACCTGGATTGGATAATAAACAAAAGGTTCTTACAACGATTACGGCTCTTGTAGCACAAGGTAAGCCGCAGATTCAGATGCACATCAAAACAGGCCTTGATGTAGGCTTGACGCCCGACGAGATTATCGGTTGCATCATGCACCTGATTCCGTATACTGGATTCCCTAGCGTTCTGAATGCTTTATCTGTTGCACAAACAGTATTTGCAGAACGCGGAGTTTCAATTACGAAAATGGACGAGAAGTGAGTATATTTAATAGGAATGGTATTTTGTGAAGTGGTTTCAACCGGTGATTTGTAAAACGGTTGAAACCACTTTTCTGGTTATTGAAATGGATCATTTATTTTACTGAACCAATATATGTAAGCGGCGTTTTGACAAACCTGTCTTTCTTTACAAAACTTCACTATAATAAAACCGTGATGATCTATAACGAACAGCAAACTAAATGACATACAAGTCTAGAGGAGAGATGTTACATGTTTTCTGAAGAAGAAAAAGATGCGGTCTACAAAGTGATTTACAATAGAAGAGATGTGCGAAGTTTTTTGCCGACGCCCATTCCTGAGGATCAGATACATAATATATTGAAAGCGGCTCATCACGCACCTTCAGTAGGCTTCATGCAACCATGGAATTTCATCATCGTTTCATCTGATGAAACGAAAGAAAAGTTGGCTTGGGCGGCCGATAAAGAAAGGCGTGCGCTAGCGATTCATTATGAGGATGAAGGAGAAAAAGAGACAAAGTTTCTTGGCTTAAAAATACAAGGAATAAAAGAAGCACCTATCACTATTTGCGTGACATGTGATCCTACGCGTGGCGGCTCACATGTGTTAGGACGTAATTCCATCCCTGAAACCGACATGTTATCGACTGCTTGTGCCATCCAAAATATGTGGCTAGCAGCATGTGCGGAAGGTTTAGCGATGGGCTGGGTGAGTTTTTATAAAAAGAATGATGTGCGCGATATTTTGAACATACCACCTCATATAGAACCGATTGCACTTTTATCTATTGGGTACACGGAGAATTATCCGACTGCGCCTATATTGGAAACAGCTAATTGGGAGAAACGGCGAAGTTTAGATGGTTTGATTTTTACCAATCAGTGGAATAATAAATAACGGTTTACAGATGCACTCAGCTCATTAACATTGTATATCATCAACTGTGAAGTAGCTGATGATATACAATGTTTTTTAATTAGATTTACAAGAGTAGTAATTCTACAAAATACCACACATTACTAGCGGAAGAAATATAGTGTCAAATCTACTTTCGACTAGGTATAAGGTCATTATTAATTCATTCAATGTAATCGATTTGAGATAAGTAATTTCATAAAACAACTCCTTTTTGTTATATCCTGTCTACGTTTGTCGTGCTTTATGAATAAATAAAGTAACTCATTTGATATTTGTCTTTTTTTTTTACCTTTTGCCTTCTTCAGAAAGTATATGTATAGTATATAATCGTTCATTAGACGAACAAGTAACCTTATTTTGAAAGGAGAAACATGAGAAAAATATCAAATGTCTTTTACATTACGATCGCATTGATCGTCGTTACGGTTGGATACGGCGTATTTGCATCGGAAAGCTTCGAAACCATTACAATGAATGCAAAGAATTTTGTCGCATCCTCATTTGGATGGTACTACTTGCTGTTGCTTTCATTACTACTATTATTAAGCATTTTCCTCATTTTTAGTCCGTACGGTAAGATTCGACTCGGTAAAGATACCGACCGCCCTGAATTTTCTACCGTTACGTGGATTGCTATGCTATTTTCAGCAGGAATGGGTATTGGATTAGTGTTCTACGGAGCAGCTGAACCTTTATCACATTTCGTCAATCCTGCAACAGAAGATCCAAACACCGATGAAGCCTTTAAGGAAGGATTACGTGAATCATTCCATCACTGGGGACTTCATGTATGGGCGATGTATGGAATAGTCGCTTTATCTCTCGCTTATTTTCAGTTCCGTAAAGATGCACCAGGTTTAATTTCAGCAACATTGAAACCGATTTTTGGCAAGAAGATGGATGGTCCGTGGGGAACATTCGTTGATGTTCTTGCAGTCTTTGCTACCGCATTTGGTGTTGCAACAACTCTCGGTTTCGGTGCTGTTCAAATTAATGCAGGGCTGAATTATTTGTTTGGGATTGAGATCGGGACACTCTCCCAGTTTATCATTATCGCTATAGTTACAGTACTGTTTATCATTTCCGCTTCTTCGGGACTCAGTAAAGGGATCAAGTATTTATCCAATACAAACTTGGTACTTGCTGTGTTACTTCTCGCATTCGTCGTTGTGTTGGGACCGACGTTGTTAATATTGAACATGTTTACTGAATCACTAGGTGGTTACGTAGGAAATCTCGTTCAAATGAGTCTTCGTACGGCACCGCTTAATGAAGGTAATCAGCAATGGCTGTTTGATTGGACGATTTTCTACTGGGCTTGGTGGATTTCATGGGCACCGTTTGTCAGTATGTTTATCGCGCGTGTCTCAAAGGGTCGTACAATCCGAGAATTCATGGTGGGCGTACTTCTTGCACCTACATTGCTTTGTGCATTCTGGTTCTCTACTTTCGGCACGACAGCTGTCGACATGCAGCGTCGAGGAATAGCGGATATCGCAAGTTCTTCGTCTGAGCTGGTGGTCTTTGAAATGTTTAACGAAATGCCATGGTCATTTATTATTTCGATTATCGCCATTCTGTTGATTGCATCGTTCTTCGTGACTAGCGCTGACTCTGCGACGTTTGTGCTCGGTATGCAATCGACGTATGGATCGTTGACACCGCCTACAAGTGTGAAAATGATTTGGGGTATTATCCAATCGTCCATTGCATTAATTCTGTTATCAGTGGGTGGCTTGGCTGCCTTACAAAATACGATCATTATCGCCGCCTTACCATTCTCGTTCGTCATGTTATTGATGGTCATCTCTTTAATGAAAGAGTTGCGCAGAGAGAAACCAATGCGTAGGTAGTAGTGAAATAGTAGTTGAAGCCGTTGCTGTAAATAGCAACGGTTTTTAATTTCCCATACGGTATTAAGCGACTCTATTTGACCAATAAACCAACATCAAATAGAGTCGCTTAATAATAAATTTTAGTGGTAGCTCAAAGAAGTGGAATTCATCTGTGCATTTTTTGTATAATAGTGAGACTGGCATCTGTAAGGGTTGAGTATATGTAATAAAACCGTTTTTGGTACACACAGCTGCAAGTTATGAAGAGAGGATTTGAACGTAACGATGAGTACTAATTTTTGGCGTGATCTACCACGGCCATTTTTCATACTAGCACCGATGGAGGATGTAACGGATGTTGTTTTTCGCCATGTAGTAAGCGAAGCTGCACGTCCGGATGTATTCTTTACGGAATTTACAAATACGGAAAGCTTTTGTCACCCAGAAGGAATCTTCAGCGTGCGCGGACGTTTGGCGTTTACAGAAGACGAACAGCCAATCGTCGCTCACATATGGGGAGACAAGCCTGAACATTTCCGCGAGATGAGTATTGGGATGGCGGAACTTGGTTTCAAAGGATTGGATATTAATATGGGATGCCCTGTGCCGAACGTTGCAACAAAAGGTAAAGGCAGTGGGCTGATTAACCATCCTGAAACCGCCGCGGCAATTATTCAAGCTGCAAAAGCTGGCGGATTACCTGTCAGTGTCAAGACGCGTCTTGGCTACACTGACATTGAAGAGTGGCGCACATGGCTCAGACATGTACTGGAGCAAGATATCGCGAACCTTTCGATCCATCTACGTACTCGTAAGGAAATGAGTAACGGCAATGCACATTGGGAATTGATTCCTGAAATCAAAAAGCTTCGTGATGAAATAGCGCCCGACACATTGCTGACGATCAACGGGGATATTCTTGATCGTCATATGGGTATGGAGCTTGTGGAAAAGTACGGTGTGGATGGGGTTATGATAGGACGTGGAATATTTCATAATCCATTTGCATTTGAAAAAGAGAAGAAAGAGCATGATCATAAAGAGTTGCTGGATCTTTTGCGTCTACACCTGGATCTCTTTGATAAATATTCGACAGAACTTGAACCTCGACTATTTAAACCACTACGTCGTTTCTTCAAGATTTACATTAAAGGGTTCCGTGGAGCAGCCGAACTTCGAAATGAATTGATGAGCACGAATACGACAGATGAAGTGCGTGCACTATTGGACACCGCAGACCTCGATTAATATATTTCAGAAAAGCCTGTAACGAAAATGATTTTAGACATGTGAAAGCCTCCTTGCCATTCCAGAAATACTGGGATGAGTAAGGAGGCTTTTTGCATAATGGATGTTAGGTGCAATTACATGTTCTTATTTAAATAAACCGAGCTTTTCAATACGACGAACCGCTTCTTGCAACCGTTCTTCACTTTCTAACAACCCAACACGAATATATCCTTCTCCATGAACACCAAATCCGTTCCCTGGTGATACTGCGACGTCTGCTTTATCCAGTAATAAATCGGCGAAAGTTTCGCTTGTAAAGCCCTCTGGGACAGGTAGCCAAGCGAAAAATGATCCGGTAGGAGCTGTGACATCCCAACCGATGCGTTCGCACTCCGTTAGCAATACTGTCAGGCGACCTTCATAGAGAGCAACTAACTCTTCAACACATTGTTGTGGTCCCGTCAATGCTTCAATTGCGGCACGTTGAACTGCTGGGAAGATACTAGTGAATAAATGGTCTTGCAATACATTTAAAGCTTCTATTATTTCAGAGTTACCGACTGCAAAACCAACACGCCAGCCTGCCATATTATACATTTTGGAAAGGGACAGCATTTCAATGCCGACTTCTTTTGCCCCTTCTGTTTGTAAGAAACTTATCGGTTTCTTGCCTTCGAAACCAATGCCCCCATATGCAAAATCTTGTAAGACAGCAATCTGATTTTCTTTAGCAAATGCTACAGTTTTTTCATAAAACTCGGGAGTTGCTGTGACGCCTGTAGGATTACTAGGATAGTTTAAGTACATTAATTTAGCATCTTTTTTCTGATCATCGGTTAGTTCATCGTAATCAGGAAGAAATTCATTTTCCTTACGTAACGGCATCGTATCATATCGAATACCAGCTAAACTTACACCTGACAAGTAATCGGGATAACCAGGGTCTGGCAGCAATAATAGATCTCCTTCATTCATAATAGCTAAAGGTAGTTCTACAACACCAATTTTTGTGCCGCCGAGAACCGCAACTTCAGTTTCAGGGTCAATCGTGACATCGTATTCACGCTGATAATATTCAGCGACTGCTTGTTTTAAAGCAAGTGTCCCTCTGAATGGAGAGTAACCGTGTGTCGCTGGATCTTCAACGGCTTCTTGCAACGCTTTAATAATATGAGGAGGTGTTGGCTGATCAGGATTTCCACGCCCTAGATTAATCACATCTCTGCCTTCATCCATAGCCTTTTCTACTTTATTTAATAATATCGTAAAGAAATGCGGAGGGAGATTCTGTAACCGGTTGGACAGTGCCATAGTTTATTCCTTCTTTCTTTGATAGGGTATTTGCGTTAAGTATACATAGATCATACTAGACTTTTCAATAGAAGGTTTATTATTCGATTCCAGACGATTGCAAAAATTGAGTGCAATAAACAAAGTTGATTGAAAAGGTCGGATATTCTGTTGAATTGTCGTTATTCACCTTGACAGTTTTATTAATTCAGATTAGTATATGTTTTACGCATATAGTTTAATATCAATCTCTTATCAAGAGCGACTGAGGGAAAAGGCCCGTTGAAGTCCAGCAACCCCTTGAATGAATCAAGGAAGGTGCCAAATCCTACAGCATGGTTTTCCATCTGAGAGATAAGCTGAGAATATTTCAGTAATTCTTTCATTTAGAAAAATGAAAGAATTTTTTTAATTTAAAGAGAAGTGTTAATGCTATCAATTAATTATTATTATTTACTTGAATGTAGAAAGAAGTGAGAACATGATCCAAATTCAACATTTGTCTAAGGTATATCAGACAAAAGATAGAGTGGTAAAGGGTGTAGATGATGTATCACTAGACATCGAGACTGGAGAAATATTTGGTATTGTCGGTTATTCAGGAGCGGGGAAAAGTTCTCTCATACGCTGTTTGAATTTGTTGGAAAAACCAACGAGCGGTACGATTTTAATTAATGATGTGAATTTAACGAAACTATCAGGAGTTCAACTTCGGCAGGCGCGCTTGAAGATTGGAATGATATTTCAGCACTTTTATTTAATTAGCCAAAAGACGATTTTCGAAAATGTCGCATTTGCTTTACAGGCAGCAAAAATGCCATCAGATAAAATAGAGATTCGTGTAATGGAACTACTGGAAATGGTGGGATTGTCTGAAAAACGCAATGTATATCCAGCGCAGTTGAGCGGAGGACAGAAGCAACGCGTTGGTATTGCGAGAGCCTTAGCCAATAATCCATCCGTTTTGCTTTGTGATGAAGCGACATCCGCACTGGATCCCAACACGACGATGTCTATATTACGATTGTTGAAAAAGATCAATAAAGAATTGAATATTACCATTGTGTTAATTACGCATGAGATGAATGTGGTAAAAGAGATTTGTGATCGCATGGCGATTATGCAGGATGGTAAAGTCATTGAAGAAGGACAAGTGTATGACATCTTTTCTAACCCGGTTCAACCTTTGACAAAGGAGTTTATTAGCAGTGTAGTGTCTTATGACATCCCTAAAGCTGTCATATCTAATTTGGTCGGTACACTGATAAAAATTACATTTAAAGGTGAAGTAGCGATGGAAGGTGTGATTTCCGATACGATGCAGAAGTATAAAGTCAAAGGTAACTTCCTGCATGGGTCGATTGAATATATTCAAGAACGAGCACTTGGGATTTTCTTAATGGAATTACAAGGTGAACATGAAGAAGTAGAGCAAGCGATTGCATACATACTTGAACAAAACGCACAAGTGGAGGTGATCCGACAACATGTTTGATCTAGCCCACATCATGGAACTTATGCCGGATATTATAAAAGCATTTGGTGAAACACTTTATATGATAGGCATCTCCCTTTCGATTGCGCTGATTATTGGGTTGCCGCTTGGTGTTCTATTATTTACAACAGATAAAGGATTATTTTTAGAGAACCGTGCAATTAATTCGGTTGTTGGATTTTTCGTCAACATTATTCGCTCGATTCCATTCATTATTCTACTTGTAGCCCTAATACCTTTGACGAAACTGATTGTTGGAAATACGATTGGACCGGCAGCTGCAAGTGTATCGCTTTCTGTTGCAGCGATTCCTTTCTTTGCGAGGATTGTTGAGACGTCCATGCGTGAAATAGACAAAGGTGTTATAGAAGCAGCCATTTCAACGGGTGCTTCACCATGGATGATTATTTGGAATGTGTTACTACCTGAATCTAAGTCGAGTATTATCCAAGGACTTACACTGACGTTAATCAACTTAGTTGCCTATTCAGCAATGGCTGGATTTGTTGGGGGAGGCGGAATTGGAGATTTGGCCATTCGTTTTGGCTATTACCGATATGATGACAGTATTATGCTAGTTACCGTCGCCATTTTAATAGTGCTAGTGCAGTTGATTCAATTTGGTGGAGATCGTTTTTCAAAAATGATAGATAAAAGATAAAAGGGGAGAGATGGATTTATGAAGAAACTAGTACTGGCATTCATTCTTACTGCGCTGGTTGCGGCATTAGCAGCTTGTGGAGGAGAAAAGTCTACTGAAAAGTCGGATGATGATAAAAACATTCGTTTTGGTGCAACAGCAGGTCCATATAGTGACATGTTAAAAAAAGCCATTCAACCAGCACTTGAGGAAAAAGGATATACTGTTAAAATAACAGAATTCAGCGACTATATTCAGCCGAATATTTCGTTGGACAGTGGAGATATTGATGCGAACTTATTCCAAAACATCACGTACTTGGAAAACTTCGAGAAAGAAAACAATATGGAACTTTCTGAGTTAATTATAGTACCGACAGCGCCATTAGGTATCTATTCAAACAAATATAAGTCTCTTGAGGAAATTGAAGATGGGTCAACTATTACTATTCCAAATGATCCAGTGAACGCAGCGAGAACGTTATATGTATTGGAAGATGCAGGGTTAGTGAAAATGGATGAAGAAATTGACCAATTAACGGCATCTGAAAAAGATATCACAGAGAACCCGAAGAACTTAGTGATTCAGCCAGTTGAAGCAGGGCAATTACCACGTTCAGTTGAGGGATCTGATTTGGCAGCAGTACCTGGTAACTTTGCCATTGCAGCAAATATGGATTTATTAGACGCACTAGCTTTAGAAGATATGCCGGATCAGTTCCGTAATGTGGTAGCTGTGAAAACAGATAATGTAGATAAGCAATTTGCGAAAGATATTATTGAAGTAGTAGAATCTGAGCAATTTTTAGAAATAATCGAATCCGAATTTAAAGGTTTCGGCAAACCAGCTTGGATGGAAAAGTAAGATACAACTATATAGTAGCAAGGTAAAAAATATACCAGACGTGAAGACAATAAAAAGTGTCTTCACGTCTGGTATTTTACTGCAGAATTATTCTGTTTCTACCAATACAATATCATCAATAATAGGTACATCGCGTTTTAACTCTGCAAGCATTTCCTCGTCCACAGAGCCGTCGATTTCACAAATCGTAATAGCGGGACCGTCAATTGCAAACCGTTCATTCGCCATACGAGCAATATTGATTCCTTTTCTCGAGAGAATACCTAAAAGATCGGCAATGACCCCTTTTTGATCGGTATGGCGAATTAATAGTGCTGGACGTTCGCCAGAGAATTTTATCGGATAATCATCGAGTTCCTGTACTTCAATTTTACCTCCACCAAGTGAACTGGCGAGGACTTTTATTGTGTTGGTCAATCCTGTTAACTCCACAAGTACGGTGTTTGGATGATAGCTACCCAGCACACGTTTCGTGAATTCGTATTCTAAACCTGTTTCGTTCGCAAGTTCTTTAGCGTTAGGAATTCTTTCATCGGTAGTATTGTAACCCATGACACCAGCCAGAAGAGCTAAGTCGGTACCATGTCCTTGATAAGTAGTGGCGAAAGAACCCATTAATGAAAACTTCGCACGAATAGGTTTCTCGTTCAATAGCTGATGTGCAACGTTCCCAATTCGAACAGCTCCAGCAGTGTGTGAGCTTGATGGACCAATCATGACTGGGCCGATGATTTCATAAGCGCTTTGATATTTAGCTGGTGCACCACTGCTTTTTGCTTTTTGCTCTTTGTCCTTACCAAATACTTGGGTTTTCAGTTTTTGACCCGTGGGCGTACCAGCAAGTCCACCGATTCCAGTTTCGCGCAGTGACTCTGGCATGTTCTGTCCTACCTCGTGCATGACATGGATTACTTCGTCAGGAGGGATGATACTTACAACCCCTGCCATCGCCATATCTGCGGCAGCTTCAGCTGTGATAGCATGCAGTCCATTTCGAATGATACATGGAATTTCTACCAGACCCGCCACCGGATCACACACAAGACCCAATGAGTTTTTCAGTGCGATACCTATTGCGTGACCGACTTGGTCAGGCGTGCCGCCAGCAAGTTCCACTAATGTACCTGCCGCCATTGCGGTAGCAGAGCCGACTTCCGCTTGGCATCCTCCCGCAGCTCCTGAAATGGAAGCACGATTTGCGATGACTAACCCTAGGGCAGATGCCGTAAACATAGATAAGACAATTTGTTCGCGGGTGTACTTTCCACTATCGAGCGCATGAACGAGAACTGCAGGTAAAATCCCTGCAGATCCCGCAGTAGGCGTTGCGACGATTCGTCCCATATTCGCGTTCACCTCTGATACAGCCAGTGCATTTGCGGCGGTGTGCAGGGTAGAAGGATGAACAAATGAATTTCCCTTTTTAGCATAATCATATAACCGCTGTCCATCGCCGCCCGTTAGTCCGGTGCGTGACATGATAGATGTAGTCGTTCCTTTGCGAACAGCTTCTTCCATTACCGTAAATTGTTCTGACATTTTCTTGATGATAGTATCTCTCTGCATGCTTTTTTGCTTGATTTCAGATTGAATCATTAGCTCATAAATCGGCGTATGATCCTGTTCTGCATGCTCGATCAGTTGGTTTAAACTCGTGAATGCCATTTGTGATTGCTCCTTAAAGAAAGCTGTTCCATACAAAAATACTGGAACCGCTTTCGCTGTATTTGATATAATTACCGATATATTGAAAGCGCTTACCTCTCATTATTTGTTATTTTACGTGAAATGTCAATCAATTGAAAAGATACTGAAGCATCAAATGCCCAGTACCTTGTATACATGTTTAATAGCTTTGAAGATCGGAAAGCACATAATAATAGATTAATTGTAAAGTGTTTTTTAATGATTCTTCATGTGTACGTTCAAACGCATGGGAGGAGTCAATTCCCGGTCCAATCAAGCCATGGATGATGTCGTGTCCTGCCTTAATAGCGGCAGATGCATCAGATCCGTAATGTGGATACATATCGATTTTATACCCGATGTTGTGTTGTTTTGCCAGCTCCACTAGGTGATTACGCAGTCCGTAATGGTACGGGCCACTAGAGTCTTTGGCGCAAATGGATACCGTGTATTCGTCTGTGGTCTGACCGTCACCCATGGCACCCATATCGACTGCTAGATACTCGACGGTTTCTTCAGTAATATTTGAGTTACCACCATAACCAATTTCTTCATTATTCGATATAAGGAAGTGTGTCGTGTAAGGCAATTCAATGTTTTCGACTTGGATATGTTTAATGAGCTGCAACAGCATCGCGACACTTGCTTTGTCATCCAAGTGGCGGGACTTAATATAGCCGCTTTCAGTGACTTCCACGCGTGGCTCCAATGAGATGAAATCTCCTACCTCAATACCAAGTGCACGAATTTCCTCTGCTGTATTCACTTTTGCATCGATGCGAACTTCCATGTTAGCTTGATTGCGTTCTGCTGCACCAGCGTTTTTGTAAACGTGAACAGATGTCTGATGAAGCAAAATCGTTCCCGTAATAGACTCGCCCGAAGCTGTGTGGATCTTACAATATTCGCCTTCAATTGAATTGTAGTGAAAGCCACCGATTAAATCGAGCTTCAGGCGACCGTTGCTTTTCACTTCTTTGACCATCGCTCCCAGTGTATCGACGTGAGCTGTCAACATTCGGTGCTCTTTGTCGTTTTTGCCTGGGAGTGTAGCGATTAACCCACCTTTACGGTTGCGTTTCGTTTTTACATTATATTCTTGTAAGAAGGTTTCTACAAACGAAATCACTTGTTTCGTATATCCTGAAGGGCTTGGAATGGATACAAGTTGTTGAATGAGTTCTGTAGTCTCCTTTGTATCTGGTTGATAAGCCATATATTTAATCTCCTTTTATTGGACGTATATTAGTTTAGTCTATCGCGTTAGATGCATAGTTTCAACGATTTACAACGAACTGAATAAGTCCCATATGATCAATTTATGGTATAATTAATCAATGAAATTATAAATAAGTGAATATACAATATGACGAGCAAGGTAGGGGAGTCTAATATGAATGAAGAAACAAATTCAGCACAAGAAATTATAGAACTTAGAGAACAAATATTAAAGTATGAGAAGATCATAGAGGATTTATCAGCGCCAATTATTCCTTCTATTGTACCGGAAACAATTTTAGTTCCGCTAACTGGCGCTCTTTCAGTAGGACGCTTTATGCATATCCAAGAAAAAATAGTGCAAAGAATATCTGATAACAACATACTGACAGTAGTCTTTGATTTTACCGATATCAGTACCTTGGCAGTAGAAGAAAATATGGGATACGAACTATTGAGTGAAAAAATCAATGAATTAGTCAGTGTATTGCAATTGATGGGCACAGAAACAGTTTTCGTAGGATTTTCACCGGAGTTTGCTCAAAACTTGATTTTATCCAATGTATCGAACTTTAATCAAATTCGGGCATTTACGAATTTCCGTGAAGGTCTTCGCTATTTATTGGATCAAAAGGGAATGGAAATTGTGTATAAAAAATAAAATAATGCCTGTGCAACAGCAGATTTTGTAGTCTACTGTTACACAGGCATTATTTTATTATCACATATTACGTCGAACGACTAATACATCACATGAAGCAGTGAAAACAATTGCCTCAGAGACAGAGCCTAGAAAATAATGTTCAGCATTTTTAAAACCCTGAGCGCCACAGATGATTATGTCGGCTTCTAGTTCATGGGCAAGTTGTTTGGAAATATTTACTTTCGGATCGCCATGTTTGATATGTGTTTCCACATGGTCAATACCTTCTTCTTTGGCAATGGCTTTATAGCTATTGAGCAAATCCTCTATGCGCTGCTGTTCTCGCTCTAGATAGGATGCATCATCTTCATCAATCGAAAAGATATCCATGATGTTGACAATGTGCAAACACGCATTTTCTTCTAGTTTTACCATTTCAATGGATTTATGCAAAGCAAGTTTTGCCTCACTTGAACCATCTACCGCGACTAGAATGTTCATGTATTCATTCATCTGTCAAATCCCCTCCCGAAAATCAGGATAGTTTCACCTAAATTCGATGTAACAACGATATCATGGTAATAATCTGCTTCTTAATCTACCTTAATTATACCATATTTATACATATATTCTGCTGATTCACAGAAAAATCAAAGAGATATATGAAATTTTGTTTTTTCGTTGTATATTTACTTTACACCACATGCAGTATTACAATTTATTAAGTATGATACGTGGAGAAAACGGGTCCTACTACTGGTATAAAATTTTATTGTGAACATACTAACACTTATTAACCAAAGCGTTAGAATAAGTTAGGAGGAATAAAACATGACAAATGTAAATAAGAAGCTGTCAGCAGAGCAACAAGAAAAAATACTCGAAACACTCCAATCCCGTTTCGCTAGTCATATGGATCGCCACACAAATATGGACTGGTCTTCGTTACATGACAAGCTTATAGAGAACGAAGAAAAGCTATGGACCCTCAATGAAATGGAAGTTACGGGAGGTGAGCCTGACGTGGTAGATTATGACGAAACGACAGGCCAATACATCTTTTTTGATTGTTCAGCAGAGAGTCCTGTGGGCCGCCGAAGTGTTTGCTATGATCTAAAGGCTTTGGAATCCAGAAAAAAGAACAAGCCGGAAAATAACGCCTTGGATATGGCTAATGAAATGGGTATTGAATTATTGACAGAAGAACAATACAGATGGCTTCAGCAGTTTGGAGAGTTTGATAGAAAAACATCTAGCTGGGTGCAGACTCCGGAAGATATTAGGAAACGTGGCGGTGCTCTTTTTTGTGATCGTCGATACGATCAAGTATTTTTGTATCACAATGGAGCAGAGTCGTATTATGCTGCAAGGGGATTTCGAGGGTTACTCAGACTGTGAAATACTAGGGTAATATTATTTGTGTAATTTCTATTACCCATTTTCTTTTCTCGTCCATTTCATCTGTGATAAGATGGGAGAAAAGTGTAATTTGATATGGGGATATAGTATGGGGTATAGAGGCAGAGTAGTTGCTGTTTGTGTTGTTATATTGTTCAATATCTTGCGTTATGGCTATTATCATATCTATTTAGGCTATCTGTTTGATAGGAGTTTCTTTGTTTTAACAGGAATATTCTTGCTGGTTGCCTGGACAGGTGGGAGGCAATACGACGTAGCCAGGTTTTACGCAGAGAAAGATCCACTAACCAATGCGTATAATCGACGTGCGATAGATAAAGTATTTAGGAAACGGATTTCCAAATATAGTGGTCAAGGAAAGAAGATCGGCGTAGTATTGATAGATCTTGATGATTTTAAGGAAATAAATGATACATTCGGTCATCAAACAGGTGATGAATTATTACGATATGTTGCAGACCTTATCACGAGCAGTGCGAAAAAAGAGGACTATGTCGTGCGATGGGGTGGCGATGAATTTGTGCATGTCATTCTTGATCTTAAAGAGGATGCACTTTCAGACTATGTTCGGAATTTAAGAAGTAAATTATCCGATCTAGACATGGAATTAGTCAACACTGTCAGTGCTTCAATCGGAATGGCAGTTTATCCGGATGATGGAAAGACTTTTGAGGAGCTTATTCAGAGGGCAGATGCATCCATGTATGAGATGAAAAAAGCGTGAGAAATTTCTAAACCTTGTTAATTCTGCCAAACAGACTTAGCGAGGATTTTTGAAACAAGTAAGTATCCCTATACACCAGACGAATCTAAACTTGATTGAGTGCCGGGCGTATATAGGATAAATAGTAATTACGCTTGAACTTCTTATGTTCTCTCAATGGTCGCTGTAATTTCCACACCCGTCAAAGCCTGCGTCGCTAGACGATCTGCTTCGCTGTTCTTCTTGCGGGAAATTAGTTCATACCGCGGCTGGAATCCTAAAGACTCCATCTTTTCTTCCACTTTATTCGCCCAACTGTAAAGTTCTTCTTCAATAACCGGCCATTCTTCGCTTAAATGATTAATGACGACTCGTGAGTCACCCATAATCTCGATGGGTAAGTGATGCGCTCCTAGAGTTTCAAGTTCTTGCAAGCACAGATGAAGTGCTGCATATTCCGCTTCGTTGTTAGAGAATAAGTGTGTAGCCGTGGCGTTTTTTCGGAGTCTATAGGATTTACCATTTTGATTATAATAGAGTACGCAACCGAGACCAGCCAACTTTGTGTCCCAGTTGAATCCTCCATCGAAATATACCGTGATATTATGTGGTTCTGTCTCGATTCCTTTTAGATAACCTTTTAATTCCTTAACAGTCCAGGAACTATCGAACTGATCTGTGAACGATATTTGCTTTGTACGACCTGTTTTTTCTAAGTCCTCAGCAATTTTTAGCGCTTGTTCTGCAGGTAATTCCTCAGACTTGAAAACGGTTTGTGTTTCTTTTTTTGATTTATAGAGCCATTCAATTATAACATTCAATGTCTTCCCTCCCATATATTCAGTTTATCCAATAAACATATATAAAAACCTATTTATAAGTAAATTATAACTGCATAAAGGAGATCACGAGTATGACACTATATAGCTGTTCGGAATGTAAGAATGTTTATCCTATTGAGGCAAGACGCTGGAAGTGTGAATGTGGCGGTCTGCTAGATTTATTACAGCCGGAATCGGACACAACCTGTAGTAGTTGGACGAGTCAAAGATCTATTTGGAGATATGCTTCTTCAATGGTAGGTGGAGAATATCTAAGTGGTTGGCGTTCAATTACACTTGGTGAAGGTCAAACACCTTTACTACAATTAGATGAATTAGAGCCCAACACTTATATCAAAGTAGACTTTATGATGCCAACATTATCTTTTAAAGATCGAGGTGCAGCGGTACTTGTGACACTGGCAAAACGGTTGGGGGCCAAAAAAGTGATTGCAGATAGCAGTGGTAACGCGGGAACAGCCATCGCTGCATACAGTGCCAGAGCAGGAATAGACTGTGATGTGTATGTGAGTGCGGATACATCGCCTAAAAAGATAGCGCAAATCGAAGCGCATGGCGCAAGTATTAAAACAGTGAGAGGAACAAGGGAAGATGTGGCGACTGCAGCTCAAACTGCAGTGGAAGAAGAGCAAGTGTATTATGCAAGCCATGTCTACAATCCATTTTTTTACGAAGGTACAAAGACGTATGCTTTTGAAGTCTATGAACAATTGGGAAAAGCACCTGATACCTTACTAATTCCAGTAGGAAATGGCACCTTATTATTAGGCGCCTACTATGGGTTTAGAGAGTTACTTGAGGCGGAGAAAATTGATCATATGCCGAAAATCATCGCTATTCAAGCCGAGAATTGTGCACCACTTGCTAAAGCATTCGAAGGCCAAAATCTCAAAGGAAAGCCAGTCGTGAATGAAGGAACTCTTGCGGAAGGTATTGCCATTGCGTCACCAGCCAGATCCAAACAAATAGTAGAAGCCATTAGGGAGACAAAAGGTACATTCATTACTGTTTCGGAAGATGAAATTTTAGTAGCCCGTGCAATGCTTGCAGCAAAAGGGTTCTATGTAGAAATCACTTCAGCCATTAATTATGCTGGATATATAAAGTATGCGAATTCTAAAGATGAAGTCATTGTCATCCCGCTATGCGGAGCGGGAATCAAGTCTCCAACATGAAAAAATCCTGCACGGAAAGCGGTCATGTTTAGTAAACACGATGGTTTTCCGTACAGGTATTATTGAAAATTATGCGATTTCCGTTTTTCCTTGAATTTCTTCAACATCTGGCTCGCCTAACACACCTTCTGTTTTCGCAACGACAACGGCACATGCAGCGTCACCAGTAATGTTGACAGCTGTGCGCACCATATCAAGTAGGCGATCAACTCCGAGAACGAGTGCGATTCCTTCAACTGGCAGACCGACTGAAGTCAAAACCATTGCTAGCATGATTAGGCCGGCACCTGGTACAGCAGCTGTTCCAATACTAGCCAATACTGCAGTTAAAACAACAGTGAGTAACTGTCCAATAGTTAATTCGATACCATAAGCTTGTGCAATGAAAATGACAGCAGCCCCTTGCATGATCGCGGTACCATCCATATTAATTGTGGCCCCAAGCGATTGAGTGAACGAACTGATAGATTCGGGTACTTTTAACTTCTCTTGAGCGGTTTTCATTGAAATCGGTAGTGTCGCGGCAGAGCTTGCCGTACTGAATGCGACAACTTGGGCAGGAAAGAAGTTCTTGAAGAACCAAATGGGACTCCTCTTGCCAATGAATGCGACCGATCCACCATAGACAACAATCGTATGGATTAGAAGCGCGCCGAGAACGACCCCCATGTACATCCCCATGACTTTCAGTGCATCCATACCTTGACTTCCTACAGCGGATGCAATCAAACCGAATGCCCCGTATGGAGCAAACTTCATAACAAATGTAATCAGATACATAATAAGTTCATTTAATTGCTCGAATAACTCTTTCACTCTTTCAACCTTATTACCCATCATCGCCATTCCAAAGCCAACCAATGCTGCAAAGAAGATAATCTGAAGCATATTGCCTTCTGCCATAGCACTAATCGGGTTTGTGGGAATAATGCCTAATAACGTGTCTGCTACAGGTGGTGCTTCTTGTGCTTCATATGTGGCATTAGCTGTTTCGAAATTGCCACCTTCACCAGGCTTTAATAATAGACCAAGAGATATTGCGATAACCAAAGCAATAGCAGTTGTAATTAAGAAAAACCCGATTGTTTTGCCACCAATTCTCCCTAATTTCTTTGGATCACCAATTCCAACCGTTCCGAGGACGATTGAAATGAATACCACGGGCACAACTAGCATCTTCATTAGATTCAAGAAGATGGTACCGAGTGGTTTAAATAGAAATGCGTCAGCTTGTGTGAAAATACCAGGCGTGAAAATATTTAATACTAAACCAACAACTACCCCAGCAATAAGTGCAATAATAATATTTCTGGCCAACTTCATACAGTTCCCTCCTTAACATAATATATTCAACTATACGCATAAACATGAAAGCGCTTACTTAATATTATTCGATATATTTCGCAGAAAGTCAACTTAATTAGGTAGATGTTTGGCAGATTATTAAATAGGTAAAGAGAAATAAAGAATAGTAGACTAATCGTTGTAGTTATTCCTAATTAAATAGTTCGTAGAAGAAACGTTTTTTTATTAGTAATAATTATAGCTAGTAATATGTTATGAACGGAATGATAATAGTTAATACCTTAGACATTTCAAACTGCATAAATAGAGGTTGAGTAAATAGATTAATTGCTTTTAAAATTCAATGTATTGTTTGGTTTTTTGTGAATCTCACTGTACAATTAATGTATCTATTGATAATTTTTTATATTATGATTGGAAGTGTTTTAACTGAAGAAAAGAGGACGGCAAGTAGGAGCAGATGGCGAAAAAAGTCGTAAATTACTTTTAGAAATTTCGGCAATGCAATTTGCTCTACATGGTTTTCATAAAACCAAGATTAGTGAAATCGTGAAAGAAGCAAATGTCACACAGCCAACGTTCTACTTATATTTTAAAAGCAAAGAAGCTGTATTCCAGGAATTAGTCGATGTATTTAAAGAAAAATTATATCATCATGTAGCACAAAGCAAACTTCCTGCAGATGTGGCAGAAGAAGGAGTATCCGAGCGAATCGCTTATGGATTACGGGCTGTTTTTGAACTCTTCCAGCAAAATGAAGAAGTTGCCCGGATTGGTTTCGTAGTTTCGGAAGAAGCAACTACTATTAAAGCGCAAATGACAGCACAAATAGAAAATAATCTTACGGAAGAAGCAAGACTTGGTTACTTTCATACTAATGTAAATTTCGGCGTGGTCGCTGCAGCCCTAGTTGGAGCGATTGAATACCTAGCGATCACTAAACTTTGGCCAGGCTCTCATACACCAGATGAACTGGCCGAAGAGATCACATACTTATTTTTACATGGGTTGAAAAAATAACTGGAGAATTGGAGGATAAACTCTCTTGTAGAGTTTATGCATTTTGATATTTCGAAGACCTTCAAAATATGGTGAAGCGTATACTGAATTAAGGTTTCTACGGAAATTGAAGTGAATTCACAAATATACTATACGATAGTAGACTTCTACCGGAGTAATTACTAAATAGCTACTGCATTTTTAATGTGCTCTTTGAGTAAACAAACTGTCATATAGGATTGACACAACTATTTATATACTATAAAATCAATGTCAACACTACTTGGATAATGGTTTACTCAAAGGGGATTAGAGAAATGATGGACTCGAGAAATAAATTAAAAATGATGATTGTAACCGCTTTATTCGCAGCCATTATCGGCATTATGGCTCAGCTAACAATTCCACTTCCACTAGTTCCGATCACAGGACAAACACTTGCAGTCGGTTTAGCGGCAACTATTTTAGGTTCACGTTATGGAACGATCTCTGTATTAGTATATTTAGCGCTGGGAGCGGTAGGAATGCCAGTATTCTCAGGTATGTCTTCGGGATTAGGCGTAATCTTTGGACCGACAGGCGGATTTTTGATTGGCTTTATTCCAACCGCATTCATTACGGGTTATTATATGGAGCGGACAAGTTTCAAACTACCCAATGCGATTATCGCCAATATACTTGGAATGTTCGTTGCGTTGGCGTTTGGTACAGTATGGCTAAAGTTTATCGCGGAACTTTCTTGGACAGCTGCTATCATGGCAGGCTTTGTTCCGTTTTTAATCGGGGGCTTCATCAAAGCTTTTCTTGCAGCATGGGCTGGTATTATGGTTCGAGGCAGATTGCTCGCCAACCGCTTATTGCTCGCATAATTTAATTTTAAATCATGTAAAACGTTAATTCATATACTATGAATTAACGTTTTTTATAGATGTGTTAGTTCTTTGCGGTTTCATATTAATCGGATAAGAAGAGCAGTTGGAACACTGAATACTCTAGCGTTCTGGTATATACCACCAATAATAAGTATTCTAAATACTAGGAGGGGCTGTTAGTATGAAAATTGCTGTAGCTATAGATGGTTCAGAACATGCTTTTCGTGCAGCGAAATATGCGCTGACGCTTTTAGGGAATAGGCAAGACGCCGAGCTTGAAGTGATTTCTGTAACCGACTATAACAAAGTGGAAGATGAACAACTATCACGCTGTTGCGAGGGAATCCGGATCAAGAAATTATTAACCATTTGCAGACGGAAAATGTTGAGCAATTAGTACTTGGTAGCCGTGGAATGAACATCATGCAAGAAGTGGCGCTTGGTAGTGTAAGTCGCAGTGTAATGGAGCAAGCAAATTGTCCAGTAACCATCGTCAAATAAATGAAGTCGTCATATAGTCTGGTGTACTAGACTTTTATGGCGATTTTAATTTATATAGGATTTGTTGTTTTATGAGAAGCAGATAGTTGGATTTTTGTTAAGTAATTGGTAGAATGGTTTTGGATTGTTAGAACAGATATTTAGTACTGGACTACAAGATCCATGAAAAGGGTATAGAACATGAGAATGGAATGTTATGTCGGTGACAGAAGCTGAAAGAAGATCTCAATTATAAAATTGAAGAAAGTAGTTTTAGGAGGTTTTATCATGAAGATTGCTGTGGCGGTAGATGGCTCAGATAATTCATTACGGGCAACAGATTATGCGATTATGTTAATGCAACAATTTTCTGGGGCGAAACTGGAATTGATCCATGTAATTGACTTCAATAAAGAAGATGAGCGATTATTAAAACAAAGTCCTAACAGTCTTGATAAGCATCAAAAGAAGAAGTTACAATCTGCATTGAAGTTAGTAAAGGATAAGGGAATAGTAGCGGAAGTTACAGTACTTCAAGGAAATCCGCATCAGCAAATCATTAAGCATGTAAACACTAATGAAATTGATCATCTCATCCTTAGTAGTCGTGGTTTAAGATTACTTAAAAATTTAGTTATGGGTAGCGTCAGTCAAAAAGTAATCAAACATGTGAACAGCTCTGTCACGATAATTAAATAATATAAAGCAAAACTGCCATAGCATATCGTTAAGATAGCTATGGCAGTTTTTGTGTTAGGTTAATACGACAGGTAGGCTCCGTAATTCATTGAAAACTGTCCTAATGAAGAGCAATTACGCACACATCTTGCACTAAATAAGATATAATACCCCTAGCGGTATATAAGGGGTGACAAGAATGAAAGAACAGTCGTATGAAAATCATACACGTGTAACACCATTGCAACACTATATTTGGCTGCCACTAAGCTTTGTATTGCTTTTGACAACAGCGATCTATGGAATTTATCAATTCGTAAAGCATGGTTTTTCAATGCAGATTCTGCTATTATTCGCTATTATCGTTCTCGCTATTATTCCAGGTATGCTTGCACGTATTTATGCGTTGTCTTTGCAAGATCGATTGATCGTCACTGAGGAACAGCTTCGTTACTTTATGTTGACGGGCAACCGTTTAGATACAAGATTGACGAAGTCACAATTGATTGCATTGAGATTTGCTTCAGATGAAGAGTACGTGGAGCTTGCGAATCGAGCAGTGGTTGAAGAACTATCACCTGATGAAATTAAGAAATTTGTAAAGTCTTGGAGAGCAGATCATCAGCGGGTGTAATGAAAAAGAGAGCACAGATCTGAACTAGATCTGTGCTCTCTTTTAATGTGGTTACATACTTTTTGTGTTAATTATCGATAAACTGATAGTAAAAAGGCTGAACATAAACTACCTATCATGACAAGTAAAAACACCCTATCTATTGCATTATACCGTGTAGGATAATAATACGTCCTCGCAGCCCCCATCTGATATTGCTTCGCTTCCATCGCAACTGCAATGCGTTGTGCGCGACGTATACTTTGGGCAAATAGAGGAACGGTATAGGACTGCAATCGCTCATACAACCCTTTAATCCCTTTTGAAAACTGGATATTCCGTACTTTCAACGCGTTCCTGCGAATTTGTAGTTCTTCAGTGACAGCAGGAATTAAACGAAAAGCTGCAATGAAACTATACGCATATTTGGACGGCAGACGAAACTGCTGCATCATAGCATAAAAGAATAGTACGGGTTGGATCGTTAAGATAAACGTAAAGCCGACGAATCCGAATGAAAGGGACTTACTTCCGAGCAACAGCGCATGTTGAATGCTCTCTTCGGAAATCTTAAATAATCCCCATTGCCATAACACCGCTTCACCCTTACCGAACAACAACATCGTCAACCCAGTGGACAGGAAAGAAATGACTAACGGAATTGAAAGTAAAGAAAGCTTCTTCAGTGAATAGCCGCTAAATACATAAAACAATATTCCGTATAAAACTGCTTGTGAGATAGCAAAAGGCAAACTTTGATTCACAAGCGTAATAATCAAGAACGCAAAAAATACAATGAATTTTAGCGCGGGATTGACCCGGAATAACCAGGTCTTGCGTTTAGGTGTGAACCAATTGAACATTCTTTGCACCTCCTGCTACATTAGCCGTATGCAGTACGCCGTCCACTACAGTCCAAACAGCTGTGGCAAAGTTCTCTACAATTTCCGTATCATGCGTAACCATCAAAATGGTCATGCCTTCAGTGCGTAACTGTTCTAGCTTCTCAAGGATGGCGAAGGTGTTTCGTGCATCCTGCCCGAAAGTAGGCTCATCAAGTAACAAGATATCTGTATCAGGAGTAAGAGCAGTTGCTACACTCAAACGCCGCTTTTGACCCGTCGATAGCTGATAAGGGTGGCGTGAAACAGAATCAGGTAAGTTAAATAAATGTATCAATTGCTTCGCATAACGATTGGCATCTGTTTTTTGCATACCGTACAAAGATACGGTTAACTCTTCCGTAATCGAGTTCGTCACAAATTGCAGTTCGGGGTTTTGAAAGACGAGCGACAGACCTTTCGGAAGTTGTCGTTTCTTCTTTTTCCACACAACCGGTACACCGTTTACTTCATAGACACCGTCAGTGCGAAGTAATTGCATGAGAGATAGAAGCAATGTGCTTTTACCAGAACCATTTTCTCCAACAATCGTAATCCAGTCACCAGCCTGTACGGTCGCCTGTTTGGCAGAAATCTTCTCCACTTGACCACGATAGCCGTGAAAGTCTTGAATCTGAATTTTTTCTTCGGATGTAACTGCTTGACGAATTCTCATCATCGATAGAAATTCTTGGGAAGTTTTATATTCTTCCCATACACCTGGATACCAAATACCGTAGCGTTTCAGTTCTTCCTGGAAGTTTGCGAAAATCTCTGCAGGTGACTCGTCTGCGATCATAACCCCATGATCATTAAACAACACTACGCGATCAACCCAGTCAGCAATCAAATCAATTTTATGTTCCACGATAATTACGGTTTTATCAGCGGTTGCTTCTTTAATAGAAGACCAAATTTGTTGCGTGCCTTCTGGATCCAGTAAGGCAGAGGGTTCATCCAAAAAAAGCACGTCAGGTTCCAGTAATAATACAGAAGCTAATGCTAACCGCTGCTTCATACCTTGCGACATTTCATTGATGGACATATGAGGGTCTTTCAAATGCAAGTCTACACGTTTCAATACCTCTTCAATAAGAAGTGCCATTTCTTCACGCGGAACTTGAAGATTCTCTAAAACGAATGCGAGTTCTTCATCGACATAGGTCATACAGAACTGTGTATCCGGGTCTTGGAAAACGAATCCCCATGAGTTAGGCAACTGAATGTCTGTTGCTTTCATTGGCAGTTCGATAGAGTTTGGTATAATGCCGCTTAATACTTGGAGTAAAGTAGATTTCCCGGAACCACTAGGGCCGAGCATGAGAACTTTTTCACCAGGCCTAACAGAGAAGGAGAGGTCTTTAAAGAGCAAACCATCTTCTCCTGGAAACTTTAATCGTAAATCGCTAACGCTGATGTTATTCATAGTTGGATCATTCCTCCGCGTTTACTGATCAAGCAATGTATATTCTTTCTTATCAACAGGTCGAATTAACGATGTCACGCCTGTAGCTTCTAGCGCTCTTACAATAAATACAGCGAAAATACCTGTGAAGATGAACGCGCTAATAGCACGTAGTCCGTATTTTACAATGAGTGCCCATGTTTCGAGTGCTGCGTACCCATAAATTAAATCGAGTCCGAAACTTGCAAGACATGAAGCGATACCTGCTAACCCAGCGATCATAATGGAATAGCGTTTATAACGGAATGCAGCAAACAGTAATTCTGCAGCAAGACCCTGTGCAAATCCATACATCAATACTTCAATACCATGACCAGCAAACGCAGACAATGAAGCTCCTGCTATACTTGCGATGAATGCAGTACCTGGCTTTCGCAATAATAAAAATGCAAATGGCCCTACCATAAACCACATACCGTAAAGCAGTTGACGCGCAACAGGCATGATCGGTTTGACGACCGTGTATAAATCATCCCAAAACTTCATTAACACTCCAAACACCACACCGATCATGATGGTGATCAATAAATCGGTAAACTTTAACTTTTTCAAACTCTTCCACTCCCTCTTATTTTTTATACAAAAAAGCCGTCTGAAGAGCAGACGGCCGAGGAAGGAAAGAGATTCCTGTATAATTCCATCGATCACGCTCTCTACGCTGGCATTACCCAGATCAGATTAACGGTCAGCAGTGGATTAATCTGCTATCTCAGCCTGATTCTCTCAAGCACCCGTACGGACAATTATGTAAGCAATCCTAGTATACAGCACGTTGAATTGTGTGGCAACTTATGAAATTACTACGCGTTTACAAAATTGATGGCAGTTTAAATTGAACATATAGTATGGAAATCCTGATATACTAAAAGGATAGAAATGATCATAATTATATGTAGATATAATGTAAATAGAGTGTAAAAGGAGTTTTTACATGACAAAACATATAGCGTTTATTGACGTGGAGACGACAGGTATGAGTGCCGAGGCGAGTGAAGTAATCGAGTTAGGCGTGATGCTTGGAGAGTATGATAATAATCGTATTGTTTGGGTGGCTGATGAGTATTGCGAGTTTCAAGAACCGTTCTATTCGATCTCTTCGACCATTACGAATCTCACAGGCATTACCGATCAAATGGTAAGAGGAAAGTCGCTGGATATGGATAGAATCCTGAAAATACTAGATCAAGCAGATGGTATAGTAGCACATAACGCATCATTTGATAGGGGATTCGTCAGTCGACTATTGCCTGAAACGCTCGACATGGATTGGTATTGCTCCGTTCGACAAATCAAATGGAAAAATTACGGCTTTGAGAATGGTAAACTGCAACAATTGCTGAGAGCGCACCGAATTCAAGTGCATAACGCTCACAGAGCACTCGACGATGCAAAGAATCTTGCGGTATTGTTGAACTCGTCCAATCCTCATCTGGTGGATGATACATTCATCTCCTATTTGATGAATAAAGCGCCGATGAAGAAACCAGCTAAATCCAGATTTTAATTGTAGTAAGAGATGCCCGGGAAGTACTTCCGGGCATCTTTTTTAATAGATAATCGGTTGTGCAATCTTTTAAATTTTTTCGACTCTCTATAATTAAAACCACTTGAAACTATCGCATGTGCATAGTTTTTCCATATGTTATTGCTATACTATTCTTGAAATCAATAGACAAAGGGGATATATAGATGAGTAAAAAAATTCAAACCGTTATGTTTATAATGAGCGCACTATTAATCAGTGGTTGTAGTGACGATGCGCAATCGAATGATCAGAACAATCGACACATGATGAATCAAAATAGTAACGAAGGAAATCACCACATGATGAATCAAAATAGTAACGAAGGAAATCACCACATGATGGATGACTCTACAATGGGAAACGGACATATGAGCCATGACAATGTAGTGAGTTTAAAAGACTCGACAGGTGAAAATGAATTAAATATTCCACCATTGCTAACTAGTGATGCGGCAGATCGAACTGAATATACTATCAAAGCGCAAACAGGTAAGGTAGAAATATTTGATGGAGTTACTACAGAAACATTGGGTTATAATGGTGATCTATTAGGGCCAGTTCTTCAGTTTAAAAAAGGTGAAACGGTAAAAATTCACACAATAAATGAATTAGATGAAGAAACAACATTTCATTGGCATGGTTTAGAAGTTTCTGGTGAAGCAGATGGTGGACCGCATAAAACACTTAAACCAGGTGAAAAAGAACTAATAGAATTTGAAGTGACACAAGAGGCAGCTACGTTATGGTTTCATCCACACCCAGAGGGCAAGACATCCGAACAAGTATACAAAGGACTTGCAGGGTTGATTTATATTGAGGATTCTAATTCAGCGAAATTAGAAATTCCTAAAGAATACGGAAAAAATGATATACCTTTAGTTTTCCAAGATCGAGTTTTCAATGAGCAAGGTCAATTAGATTATAAATCGGTCATGAACGAAGATGGGACGATAGGTGATACGTTATTGGTCAATGGTACGGTGAATCCTGTATTAACAGTAGGTAAGGAACAAGTGCGTCTTCGATTACTAAATGGATCAAACGCTAGGAATTTCACGTTCAAATTGAATACAGGTGAATCTTTTGTTCAAATCGCGACAGATGGCGGTTTCTTGAATAAACCCGTCAAATTGAATGAAGTAACTTTGACGCCATCCGAGCGGGCAGAGATAATTATTGATTTCTCACAACTTAAGTCTACAGATAGTCTGTCTTTAATTAATGAAGATGGCTCCATCCTTTTACCGTTTGATGTATTGGATCAAGAAGTAGAAGATACACAAACAACAAAGCGACTAAATGATTTTGCCGTAACGGACGAAGAAAAAAACATGCCGGTAACGAAGAATATAGAGCTTTTCGGGATGATGGAACATGTTGAAATAAACGGAAAGAAATTCGATCCAGATAGAATAGATTTTACTCAAAAGCAAGGCGTGACAGAAGTATGGGAGATCTATAATAAGAAAGATATGATGGGTGGTATGATTCACCCATTCCATATTCATGGGGCACAGTTTAAAATTCTTTCAAGAGATGGAGTAGAACCTCAAGAGAATGAACGAGGATGGAAGGATAGTATTGCTGTTCATCCTGGAGAAAAAGTGAAAATCGCCATCCAGTTTAAGCATAAAGGTGTGTATATGTTCCATTGTCATATTTTAGAGCATGAAGACAACGGAATGATGGGACAAATAGAAGTGAAATAAAATATTTGGGGAGATAGCCAGTGATTTGAACATTTCACTGGCTACTTTACGTTTTTTATGAAATACCGCAAGTGCAAATTGAGTTCGTCAGAAGGGAATTCTAATAAGGAAACCAATAGGAATGAATTGATTATACAAAACCATTTTAATACTTGATACTTCTGCTATCTGAGCAAATGACACTAAAACTTCAGATAAAGAAAATTAACCAGATGAAAAACTACTGCTTATCATACGGAGCTGCTCTCTCATCCAAATAGCGATAGAGTGTGGATTTACTAATACCTGTTTCTTCTTTGATATCGAACAAAGTGAAATTCTTACTATCATACATTTCGAATGCGCGTTGTAAATTTTCATCAGACTTTCTTGGACGTCCAATTGTTCTTCCTTGTTGTTTCGCAACTTGTAAGGAAAATGTAGAGGAATGACTGAGGAAAGTGGTTTGCAACTTTGCGAAAAACTCTACGTTTTGAAGCAATGTAGTAGATTGCATAGTTTGATTAGTTAGCTGTTCGTCCACAAAATAAATAATGAGTTGATCACGTTCTGCCAAGCGCAAAACATCCAGCAAATGCTGAAGTGAATCAGCTAACACCTCAATGTTTTGTACGTACAATGTGTCTCCGCTTTGGACATGCATTAGTAGACGTTCAAGCTCAACTCTTTTTTTAGCCAGTCCATGTGACTCTAAATAAATCATGTCTATGGCAAGATTCGCTAGCTGCTCAGTAGCTTGCTGATCCCCTACAATCGGACGGATATATCCATACTTCATTTTTTACTCCTTACTTCCCAAAACTATTCACTTATGGGACTGAGAATGATATGCTGTTTACATTCTACCATGGATGAACTTTTTACATCACGAGAGGGGAACAATATGCAAACTTTACAACAGCAATGGTTTGGGAATGTGCGTGCTGATATATTGGCGGGTATAGTCGTTGGACTAGCGCTCATACCGGAAGCATTGGCTTTTGCGTTTATCGTCGGGGTCGATCCGCGAGTAGCGCTATATGCATCATTTACTATTGCGGTTATTACTGCATTTGTTGGAGGCCGACCTGGATTGATATCGGCTGCTACAGGTGCAATGGCACTAGTTCTTGTCAGTTTAATGGCTGATCATGGCCTAGAGTACGTACTGGCAGCCACTATCTTAACGGGTGTCATTCAATTGATTTTAGGCTCACTAGGCGTCGCGAATTTAATGCGCTTCATACCGAATTCAGTCATGCTAGGATTCGTAAATGCGTTAGGAATTATGATCTTTATTACACAGCTACCTTATCTAGTCGGTTCGGGTACGATGACGTATGTATTCGCGATTGCCACATTGATTATGGTGTATGTGGTACCGCGCTTCTTTACAGCGATACCAGCACCGCTGATTGCGATTGTTGTTATGACGGCAATTGCGCTGTTCTTTGGAGTGAAATTGCAGTCAATTGGTGATTTGGGAACGATGCCGAGTTCATTGCCAACATTCTTTTTCCCTGACATCCCATTGAACATTGAAACGCTGAAAATTATTTTACCGTATTCATTGGCGCTGTCAATCGTAGGATTACTGGAGTCGTTGCTGACTTCGCAAGTGCTCGATGATATGACTGATACACCGAGTAATAAAAACCGTGAAGCACGCGGACAAGGTATTGCCAATTTCGTCACTGGATTTTTCGGTGGAATGGCAGGTTGTGCGTTAATAGGGCAATCCGTCATCAATGTTAAATCAGGTGGGAGAGGTCGTCTATCTACATTGACTGCTGGAGCATTTTTAATGTTTTTGATTATTGTATTAGGGGATTTGGTCGTTAAAATTCCGATGCCTGTTCTTGCGGGTGTCATGGTTATGGTGGCGGCTACGACTTTCAACTGGGGATCGTTTAAATTTCTTCGATCTGCACCACGATCAGAATCGATTGTTATGCTGATTACTGTAGTAATTATTTTATACACGCATAACTTAGCGATAGGCGTAGTGATCGGAGTTATTCTTAGTGCATTATTCTTCGTTGCGAAGATATCGCGTGTCTCGGTAACGAATGAAGAGGGTATCTATAAAATACAAGGTCCATTATTTTTTGCTTCTACGACGAAGTTTATTCAGGCATTTGATGACATAAATGACAAACAGATTGTCATTGATTTTGAAAATAGTCAGCTGTGGGATGAATCGGCAGTAGGTGCGATTTTAAAAGTGATAACTAAGCTAGAAAGTAAAGGAATTGTGGTCACGATTCGAGGGTTAAATTCTTCGAGTGAAAAATTATATGAAAAATTATTGTGAGGGAGTGAACGATATGAAAATTGCTGTAGCGATAGATGGATCAGAAAATGCGATGCGTGCTGCGAAACATGCGATTATGCTGGCGGAATATTTGCCTAAAGTCACGTTGGAAATTATTTATGTACAAGATTACAGTAAAGCAAAAGATGAAAGACTGTTATCACAAAGCCCTGAAAGCCTAGCATTGAAACGCGAACAAAAGATGCATCCGATTTTAGCTATGGCAAAGGAAGCGGCTGTGGATGCGAAAGTGATCATGCTTAAAGGGAATCCTAGCCAGGAAATAATCAACTATGTAAATGAAAAGAAAATAGACAAACTAGTTATAGGTAGCCGTGGTTTAAATTCATTTCAGGAAATGGTTTTAGGTAGTGTCAGTCATAAGGTAATGAAGCATGTAGGATGCCCTGTGACCATAGTGAAATAAAAAAGAGATTGTCACGCTATATGAGCGTGGACAATCTCTTTTTTGTAATGATCAGAGGATACCTTCATGTAAAACAATGCTATTCAATCAAAGGACGGTAATATTCTACTATCTATTCTATATTGCATACAGTTCAGGAGCAGCCGTCGTACATGACAATTAGTTTACGACCTGATCTTCGAGGTTTTTCCACAGATGGTGGGCTTCTCTCGCAATATGTTCTAACAAATCAGGCGGAGCAGTCGTAACGGCGGCACATGCTTTAATCAGTTCACTTAATTCCAACTTAAAAGCTTCAAGTGCCTTTGCTTCTTTTATCACCATTTGATTGAATGTATTCAACACGGGTGAAACTTCATTGCGTGGTCTGCGAATGATGGTCTTCAAAGATTGAGCCTGTAACAGAAGGTTTTCAAACTTCCTTGTCATTGCACGCACTTGATCATGCAATTCATAGTTGGAAGCATCTACGTAATGACTGATGAAGATGAGGTGGTCAAGCATTTGACGAAGCCAGAAGTTGTTCTCATGCAGTGTCGCGTCAGCTGGCGTGATGTAAGAGTTCGTTTCAATTAATTTGAACACACGCTCTGCTTCTTCGGCTTCTCGTATCATATGATCAAGAAGTGAAGTAGGAGTAGAGATGATGACGTCGCAATGCAATGCGCGATCCATCGTGTGAATTAGTAGATCAGCGAACTCTTTTGTAGAACTCTTTGCCTCATCGAGAATCAATCCAATATCACCAGTTTTGGATTCAGTTTTTTTAAAGATTTTCCCCATTTGGTCAATCATTTGCTGATTGGCGCGTGCTAATTCCAACTCATGATGACTGATTTCTCGGTCGAAAAACTCCCCATGCTCAAAGTTGTTACGCACCCAAAAATCGATGATACCGTACGTATCACGTTCATAATTATCTGTATAACCAGCCATTTATACATACCCCCCTAATTTACCTACCTGATATCCATACCATCCTATTCCTTCCCTGTGTTGTTTATGTATAGACAGGGTATTGAAGTAGAAAGCCATCTATTTCTTGGAAGAGTGTATATACTGAAGAAAGAGGTGTTGTAAAATGAAAATCGGTATAATTGGGACTGGCAATATTGCGCAGTATCTATTAGAAAGTATCAATAGGAACGGCAAAGTGGATGGTGAAATTGTCTCGATATTCGGACGTAACCAAGAGGTGGGGCCAAGACTAGAATCACAGTACAGTGCAAAGTTTTATACAGACTTTCAGGAGTTCATTCATTCTCCTGTGGATGTAGTCGTGGAAGCTGCAACGATCGGAGTTGCGATGGAGCATATGGAAGAAGTACTGGAGAATAAGAAGGACCTGATATTGAGTAGTATCGGGGCATTTAAAGACGTTGAGTATTTGAATAAAATGAAAGAAGTAGCGCGGAAGAATCAGCAACATATTTATCTACCTTCAGGAGCAATAGGGGGATTGGATCTTCTTCAATCAGCAAACTCATTAGGTGGATTAAAGGAAGTATGCATTACGACTAGGAAGTCCTACCAATCACTGGGACTTGATGTGAAGTCTGTAGAAGAATGCATTTTTGATGGTGTGGCAATAGATGCCATTGAAAAGTTTCCTAAAAACGTCAACGTTGCATTACTATTATCAATTGCAGGACTTGGAGCAGATAAAACGGCAGTACGCGTTATAGCAGATCCGAATGTTCAACGAAATACACATACTATTGAAGCAAAAGGGGATTTTGGCAAAATGAATTTATTAATTGAAAATGAGCCAATGCCAAACAACCCTAAAACAAGCTATCTCGCTGCCTTGAGTATAGTTTCTACTTTGCAAAATAGAGGGAATGCGATTACTTTAGGGAGCTGACTAAAGAAAAGGCTGTTCATCCTGTGATTTCACATGATGAACAGCCTTTCTTGTGTATCGTATTATTTAACGATTAGAGATAACTGAATCATTGCCTTTGTCTCCATCTCACCACTCAAGTTCTACTTCAAACATATACTTACGATTGCTACGAAGTATGTTAGCGGTTGCCTAATCCTTGTACAGTCTAATGAAAATACATGTAGAAAAATATGGTCGAGATGAGTGGATTAGGATTATAAAGGGTAAGAGAAATAGAAAGATTAGTGTAAAGAATCACTATATCCTAAACGCTAATCTTATGAAAAACATTTGACAAGAATAAAAGGTTTATTATACATGGCAATGAAAGAATTCTGGCTTGAGAGGTTAAAAACGTCGTATTCCAGTCACACTGTTATATAAAGAGAATAGCGGCTAGTTATCATTAATAAAGGGGATGTCTACATGCATGCTACTATACAAAAGCTACATGAAATAAAAAGAGCATTGAATGCGAAGTTTTTTGAACGTGAAAGTGAAGTGGAGGGGATTTTAGTAGCTCTCCTTTCCAAACAGCATATGTTAATGATTGGGCCAGCGGGGACGGCAAAGTCTGCACTATCAGTAGAGCTAGCAAAAATCGTCAATGGTACGTCTTATTTTCAATGGTTACTGACAAGATTCAGTACCCCCGAAGAAGTATTCGGACCCCTGTCGTTAAAAGACTTAGAAGAAGGCGTATATAAGCGCAATACCGCTACTAAAATGCCAGAAGCACATCTTGTGTTTTTGGATGAAATCTTTAAAGCAAACTCTGCCATATTAAACAGTTTATTGACTTTAATCAACGAAAGACTATTTTATAATGATGGACAACCCATTCAAGCCCCATTAATGTCGGTCATTGGCGCTTCCAACGAATATCCCGAGGAAGGAGAAGGGCTTGAAGCTTTATTTGACCGCTTCCTTTTACGTTTCGAAATTAATTTCATTGCGGATGAATCAAACTTTGTATCGATGATGAAAGATGAAGGCGAACATATTGAAATTCCGACGATGCATGTGGACGACTTAGTGCAACTTCAAAACATGACTTATAAGGTGCATATTCCAGATGAAGTATATGAGACATTGTCTACTATTCGAAGAGAACTTCAAGACGAAGGAATTCAGCCGTCTGATCGTCGATTCAAACAATCTTTGAGTATCTTGCAGGCGAGAGCTTTAATCAATCAAAGAAAATCCGTGCAGAAAGATGATATGGTGATTCTTGAGAATGCACTTTGGGAGACTTTAGATCAAAAAGAGACTGTTTGTACTATTGTTCGTAGACATTCACAAGATGGATTAGCACAAAGGCTTTCAGCAATTGAAAATGAAGCGAATGAAATCTATGATTCCGCAGTACGTGATCAGTCAACAGAAGCAGGCATGGAAGCTGTCCAGAAAATTTCTGCTTTATCATTGGAATTAAATGATTTAAAAGAGCAAAATATTAGTCGAGTCACTGAATTGGATCATTTACAAAAGCTAATTACATCCTTGAAAAACGAAGTGGAAAGTAGTCGAATGGATGCTGCTTACTATAGTGATACGAACGAAAAGAAAGATGAAAATGGCGAGCAATATGGAGTCTTCTTTAGAATGTAAAAGGAGTGATATTCTATGAAAAGAAGTAAAATAATTAGAAATCATCGCTCCGTACTGAATACAGATGCATTTGATAAAAGACGTTTTAAAGAACTGTTCGAGATGTCAGATGGTTTGCAAAAGGTCAGGGAAGAAGGACAATTACCTACTACGGAAGCATTGCTTGGTGATGTTTGGGCATCGTTATATAAAATGAAACCACGAATTTTACTAGAGGGAATGGATCCAGCACTGAAACCGAACAAGACCATTATAGAAAAGCTAATGAAAGATGAACATTTTGAAGAATATAGAAAATTTACTCGATTAGACGATCTGGCCGCGACTGTCTGTACCGTGAAAATGGTTGAGAAGATCAATCTATGGTTAGCTGAAGCAAAAGCCTTAGATGAAGAGTTACTGAAGTGTATGGAAGCGGTAGAAGTGCTACAAGACGACGTGCCGATTGAGCGGTTGGATGAACAACAAGAGGAACTAGAAGAAGGACCTGTCCAGGAACTAGCCGAGGCTACGGACAAGTTAAACGATCAGCTAGAATTTACACTTGAAACGAATGGCGAACGATTTTTGCAAGCGATCGATGAAGCGGTGGAAGAGTCGATCAAAGTAAAAGACAGCCTGATTTCTCTGATGGGTGGGAGTAGTGCAGGTAAAGGAGACGCAGAGTTGAAGAAAGTTCCATTGCGTGAACAACTTGCAGTGGCGGACCAAGTAGCGATGGATCCCAAAATGCAAGAAATTGCAGCATGGGCTGGTCGTTTTCAAGAAGTAGTACGTGAAAAACAGAAGACGAATTATGTGGAGGCGATCGAGAGGCGTGGCGTTACAATTGGGAATGAAATGGAACGTCTCTTGCCGATGGAATTAGGACTCTATTCAAATAACTCCACGAAAAAAGATTTCTTGCGCCGCTTTGCGGAAGGAAACACGATGCAGTTTGAACAAAAGAAGCGAGAGAATCTCGGCAAAGGTCCAATTATTTTTTGTCTTGACCAATCTGGAAGTATGAAGTTGCTTGATAATCAGTCAAAAGGATTCATCTTGGCACTTCTATCGATCGCCAAGAAGCAACGACGAGATCTATGCGTTCTATTGTTTTCCACGACAATTCAAAAAGAAATATTTCTTAAAGGCAAGATCACTTCAAATGAACTTGCACGACTTGCTCGAACATATTTGGGTGGAGGAACAGACTTTACACTGTCACTGCAAGGAGCCCTGGAAGTAATAGAAGACAGTACTTTCAAACATGCAGATGTCATTTTTGTAAGCGATGGAGAAGATGAAATGAGCGAGAGTTTCCTAACCGAATTCAATGAGAAGAAAAAACAAAAGAAGTTTAATGTACTCACTCTAGCGATGGGGAAAGATACGGCCGTCGCAGAATCATTCTCAGACCGTGTAATTCATGTAACTGATTTTGATGACGAAGGAAGCTTTATCGCTTTTGAAATCTAATAGATGCAATACCTTAAACCCTTCATATGCGAAGGGTCTTTTTTTGTTTATCATAATATGATCTTTTTTGGGTATTCTAATCAAAACATACAAGCTAGTTGAGGTGATTGGAATGCTAATTGAAAGATCGTCATCCTGGAAAGAAGGATTTATTCAACGACTTGAAAACCATGAACCATGGAGTAATTCGGCGCTGTATAACATGAGCTATGCCATCACGAAAAATAACTTAATTACTGATTTTACTGGATTGCAGTCACTTGCTTACTTACCGAACGTAAAACCGTTACCCCATCAAATAAAAGCGGCTGAACGAGTAATTGAACAGATGAACGGTAAAGCGATTTTAGCGGATGAAGTAGGGCTAGGTAAAACCATTGAAGCAGGTCTAATCATTAAAGAATACTTACTGAGAGGGCTTGTGAAAAAAGTACTGATACTAGTACCCGCTTCTCTCGTTAATCAATGGGTGGAAGAGTTATATACAAAATTCCATATCCCTGCGTTGTTGTACAAAAAGAATTATGAGCTCGATTATGTGGATGTAGTAGTTATGAGTATGGACACAGCCAAACGCAGTCCACATAAGGAGAAAATCTTTGCGCAAGAGTATGATTTGATTATTGTAGATGAAGCGCATAAATTAAAAAATCATCAGACGATTAGTTATGAGTTCGTACAAAGTTTGAAGAAGAAATTTTGTTTATTGCTTACAGCCACACCGATTCAAAATGATACGTTTGAATTGTTTTATCTAGTGACGCTACTTAAACAAGGTCATTTAGGAAACTATGAAGAGTTTTCTTCCGTGTTCTCTGCAAAAAATCGTGACGAAGAACGAGATAGTTATTTGAAGGAACTAGTCAGCCAAATCATGGTACGTAACAGGCGACAGGACACGGGTGTGGAATGGTCCACACGGAAGGTTCATACAGTTCCTATCACATTCACGGACCATGAAAGACAAGCCTACACAGCTATATCCAATCTGAAAGAAATATCGCCGGTATTTTCAGATGCATTTTCCACGATGACTTTACAAAGGGAAATGTGTAGCAGCCCCGAGGCGACAATCGGTACATTGATGAAGTTATTGCCGGAATGTAAGCAAGTAGAAGAAATCACGCATGTGGAAAAGGTCATTGAACAACTTGAGAAATTATCTATTCATTCAAAAGCTAAAAAGGCCACGGAACTGATCATACAAGCCAATGAAAAAGTAATCATTTTTACTGAGTATCGAATGACACAGCTGTATTTAAGTGACTATCTGTATGCGAATGGCATATCGAATGTCATTTTCAACGGAAAGTTAAGCAAAAGTAGCAGGGAATGGATCAAGCATTTATTCAAGCAACAAGCGCAAGTGCTGATTGCGACAGAGTCCGGAGCAGAGGGAATCAACCTTCAATTTTGCCATCACGTCATCAATTACGATCTTCCGTGGAATCCGATGAAGTTGGAACAGCGGATTGGTCGTGTGCATCGATTAGGGCAGGAACACGATGTACAGATTTATAATTTAGCTGTGAAAGAGACGATTGATGACCATGTGTTGAAAGTGTTGCAAGGAAAGATTGAGACATTTGAACAAGTAGTAGGGGAACTAGATGATATTTTGGAAATGAAAGAACGGTCTGTGTGAAGGAGGAGAATTTATGCATTCGACTGAGATCCATACGTACCTTCACAGATTCTTTACGGAGAATGACTGTGAAATACTTCATGGAAATGAACACTATCTAACCGTGCAACTAACAATCGATATGGATAAAAGAATCATGAACCGACCTTTTTATTGGAGGTATATAGAAAGTGTCAATGAGATACCGAATCCCGCGCAGCTTACGCTAATTACAGATATGCAGCAATTGCAAAATGGGATGAAGGGGGAAGTAATCCATCTTGGGTCCCCGCGATTGCATCAATTATTTCAAGTAACGAAAGAAATGGGGCAGTTTGTAAAACTGTATGAGCGTGTAGGGGCTAACAACGAGCAGCAAATTCTAACACCATGGGTTGGCGTCAATTATAAAGTGTCATTCACCAGTCATCAAACGAAGGAGATCTTATATTCAATAGGTATCAATTTGATGACAGGGGCAGTCGTAAAAGAGTTCCAGGAAACTATTGGCATGCGAGATTTATCCGACCAATCGTCTGAACAAGTATTTTATTTACCTTTTATCATTACACCTATCCGTGCGCTTGATCGATTGGATGCTGTGATCACAAAAGTAATTGAAGGTGAAGATCTAACGTGGGTAGAGGAAGCAGAAAAGAGATGGAAGAAAGACCAGGCGGTATTAGATTATTTCTATGAGGGGCAGGAACCGAAACCTGAGTGTTATGAGGTGGAAAAGCAGGCAATGGAAGAACGTTTTAAGCCGCGGATTACGGTGGATGTTGTAAATGGTGGATTATTTTACTTGAAATAGAAATCAAAATAGCGCGCAAGTGAATGTACTTTCACTTACGCGCTGTTTTGATTCTGACTGTTTATAGGATAAACTAATAGCAATCAAGAAAAGTGTGGTGAGTTCATTGTTTACAATTATGCTAATCGAAGATGATCAAACATTATTTGAGGAAATAAAAGAACGTTTAACGCAATGGTCTTACTCAGTGGCGGGGATCCAAAATTTTGGAAATGTACTGCAAGAATTCACGGAAATCAAACCGGATCTTGTAATCATCGATATACAATTACCAAAGTTCAATGGATTCCATTGGTGCCGGATGATTCGAACGCATTCGAATGTCCCAATTATTTTTCTGTCTTCACGGGATCATCCGACTGATATGGTGATGTCAATGCAACTCGGAGCTGATGATTTCGTTCAAAAGCCGTTTCACTTTGACGTATTGGTTGCAAAGATTCAAGCGATCTTACGCCGTGTGTATAACTATAGTATCGATCAGACTTTGGAAGTGAAAACGTGGTGTGATGCCGCTGTGGATTTTGTGAAAGGTACGCTCACCAATGAGAACGGGACTATTGAGTTGACGAAAAATGAAATATACATTATAAAAATATTAATAGAAAGAAAGAATGAAATCGTATCAAGAGAAGAAATCATCACGAGCCTTTGGGATGATGAACGATTTGTCAGCGATAATACGTTGACGGTCAATGTCAACCGTTTACGTAAACGGATCGCAGAGATCGGCTTGGTAGATGTGATCGAAACAAAAGTGGGGCAAGGGTATATGGCGAAGGAAAAGCAATTATGATCCGATTATTTCTAAAAGAACGAGTAAGTTGGATACTGTTCTTCATTTTCTTACAACAGCTCGTTCTAGCTATGGGTTACTTGGACACGAGTATTCCATTTTTGTCTACTGTCTATATAGCATTCATTTCTTTTTTATCTTTCATTATATTTATAGTCATGCGTTATGGAAAAGAAACGAGGTTTTATAAACACTTACATTCGTTAGAACCGTCATTCGATCCAACTGCAATACCTGAAGCTAACAGTCCTTTCGAGGCCATTACATCCGAAAGGATTTCCGAACAAGTTCAAGTGTTTAAAAAACAGTTGGATGAATTGCAAATCAGTTTAGAGCAAGAGAAAGATGACATGTTGAATTGGATACATGAAGTGAAAACACCACTGACGACGCTACAATTAATGATCGAACGAACCGAAGATCCTTCGCTTCGATCACAGTTGACGTACGAGTGGCTTCGCATCCATTTGTTACTCGACCAGCAACTACATCAAAAGCGCATCCCATTCATCCAGAATGATTTATATATCGAAAAGGCAGATGTACAGAAGTTGCTATTTCAGGAGATAAAATCATTAAAGCAATGGTGTATGCAAAAGCGAATTGGTTTTGATGTATCATTGGAAACAGAAGAAGTACTGACCGATGCCAAATGGCTCGGCTTCATTCTAAGGCAATTACTGACGAATGCGGTGAAATACAGCGAGGATTCAGATATAAATATCCGGAGTACTAGCCGGGATGGCATCACCACGTTATCGATCGAAGATTTTGGTCAGGGAATTGCTTCAAGGGACCTATCTCGTGTTTTCGATAAAGGCTTTACTGGAACAGCAAACCATCAAAATCATTCTGCCACAGGAATGGGGCTATACTTAGCAAAACAAGTTGCAGAATCTCTCTTGATTACGATTGAGGTAGAGTCAACAGTAGGAGAAGGTACGCGGTTCTCTTTGATCTTTGCAAAAGAAAACGAAATGATTCGTATAGCGCGTTTGTAAGAGCATGTGACAGTATCGTCACATGCTTTTTCTAATTGTCATATCAAAGACAGGAGAAAAGTCTGTACATTGATTAAGATAGAATGAACAAGGAGTGATGGATATGGTGATTTTACAAGCATCGAAAATCTATAAAACATACGGCAATAAATTCAATAAACAGGAAGTGTTACGTGCGTTAGACCTTGAAGTACAAAAAGGTGAATTTGTCAGCATCATGGGGGCATCGGGGTCGGGGAAAACGACTCTACTAAATGTACTTTCATCGATTGATCGTGTTAGCCAAGGAACAATCAGCATTGAAGGGCAGAAACTTAACGATATGAAAGAAAAGCAAATGGCAGAATTCCGGAAACGTCATCTAGGCTTTATCTTTCAGGACTATAATCTACTCGATACGTTAACAGTAAAAGAAAACATATTGCTTCCATTATCGGTGCAGAAAATTTCTAGAAAACTAGCCAATGAAAAATTTCGCGTAGTGGCAGAAGAATTAGGGATTTCCGAAATCGCTACTAAATATCCGAACGAAATATCAGGTGGACAAAAGCAAAGAACGTCTGCCGCACGAGCATTCATCCATGATCCGAGCATCATTTTTGCGGATGAACCAACAGGCGCTCTTGACTCAAAGGCGGCATCCGATTTGTTGAATAAACTAAGTGATCTCAACACGAAGCGAAATGCCTCTATCGTGATGGTCACTCATGACCCTCTTGCCGCAAGTTTTAGTGAGCGTGTCGTGTTCATCAAAGACGGACAAATTTATACGCAACTGAAAAAAGGAGACCAAACGCGGAACGAATTTTTCAATGATATTATCAAAACGCAAGGTGTGTTGGGTGGTGTGCAACATGACGCTTAATCAGCTAATCTTCCGCAATATCAAGAAAAACCTCAAGCATTATTATGTGTATATCTTTGCTCTGGTTTTTAGCGTAGGCTTGTACTTTTCATTCGTAACTTTGCAATTCGATCCAGCATTGGACGATGCAACTGGAGGGGTGAAAGGTGCAGCAGCTATTAAATCAGGTTCAGTTTTACTGATTGCTATCGTGTCTGTATTCTTGCTATATGCTAACAATTTATTCATTAAACGACGCAGTAAGGAGATTGGATTATTTCAATTGATTGGGATGACGAAAGGAACCGTTTTTCGTATTTTAAGTGTCGAGAATTTTATGTTATACGTCGGTTCCCTCGTTGTAGGGATATTCTTAGGCTTTTCAATGTCCCGATTACTCATGCTGGTTCTATTTAAGGTCACTGGTGTAACGGATGTTGCGACATTACGTTTCTCTTCAGAGGCATTACTTCAAACGCTGGCCGTATTTGCGGCAATCTTTGTATTGATTTTGATTATGAATGCGATATTCATTAAACGACAAAGTATATTGTCTTTGTTCCGTGTGACTACTGTGACGCAACAACGAGTGAAAAAGATGACAGTATTTCAAGCGGTCATCGGTGTGTTCGGTATTCTCCTCATAATATTTGGCTATTATTTATCAGCCCGACTATTTAGTAGTATGTTGCTCATTAATCAGCTATTTCTAGTGATGATTATCATACTTGCTTCTGTGATTGTAGGAACGTATTTATTTTACAAAGGATCGGTCAGCTTTATCTTTAACCTGATTCGTAAACGTAAAGGGGGATATTTGAACATTAACGACGTACTATCGCTCTCTTCGATTATGTTTCGAATGAAATCGAACTCTTTTCTATTAATGATTATTACATCGTTATCTGCGCTATCTATAGCATTACTTTCGTTAAGTTATATCTCGTATTACTCAGTAGAGAAATCAGTAGAGCGAACTATTCCCGCTGACTTTACCATTCCTGATACTACACGTGCAATGGAATTTACAGAGGCGCTTGAAAGTAAAGGCATCGCCTTTACAGAGACAGCTATTGATCTATTGACTACACCTGTTGATTTATCGAGAGTTCTATCTATTCCGGTTGGGGATAGTCAAGATGTGAGTTATACCGATACAGAAATGATCGTCATTAGTGATGAAGGGTTGTCGGAGATAGACGTAGCAGAAAAGGAAGTGCTCTTTGTCAACTCCGATAGTTTGACGGAAAACTTCATGAAATTCCAAGCGAATCAGCAAGTCGTATTTCAAGGCAAAGAGCATATCTATGATCTGACACTGAAAGGGACAGAAAGGGTTGCCGTTCTTCCGACGCGTGTGACCTATGCTTTTGTTGTCGCGGTAGTGGATGATCAAGTATTCCAGAAAATGAATGTAGATAATGATTCTTCTATAGCATCCGAATTTACTGAGTATCATGGAGTAGATATCGAGAATGAGAATGATCTAGAAAAAGCGAATGATATATTTAATGTGTTGGGAATAAACGACTGGGTAGGACATGAATCGAAATTTGAGGAAAGAACGAAACAAATGCAAGGTGCAGGCATGATCATGTTCATCGTGGGATTCCTTGGCCTCGCTTTTCTTGTCACTTCTGGCTGCATCTTATACTTTAAACAAATGGACGAAAGTGAAGATGAAAAATCGAACTACACTATTCTTCGTAAACTGGGCTATACACAAACAGATTTGCTAAAAGGGGTTCAACAAAAGCAGTTATTTAATTTCGGTATTCCGTTAGTCGTTGGTCTCTTCCACAGCTATTTCGCGGTGAAATCCGGCTGGTTCTTATTCGGTACTGAAATGCTGACACCAACGATTATTGTGATGTTCATCTACACAGCGCTTTATTCTATATTTGGTTTGCTTTCCGTATTGAATTATAAGCGTGTGATTAAAGATTCTTTATAACACAGTAACACCCCTGACATATTGAAGTCAGGGGTGTTCTATTACGAATTAGTTACTACCTACTAATTCACCTACTACGATTTGATATGCTTTATCTAAATTAGCCAATTGTTTAGCTTTTTCTGCTGAGTTATTAGCGGGATCTTCGGAAATCTGTTTCTTTACATCTTTTACTAGTATGGGAAGGGGGGTAGAGTGAGTGCTCACTCGTTCCGCCATCAGTGTATCCTTTAATAAGTTTGTAAAGTCCTCGATTGTTTGGTTGTGCATAATTCATTCTCCTCATCGTGTTTGTATTGGTTCGTTGACATGAAAAAACATCCGTCCGGTAAATACCTGGAAGGATGTTAAGTGGGAAGCCATGACGAATTAAACGGTTCGGCAGGAAATACATATACGTTGGATCGATAGAAACTGTATCGAAGCCACCTAATGAATGTCCTGATTCCGTTTTTTCGTACGTCGGCTTGTGTATGATTTTTCATAAGCCGCACTTGACACCTCCTATCCGCGTAGGGTATTGGTGTGTACTGATCTAGGCAGGTCTCCTGGCTCGTCTTCAACGTATAATTCACCTTCCCATTTCCCTTGCGGTGAAACAGTGGTAACGAATTATACTCCAACTCACAGTTGCGGGACAGCATCGGTTTTTCACCGATTTCCCTTTTAAGCGTTTAAGAAAAATAAACGCACCTATCTCTAACACGATATTCAGTTGCTCTTTCAGTATATCACTCTTATTTATGAAAGGAACAAAAATAGTGCTACACCGCCACTACGACACGGAATCACACTAATTCTACGGAACGGGCGTCGATATATGTTTCCATACTGTTTTATAGATTAATGCCTAGCTGATTAGTGAATGTCGAGTAGCATTCCTTTGATATAAATAAACACCAACAAATACGACAAGCTCAGAAGCTGGAATGGACAACCAAATACCGTTCAATCCAAAGAAGCGAGGTAAGATCATCAAGAAAATTAACATGACAATGATTTCGCGTGAAGCGGTGATCCAGGTGGCCATTCGCACATTACCGACAGACTGATAAAAGGTCATCATGACAAAGTTCGTACCTGTGAACAAATAGGCAAAGAAGAATAGATTAATTCCAGTAGTAGCCAAATCTCTGACGGCTTGTGGGAAGTCTCCGAAAATCGATACGATAGCGCCTGCTGCAAATTGTCCGACGAGGAAGAACACAGCGCCGGCGATGACGACAGTGAGGGTGGCCTTTTTTACGGTTTCCTTCATCCTTGCTCGGTTGCCAGAGCCTTGATAATAACTAATCAGTGGCTGAATCGCCCCCCCCATTCCGAGGAATAGCATCAGCATGACACTGTGTACATAGTTCAAAATAGAGAACGCAGCAACACCTTCCGTACCGGCCATCCGTTCGAACGCAATATTATGTGTAATGGTAAAGAAGGAAATCCCCAACTCGGAAAGGAAGCTCGGAAATCCGACAAATAGGATTGCTAAGAACAACTTTTTATTGAACTTCAAGCGGATTAGTTTTAGGTTATTGTTTTTCTTAAAGAAGTGGGTGACCAGTACTAGCATACCCATAAAGGAAGCGATAATTGTAGCGACTGCAGCACCGGCAACGCCGTAATCCAAAATGAATAAGAACACATAATTCAAGATGATGTTCACGACAGAAGTCACAATTAGCCCCGCCATTGAGAGGTTCGGTGCTCCGTCGTTCCGTACGAAAATACTAAATGTGTTCTCTACAGTAAAGATAAAGCCGAACAGTAAAATCACAAATAAGTATTCCGATACATAAGGGAAAGTGGTTGTGTTCGCTCCTAGTGCGTACGCTAGCGGATCCCTAAAAATAAAGGCGGTCAAGCCTAATATAATGGTGAAAAAGAATATAGAAAGAATCGCATGTGTGAAAATTGAACGAGCTTTCTGGACATCTTTGGCACCCATCGCCATGGAGTATTTTGTGGCGGCGCCTATACCGATCCATAAGGAAATAGCAAAAAATATTGTATAAACGGGAGCCGAAATTCCGACTCCCGCTAATGCTTCTGCACCCAATCGATTACCGACCATGATACCGTCCGCCACAATATTGATTGCCATTAGTAACATACCGACAGTTGAAGGTATTAAGTAACGTAAAAAGATACGTCCTACTGGCTCAGTATCCAATTGATTGAATTTGGGTGAAGAAGAATTCATTGCAAAGGACTCCTTTGAAGATCAAGTTCCATGATAAGGCAAGGGAATTCACCTACATCATCAATTTTTCCATTTAACTTAAAACCGAACTTTTCGTATAAATGCTGTGCGGCTTTATTACTTGGATAAATACTTAAATATATCTTGTCACATTGATACTTTTCTTCCATTCTGGTAAGTAGGAGTTTAAGAAATCTGCTGGCATAACCTTTACCTTGGTGATGCTGATCTATCATAAAGCGATCAAGCCATACATTGCCATCTGCTTCACGTCCATGCATCGCATAGCCGACTAATTCTTCTCCGTCATATAATCCAATGGACTTCCATTCTGGTTCAAATTGAGATTGTGCTAGTGAAAATGAATTGCTTTCAATAAAGTTCTTTTGGTTTTCGTGTACGGATAAATAGGCAACATCCTGCCAATTTTCATTCGTTACCTCACATGCGTGGAGGCTCATAATTCCATCTCGCTTTCAATTTTGTGTAAGACGGTAAAACTTCTTTTGTTTTATTAGTTTATTTAGTCAACACTTTTCTTAATAAATCCAAACAACAGAATATCCACTATAGAATCCAGTGCTTCGGTTACAGTAATACGATTTTCATAGAAAAACTTTCGATCAAGTGTGGAGTTTGTTGCATCTATAATTAACTTCATAAGTAACTCTACGTTTTGATCTGCAATAATCCCTTCATGAATTCCCTGTTCAATCAATTCGCGAAGTTCATCCCATTCATGAAGTGCAGTGTGGACGCGTTCCCATTGTTCAGGATGTGTTTTTCTCATCTGATCAAGGATTTGCCAGTTATAAAAATCATTATATTTTGGGATAACTGTAATGACTTTCTTGATCTTATCTACAAGTTGTAGTTCAGTGTCTTTCATGATGATATCGGTTTTTTCATCAAACTCCTGTAATGTCGAGTCAATAATCGCATCTAAAATTTCCGTTTTCGAAGAAAAGTGTTCGTATAACGTCCGTTTGCTGATACCCAGTCTTTTGGCTAGATCATCCATTGTGAACTTCATACTTTTTTCATGTACTTCCTCGAGGAAAGCTTTCATAATACGTGCTTTCATTTATCGTACCCCTATCCTTATATACAGAATAAAAACTAGAAAAACATATATAGTTTTCATCGTTCTTATTTAGTATATGTACTTTTAATATAAAAAGCAAAGACAACTGCTTGGAAATAGCGTTATTTAAATAGATAGGCTTATAAACTCCTTAGACAGGGTAGTTTTACTGTATACGTACAAGAGAGGGTGGGATTGTATGGAAGAAAGGAAATTGGTTGTAGCCGTTGCGGGCGCTAGTGGATATATTGGCAATAATCTATTGAGAAAATTAAAAGGAAAAGCGAAAGTTATTGGTCTGTCGCGTAATGGCTATCAGCGGGAGAATACGAAAGACGTAGAGTGGCGGTCTTGTGATCTGTTTTCTATGAAAGATGCAGAGAAGAGCTTGGCTGGCGCTGACATAGCGGTTTATCTCGTTCATTCCATGCTGAAATCAGCGAAATTATCTCAAGGAACTTTTGAAGATATGGATGCTATATTGGCAGATAATTTTGCGCAGGCGGCAAAAAAACAAGGAATTAAGCAGATTGTCTATTTAGGTGGAATTATTCCAGATGAAGATGAAAGAGATTTATCACGGCATTTGAAAAGCCGCTTGGAAGTGGAACGTATTTTACGCTCGTATAACGTTCCCGTAACCGCATTACGTGCAGGGCTGATAGTCGGTCCAAAAGGTTCTTCCTTCCCGATTTTATCGAAGCTAGTTAGACGACTTCCAGTAATGTTTTTACCTAAATGGACACGTTCCGATACACAGCCCATCGCACTGGATGATGTGATGAAATCATTAAGTTCATTAATACTAGACTTTGAACCTGCGCAACGTTCTATCGATATAGGAGGCCCTGAAGTCATGACGTATAAGTCGATGATGGAGAAGACTGCTGAAGTAGCGGGGACACGATCAAGAATGTTAGACGTGCCATTCTTCTCATTAAGTCTTTCGAGGCTCTGGTTACGTTTAGTTACACAAACACCAAAAGAGATTGTATATCCGTTAATAGAGAGTTTGAAGCATCCAATGGTCGTCGATTCCAAGCGTTACATGGAAGGGATCAGTGAAGGAGAAATCCCGTTTATTCAAGCTGCAAGAGAAGCACTGGAGGCGGAAATGAAAGAAAAAGAAGTGTCAAAGAAGAAGCCAACAATGGGTCTGCGTAAGCAAGATGTTCGTTCAGTGCAGAGAATTGAATTACCTTATAGCTGGACTGCGGATGAAACTGCACGTTATTACGTAAAGTGGCTTTCTACGTTCTTGAATCCTTGGGTGAAAACCGACGTGGACGACCAGTTGAATTGCCGAATCGGCTTCCTCGGTAATCGGACATTGCTCGAGTTAAGTTATTCTGCAGATCGCAGTACAAAAGATCGCTCGCTCTACTATATAACGGGCGGCCTTTTGATGGATCCTGAATCTAATGAACGTGGCAGAATGGAGTTCCGAAAGATTCCAGGATCGAATGAAGTAATCATTGCGATTCATGACTATTTACCGTCCATACCATGGTTTGTCTATTACATAATACAAGCCAATATGCACGCGTTTGTCATGTCTCGTTTCCGCCAGCATATGTACAAGTTGGGTGCTATTGAACGTGATCGATTGGGCATTGTCGCTTCTAATGTACGATAAAGAAAAATCCGGATTCGCAGTGTTACGTTGCGGATCCGGATTTTGATTGTCTGGGATTAATGAGCTCTATACATTGGAAATGTTTGTAAGTAGGTCCCTGATAGTGAGGGGTTTATCCAGAAACCTCATAAATAGACGCTAGAACATGACATTTTCGTTATGCGTTTAAAGTCTCTTGCTTGGATTTTGCAAGCTGACCGCCTTCTTTTAAATACTTCTCTACACCTTCTGCTGCACGATATGCCAATGCGCCGATTGTTGCAGTCGGATGATGTCCTCCGAACTGAGGGAATGCTGAACCACCCACTACGAATAAGTTGTCCATCTCCCACATTTGAAGGTAGTTATTCACTGCGGATGTTTCAGGGTCCGCCCCCATAATAATTCCGCCCGCATAGTGACCACCTGAATAGATATGATCGAACTCTTCAGGCACTACGTCCTCATCGATGATATCGGCACCCATTTCTTTCATGATTTCACTACATTTCTCAATACCGAATTTCGCCATGTTCCGATCGTGATCTGTGTAACGATTCGTTATACGTAATAGGGGATCTCCGTACTGATCTTTGTATGTCGGATCCAAATCTACGTAGTTATGCCACCATGACATAACAGCAGGTGTATACCATGCGACTAGCGAACGATTCGCATAATGGATCGAGTTTTTCTTGAATTCAGGTCCCCATTTTGGTGTGCCGCTTGGGACGTGGTTCGTAGAAATAGCCCCATCACCGTATTGACGCATTTCGATACCGCCACCATTGATGAAGTCTACATTAGAGTGATCAAAGTTATCACCGGCAAAATCACTCATAGTACCACCAAGAGCACCTGCCCCCATGTAGAGATTGAACTTCTTCTTTTCAAAGTAACCTCGCGCTCCAAGGAATGTGATATTGAATTGTCCATTAAAGTTGCGCCCAATGGTTCCTTTACGTGTTGTTGGATCATACTGTGTCCCGATTTCAGAAAGCATCAACAAGCGATTGTTAGTGAAGGAAAATGCACCTAATACGACAACGTCTGCTGGTTGCTCATATTCAATTCCTGTACGTGTATCAGTGAACATAACACCAGTTGCTTTTCCATCTTTATGCAGAACGCGACGTACTAAAGAATTGGTCCGAATTTCGCAGTTTCCGGTTTTGCGTGCAGTCGGAATAACTGTAGCCAATGGGTCCGATTTAGCCGTAAAATCACAACCGTACATCGTACAATAAGAGCAGAACATACAAGCATTTAATTTTTCACCGTCTGGATTGGTATACGCTTGTGATAAGTTACCGGCAGCGACTTGGAAGGGGTGATAACCCATTCTCTCTGTCGTTTCTTTAAATAATTTCACAGCTGGTGATGCTAACATAGGCGGGTTAGGGTAATCACTTGAACGCTTGTCACCAAGTGGATCGGGCTCACCTGAAATTCCGGCGGTTTTCTCCCACTTATCGTAATAAGGTTCCATTTCATCATACGTAATACCCCAGTCTTGAATCGTCATGCCTTCAGGAATTTTCTCTTTGCCATACCGTTCAATGGTTTTGGAACGTAATTCGAAATCGATAGCTCTCCAGCGATATGTAGCACCTGCCCAGTGCACACTCCCCCCGCCTAAATCGGTCCCAGCCATCATTTCTGCTCTTGTCCGTACGGGTAGAGCGGTGTCTTCAATTTTCACCCGTGATGTAATCGTTTCAGGAGATAGATTTTGCATCATCTCGTAACGATCAGTATAGCGTAATTCATCTTTAACACCGACATAATCTTGTCGGTCTTGTTTTTTACCTCGTTCAAGTGTCACTACCTGATATCCGGCCTTAGCTAGCTCTGCAGAAACTACTCCACCTGCCCAACCGCTTCCTACTACGACTACATCTACTTTTTTTAATTTTTTCGCCATATGAGTTCCTCCTGTTTTTAGTGACCTTGGTAATTTCGTAAGCTTTCAGGTTTCATTACGATGAAGTCTTCTTTTTCTATATCCGCTGTATAACTCATACGTGGACCAGGGAATTCCTTCATCCTCCAGCCTTCCATATTGCGGTTCCCCCCATAGACAGGGTCAGCATAAGCACCTTCAATGGTCGTTTGTAATAATAGATTAAAGAACGTCGTCGAAGCGACACCGTTCATCTTCGCTTTTCCATCGTCAAACATCTGCAAAATCTCATCTTGCTGTTGCGGCTCCAGCTTCCGGAAGTTTGTTTCAAATTTCTCTTGTGCGGTTTGTTCTAATGCTTGTACACCTTCCAGGAAAATATCTCCTCTTGTCATAGGAGTCTGATATCTAAAGGCTGGTGTAGGTACTTGCGTTTCAGCATTTGGACCTTGATCTTGGGTCGAATCTGCTTGGCTTTCATATGCATCTACCGCACCTGTCTGCAAAAATGGCCCTTTCATATATTCTTTTGCATTCATGCCCCATTCGCCAGCAAGCTGTCGGTCGATAAAGTAGGGGACACCTAATTCAATAGCGCCTGGGCCTAAATCGTCTGTAGGAAATAACCTTTCAGTAGCAGCGGAAAGGATAAGAAAGTCTTCGCTATTACTAAAGAATGTACGTGCTTCTAATAGGTGGCTACCTTCTTGTTCTGAGTTAATAGGTGCGCCTGGTTTTTGTAGCTGGTTAGTCAGCAGACCACCGAATAATGATCCACCAACTAGACCACCAGCCACTAAGCCTGTATTTTTCATGAAATTTCTACGACTAATCCCTTTTTGTGTATCTTCATGCGGTCTAGGTTCTGTCACTTGGTTCTCCTCCTTGTATAGGACTTTCATAATTTACTAATGCACTACTACTTGTCATGTTGTGATGAAAGGGTGGAGATTATACATAATATGGAGTTTTGCATATGGTAAATGTCAAAGTTCATGAAAAATATGCAACAATGAAAGCCCCCTGAAATCACAAAGTGATTTCAGGGGGCCGTTCTGATTGTATTATAGATTACAATTTATTAATTTTTCTCTTCAGTATCTGGTTCTGTATCTATATCTACTTCCGGCTCTTCCATATCTACGTCATCGTTTGTTGTATCATCTGCAGGTTCATCCACATCTACGTCATCATCTGTTGTACCATCTTCTGGCTCATTCACATCAACATCGTCGTTTGGTGTCACATCTGCTGGCTGATCTACTTCAACATCGTCATTTTCATCGATAACTGGGTCATCGTCTCCGCAAGCACTGAGGACACCGACAGAAAGGATGGCAGCTGCTCCTACTTTTAATAAATTATTTTTCTTGAGTTTATTCAAATCCATTATACGTTTCCTCCTCTAGATGTTTGATAATCTTTCATATAGTAGTAATATCCGTATTTACGTTTTGTAAACATATAAATCTAGAAGTGATTCTTTAGTACCGATAACCGATTTAGCGAAGAAGATAGCAAACAGTTGAACAGATACATAAACTAAAAAAACTATACAACAAGAGGAGAAAACTGAAGAAAGGCGATGGAAGTGCTATGATGGATGTAGACATGCCGAATTCAAAAGTGATGGACTAGATCTATTACTCAAATTGGCTTATTTATAAAGGAGAGAATGTTTCATGAAAAAAGAAGAACAACAGAATTTATTTAAAGAAATTATGGGTAATTATCCCACTGGTGTAACAGTGGTTACTGCAGTAACTGAAGATGGCACACCAGTTGGGCTAACAGTAAACTCGTTTGCTTCTGTATCCTTGGATCCAATGCTTCTCTTATGGTCTATCGATCATAGAGTATCTTCTATTAAAGCATTCACTGAAGGCGGTAAATTTGCAGTGCACGTACTTGCAGGAGATCAAAAAGAGCTTTGTAGTACATTTGCGAGCCGTGTAGAAGATCGTTTTTCTACATGCGAATGGGAAATGTCGGATAATGGCTTGCCTATTATTGAAGATGCATTCGGTGTGTTTGAGTGTAAGACGTTCCAAACGATTGAAGCCGGAGACCACACCATCATTATTGGTGAAGTAGTTGATCTCCAAGTTGAGAAAGACAAAGAGCCAATGCTGTATCACCGTAGAGTGTTTGGATCTGTGCCACCTGTATTCTATCAACAAGATGACAAAGCTTGAATTTGAAGCATTCATGCCGTTATACAAAAGCCGTTTCATTTTATAATGGGACGGCTTTTCTTCATACATATTCTATTATTTACGTTGCATTTAACTCCCTAATGAATGGACAGAAATTCCACGGAATTCTTCGGAATGATTAAATGATCGCCTGACTTCTATTTTCTGTATCTCCATGTATGCACTATTCTTACCGAAAAAATTCGGATAATTTCCTTCTTAAGATATACTGGTTTCTATTACTACATGCGTTCGTTTTCCAGTAGAGCTGGCATAATTCGTTTTGTTTTGTGCCAAACTGTTAGGTTGTTTCGTCATCCTAACATCAAAAACTGAACTTCTAATTAGAAGTTCAGTTTTTAAGTAGCTCATTATTAACCTAATTTATCATCTGCTGTAATATCATTTGGTTCGCGTACTAAATAGTATTTACCTTTCGTATACATAGCGATTACTACTGTCAGTATTGAAGCCAATATGGCAGCGATAAATGCGGCTGTGGATTGTAGGAATATACCAAGATAACCAGAAGCTGCAATCGCTCCAAATGTACTTGCTATTAGTAACGAAGCGACACCGACAGGATTCCATTTATACAAATATTCCTGTCTTGAAACATAATAAGTCGGACCTATCTTCAGCCACTTCTTGACAACCAGTGCATCCGTCACAAGAATAGCAGCCCATGAAAATAGAAACACACCTTGGAATGTCATGACTGTATCTAGATGATCCACGATTCCACCGAGCATCAATAAGATAGCACTTACAGCCGAGATTACTACCCAGAATCTGCGCCCAGGAGTGAAACGGAATACATTCTCGAAGAAATTCGATAGCGATAGGGAACTACTATAGATATTGGTTACGTTAATTCGCAACTGTGTCAGCATCGTAAACAGTGCACCACCGATGCCCAGTAATAACACGATATATACGCCTGGATCTTTCTCCAAGAATCGTACACCGAACCAAATACCAAGTCCACCCATTACACCGTAACAAAAAATCTGCGGAATGAAGCCGATTGCAATAGAACCAAACTTTCGATCAGATGGTTTTAAGAAACGAGCGTAATCTGAAGCGAGTAAGGCGGTCAGCCCCATAATTCCATTGTGCATCCCGATACAGAACAATAATGCAGTACCCCCGAACTGAACACCTTCGGGCATATAGGAGAACACAGATCCTGTATAAACAGCCGGCTTGATGAACGATACAACAATGGCTGCAACTAGGAACACCATAAATACTGGCATGGACCATTTTTGAAGCTTGTCCAGCTGCTCGATTCCGAACCAGTTAAGTGGAATAACAAGCGTTCCGAAAATAACAATCAAAATCCACTTAGGAAAGTCAGGCGTGAAATAGTGTACAGCTGATACGAGAATTAACCCTTCAAACGCACAATACATAATGAAGTTCGAAGCGTAAATTAATGAGGTTAGCGAGGAGCCGATATAGCCAAATCCGCCACCCCGTGATAAAAGGTTAACGTTCATGCCGGATTTAGCGGATAAATACGCAATTACGGTACCAAGCAAACCAGCTACTATGATAGCGTAAATAGCCGACGCGATAGCGTTTGGTGCACCGAATTGCAAAGCCATGACACTACCCATTTGAAAATAAAAGATGGCAGTTGCGATTCCGAACGTGATGTTCGTAATGCTCAGCCAACTTTTAGTACGGTCTTCTAGAGGTACACGATCTAAAGAGTAATCCTTTTCAGTTTCATCATCTTCCATAATATCCAGTACTTTTTCTTCTTCCTTTGTCATACACATCAGCTCCTTATAGTAAGTAGTCAACCCCTTCTGCTAGCCTTGCCAGCACGTTCTTATTCATATCGGATGGTGAATTTGGTTCGTCCATTGAATTGACACGTTTTTAGTTTAACAAAAACATAATGAAAAAATCAAGTTTAGCGTGGCTTTGTAATAGTACCAGAGAAAGAACTAGAGATTCTAAATGATTATAGACTTTCTTGTCCACAATATATAAAACAAGCCATTCCTTATAATGTAATTTATTTAGTGAAAATAGTAAAAGGTATGGGTTCTAGTAATCGTTTGCACTATATAAATCTAGAGATTCATTCTTCCCTCAATAGCCCCTCGTCGCTTAGCGGATTCAGCGTAGGCAGCGGAGCGGAATAGTAATACCGGATCATCACTGCATTCTATTCCTTCTATAGTAACTGTTGGATCAAAGACGAAGGATTCTGCGTTATCTGCACGAAGAGAGTTCAGTGTAAGAATTCCTGCTTCAATTTTCTTTCGGTCATCAGGCCAGGCTATAGTGGGATCATTCGTGGCATCGCCTTGTTCAGCTAATTGCATAAGTAATCGAAAACGTACAGGATGTCCTTGCTCAACTTTTTGAATGAGTTCATTTTCCATAGAGTTGCTGGCAGTATCAAAGTCATTTTGGGGCAGGGGTTGCCATTTAAATCGAACAGCTTGTCTCTCTAAATCATCGTTCTTCAAAAAGTACGCATGGATAGAATAGTAATGAAGTGACTCGAAATTACGAAATGGTTTTAGTTCTTTTAAAATAGAGGCGAATGCTTTGTGCTCTGTATCATGGATCAGTGCATCTATTCGTTGTGACATTGTACTGCTTGAATCAAATGTTTGTATTAAACGAATAAAGGCTTCAGGAGTTTTACTGATGAAGATCGGTACATTGACCATAGTCAGATTGGTAAATGTATCATCAGCTATTTGGAAACGCACGGCCATACCTTTAACTGGATTCAATCGCTCATTTGGGTTTGAACTCGTAGAACTGTGAGAAAATCGGACAACAGCAGAAACTTCCGTTTGCTGTAGATGAGCAGCTGTTGTCAAAGGTACAGCTGCCCCGGTTGGTTGGAAAGTCGCATCAAATGCGACACCAGTCGCGTGCGCACGGCGTAAAGTACTTTCCGTATGTACCGCAGATTCAATGGAGTCAATTGCTTCTTTAGCAGTTAAGGGATTCTGATTATTCATTTGAAAACACTCCTTTACTAACCAACATACCCTTCATTAAATAAAACTAACCGATTAGAAAGTAGCAAAAAGGGTAACAATAAAAGTAATACGACTTTTTAGGAGGAACATTTTTATGAAAAGACTAATAATAACAGGAGTATCAGTCATGGCGCTTGCATTGGCAGGGTGTGGAACGAATGCAACGGATGATCAAAAAGAAAATTCTACTGAAACGAATCCACCGGTGGAGCAGCCGTTAGAGCCGGCTACTGATGATACGAATCAAAACGCAGGTGAAGCTGTACCAGATGCTACAACAGATTCCTCTGCTAACTCGGCGACGGGAGATATGCAAGCCGAAATGGACAAGCTTTCATTTAAAGAAATCGAATTAGACGTTTCATACGGGAAAGACAAAGAGTATGAAGCGGAAATTGAACAAGATGAAAATGAACCCATTAAAGCAAAAGTAGAAGATGAGCTAAATGAAATCTATTTGAAAGGTCAGGAAGCATTTGATGATGTCTATTCAAAAGTTAAAAATCTAGATGTGACAAAAGACAGCTCACAACAAGAAACAATTGATAGCATACTAAAAGCTTTTAACCTTCAAGCGGATTATGAAAAATTCGAAGTAGAAATCAAATTCAATGATGGTAGTAAGCTCGAGGTAGAAGATCGTAAATAATTACGATTTTTCAAAGAGGTAAGAGGGAAAGACTCAACATTCTCTGAAAAAATATATCAGTAAATTAAAAATCTCGGCATTTCCTTTTTAGGAAGTGCCGAGATTTTTTTATAGATAGTATAAACCTAGCGCTACAATCATTAGAATGAAGGTGGGTATACCTGCGATGAAAAACCAAGCAGGACTCGCAGATATAACTTCGGATGGAGCACGCATAGATTCGATTACCTCCCTTTGACCCTTTCTAGCAAACACTTTACGTGAGCTCTTCATGAAGAAGTCAAAGGAGCCAGTACGGACAACAAACACAACCCCACCAATGAATAACAGGAATCCACTAACGAAAAAGGAAGCATTAATATAGCCGAGTAGTGAGATTTTACCGTATACTGAATAGACAGAAATAACAATTACTAATTGAGATATGAGAAATACAATAATATTACGTTTCATAGGAATCCTTCTTTTCATTTATAAAGTTTGTAACTACTGTCTATCATACAAGATAGGAGTCAGAATGTGTAGAATCTTCGACAATAGTTTAAAATTAAGATAATATCAATGTTAGCGTTTACATCTATAAGTTTTTCTTGTATAATGAACAAGCTAGTACTTCAAAAATACCAAAGGGGAGGTCAACAATTTGAAGAGTAATAAGTGGCTTTTATTGATGGCACTAACATTAGTGCTAAGTATGTTCTTAGCTGCATGTGGCGGTTCGAAAGATGAAGACAAGCCAGCAGCAGACGGGGACGATAAAGATAAAGATGCGGCAACTGAAGAACCAGAAGAAAAACAGCATGCCAAAGACGAAGAAGGAGAGCCAGATGCTGAGCAAGTATTATACTTAGCTGAATCTGCTGCTATCCCATCTGTCGACTCGTCAATCGTAGAAGATCAGGTAGGCTTCAACGTATTAAACAACATTAATGAGGGTTTATATCGTTTAAACCAAGAAAATATTGCAGAACCTGCAATGGCTGCTGAAGAAGCAGAAGTTAGTGAAGATGGATTGACTTATACATTCAAACTTCGCGATGCAATGTGGGCTGATGAAACACCTGTTACAGCTGACGATTTCGTTTATGCTTGGCAGCGTGCAATTGATCCAGCAACTGGTTCACCTTACGGACCATTCATGATGTCTGGCGTAGTGAAAAACGCGACAGCAATCTCTGAAGAAAAAATGGAAGTATCTGAGCTAGGAGTTAAAGCTGTAGATGAAAAAACGTTTGAAGTAACACTTGAGCGTCCAGTACCTTATTTCTTATCACTTATGTCATTCGGAACTTTCTATCCACTTAAAGAAGAGTTCGTAGCTTCTAAGGCGGATGCATTTGCAACAAACTCTGATAACCTTCTTTCAAACGGACCATTCGTTTTAACTAAATGGGATGGAACTGGCGATAGCTGGACTTACGTTAAGAACGAAAATTATTGGGACGCAGAAAACGTTAAGCTTACTGAAATTAATGTAAACGTCGTTAAAGATTCTGCAACAGCAATTAAACTATATCAAGATGGTAAGTTAGATCGCGCTGGAGTTTCCGGTGACCTAGCTATGCAATATCGCGATGATGAAGAAGCTGTTGTTCAACCAGAAACATCTGTATTCTATTTTAAGTTTAACCAAGAGCGTGATGGTAAAGAAACACCACTTGCTAATGAGAACATCCGTAAAGCCATTGCTAAAGCTTTCGAAAAGGAAGACATGGTAGATGTAGTACTTGCCAACGGTTCATTAGCTGCAAACTTCTTAGTACCAACAAACTTTGCATTTGATGAAAACGAAAAAGATTTCCATGAGTTAAGCGGCAATCACTTAGAGTACAATGTGGAAGAAGCACAAGATCACTGGAAAAAAGGTCTTGAAGAACTAGGTGTTGAATCTCTTGATCTTGAAATTCTAGGTGGAGACACAGAGCTTTCTAAGAAAATGGACGAGTACTTCAAGTCTCAATTAGAAGGTAACCTAGAAGGACTTAAAATTTCGTTGAAAGAAGTACCATTCTCTGTACGTTTGGACTTGGATGGCAACCAAGACTATGATATTCAAGTATCAGGTTGGGGACCAGACTTCCAAGATCCGATTTCATTCTTGGATCTATTTGTAACAGATGGTACGAACAACTTAATGTCTTACTCTAATCCTGAGTACGATAAATTGATTGAAGATTCAAAAGGAGAACTAGCTCTTAAGCCAGAAGAGCGTTATGAAGCATTCGCAAAAGCTGAGAAAATTCTACTTGATGAAGACGCTGCAATTGCACCAATTTATCAACGTGGTTTGATCTTCTTGCATAAGCCTCACTTTAAAGGCTTAGTAGATCATCCATTTGGAGCAGATTATAGCTATAAGTGGGCATACATTTCAGGTAAATAATTGAAATGAAGTAAGGATTTAAGTTTAATAGGGGAGAGTATATGGGGGTAGATATCCATATACTCTCTTTTTAGTAACAGTAAATAGTTGCAATATTTAATTTATTGTCGAAAAATGTCAAGTGGTTACTTGCATAACTAGTTAGAAACTCTTTTGGAGGTGTAACGTACCGTGGTTAAGTATATTGGAAAACGCATAGTATATATGTTCATAACGCTGTTTTTAATTGCAACTGCCTCTTTTTTCCTGATGCAAACTTTGCCAGGTTCACCGATCGCTTCTTACAACAAATTGAATGATACACAAAAAGCGATTGTTGAAAAGAAGTATGGAATTGATAAGCCTAAGCCTGTGCAATATGCTATCTATATGAAAAACTTGGCAAAAGGTGATTTGGGAACATCTTTCGTATTTAAGGGCAAAAGTGTCAACGATTTATTGGCTACTAGATTAAAACCTTCTTTAATCTTGGGAGCGCAAGCGATGGTCTTCGGGACTATTGTCGGAATCCTACTAGGTATGCTTGCCGCATTGAAGCATAATACATTCTGGGATTACGGAAGCACCTTTTTAGCGATACTCGGTATTTCCATTCCGTCCTTTGTATTTGCATCATTGTTGCAATATTGGATTGCTTCAGAGTGGCATCTATTACCAGTCGGCTTGTGGAATGACGGCTGGAAATCTAGTGTCCTGCCATCGCTTGCACTCGCTATGGGGCCACTTGCCCTATCCGCACGCTTTATACGGACTGAGATGATAGAAGTATTGAATTCAGATTATATTGTTTTGGCTAAAGCGAAAGGTGCCAATGGTTTTGAAATTGCTTTCAAACACGCATTCCGAAACGCATTGATACCTTTAATCACAGTTCTCGGACCACTTGCAGCTGGTTTGGTAACGGGTTCACTTGTTGTAGAACAAATTTTTGCTATTCCAGGAATTGGTGAGCAATTCGTATCGTCTATCATGACGAATGATCATGCCACGATCATGGGTACGACATTAATGTTCTCGGCTTTCCTTATTGTAGTTATTTTTATTGTGGATATTTTATACGGGGTTATCGATCCGCGTATCCGCGTGTCTGGAGGTAAGGGATAATGCGCAATGAAAATGAACTAGAAAAATTAACGCAAGAAGATTTTGAACGAGTGACAATCGACGCGCATCATTCCGAACGTATAGAGAAACCGAGTTTGAGTTTCTGGCAAGATGCATGGTTGGGTCTCCGCAAAAATAAAGCAGCCATTGTCAGCATGGTCGTTCTTTTATTGGTTATACTCATGGCACTCATAGGTCCACATTTAAATGGACATGCGGGTGACACGCAAAACTTACGGCATGCAAACTTACCGCCAAAAATACCAGGAATTGAAGCTACAGGATTTTTTGATGGGGATGGTAAGCTGGCAGGGAAGACAGTCAATTTATACGAAATGAAAAAAGTGGATGAATACTATTGGTTCGGTACGGATGGTCTCGGTCGTGACTTATTTACACGACTATGGGAAGGAACACGTGTATCTTTATTTATCGCATTTGTAGCCGCAGCCATTGATATGGTTATTGGTGTTGCATATGGAGGAATCTCCGGATACTTTGGTGGCCGGACAGACGATATTATGCAACGGATTGTTGAGATCTTGATCGGTATTCCTACATTGATTGTCGTTATTCTGATGATCATGATTATGGACCCTGGAATAACCGCCATCATTGTCGCGATTACCATAACTGGTTGGATAGGGATGTCGCGTATTGTACGTGCTCAGACGTTGAAATATAAATCACAGGAATTCGTATTGGCTTCACGAACGCTAGGCGCCAAGGATGGAAAGATCATTACGAGACATTTACTGCCGAACATGCTTGGGATTATCATCATTAATACGATGTTTACGATTCCAAATGCGATTTTCTTTGAAGCGTTCTTAAGCTTTATCGGAATCGGACTCCAGCCACCAGCTGCTTCATTAGGTACATTGATTAATGACGGATACAAAGTGATGGAGAATCAGCCATACGTACTATTGTTCCCGGCCATTGTCATCAGTGTTCTTATGATTGCATTTAACTTGATAGGTGACGGGCTTCGCGATGCACTAGATCCTAAAATGAAAGATTAAGAGGAGGAGAGCAAGTTGACAAAAATATTAGAAGTAAAAGACCTCGAGCTTTCCTTCCACACATTTGCAGGTGAAGTGAAAGCAATCCGTGGCGTGAATTTTGATTTACACAAAGGAGAGACACTCGCTATCGTAGGTGAGTCGGGATCAGGTAAATCCGTAACGACGAAATCTATTATGCGACTCCTTCCTGAATCAAGTGCTGAATATAAAAACGGTGAAATTCTATTTGAGGGAAAAGATCTAACGAAAATTCCTGAAAAAAATATGCAAAAGATCCGCGGGAAAGATATTTCAATGATTTTCCAGGATCCGATGACTTCTCTGAATCCGACTATGACGATTGGAAGACAAATCATGGAGCCGATCTTGAAGCACCAAAAGCTGAACAAGTCGGAGGCACGCAAGCAGACAATTGAACTCTTAAATCTGGTAGGTATACCGAATGCGGAAAATCGTTACAAGATGTACCCTCACCAATTTTCTGGTGGACAGCGTCAGCGAATCGTAATTGCGATTGCGCTTGCATGTAATCCGAAAATATTGATTGCAGATGAGCCGACAACAGCCCTAGACGTAACAATTCAAGCGCAGATTCTTGAGCTGATGAAAGACATCCAGAAAAAGACCGATACGTCTATCATATTTATCACGCATGACCTTGGAGTAGTAGCAAACGTAGCCGATCGGGTAGCTGTTATGTATGGTGGTCGAATTGTCGAAATTGGTACAGTGGATGAGATCTTCTATAATCCACAACATCCTTATACATGGGGACTACTAAGTTCAATGCCATCTATGGATTTAGAAGATCAAAAGCTGTATGCAATTCCAGGCACACCTCCTGATTTATTAAATCCTCCAAAAGGGGATGCGTTCGCTTTGCGTAGTGAATATGCAATGAAAATCGATATGGAGCGTCAGCCTCCTTTCTTCAAAGTGAGCGATACACATTACGCAGCGACATGGTTGTTGCACTCGCAGGCACCACAGGTTGAACCGCCTGCCCTAATTATTGAACGTATGAAAACATTTAAAGGTAGCCGGTACTATGTTGATCAGACGGGAGGTACTGTGTGATGTCAGACAATTTAATTGAAGTACGTAACTTGAAACAATATTTTAATGCAGGGAAATCTACTGAAGTCCGTGCGATTGATGATATTAGCTTCACTATTAAACGTGGAGAGACATTCGGTTTAGTAGGGGAGTCAGGTTGTGGTAAATCCACGACTGGGCGTACAATGATCCGATTATATGATGCGACAGCGGGTCAAGTTCTTTATAATGGTGTAGATGTCCACGCACCGAAAAGCAAAAAGGAAAATCATGCATTGAATAGAAAGATGCAAATGATTTTCCAAGATCCTTATGCTTCATTGAATCCACGGATGAAAGTCTTGGATATTATTGCAGAAGGATTAGATATACATGGTCTAGTAAAAGGCAAAACGGAGCGTAAGCAACGAGTAATTGATTTGCTTGAGACTGTTGGTTTAAACCGTGAACATGCTGAGCGTTATCCGCATGAGTTCTCAGGTGGTCAGCGTCAGCGTATCGGAATTGCACGTGCATTAGCTGTAGATCCTGAGTTCATCATTGCAGATGAACCGATCTCTGCGCTGGACGTTTCTATTCAAGCACAAGTCGTCAACTTGTTGAAAGAACTACAGGAAGAAAAAGGACTGACGTATTTATTCATCGCTCATGACTTATCGATGGTTAAATACATTTCCGATCGTATTGGCGTGATGTACTTCGGTAAACTGGTGGAAATGGCTCCAGCGGATGAATTATACCGAAATCCAATGCACGCTTATACAAAATCCTTGCTGTCAGCGATTCCACTACCCGATCCAATTTATGAACGTTCACGTGTACGCCATCCATATAATCCAAAAGATCATCAATATGGACCGGACGAAAAAGTAGAATTTCGTGAAGTTGCTCCTGAACATTTTGTATTATGTTCAGAGAAAGAACTCGCCGAGATGCAAGCTACACGGGTATAAGATGTTATCCCTCTGACTATGTAGGTGTCAGGGGGATTTTTTTCTATCAAATTAAATCCAGTAGTTGTCCAGATGGTTTGTATGTTTCATCGCGTATTGTGCTACTATTGAAATAATAGATGCCATTTGAATTGATGGGGTGTGATTGTAATAAAGAAATTAACGGAGGCAGTCCAAAGACAATTGATGGAAGCGATTATTAATGGAAGTAGAGTAGGAGCTTTAGTAACAGATGCTTCACAGGAAGATAATCCGATAATTTTTGCTAACAAAACATTCGAAACGATGACAGGGTATACCCAAGAAGAAACACTTGGGCGTAACTGTAGATTTCTTCAAGGTAAAGATACAGACCCAACTACGGTATCGAAGATCAGAAGAGCTGTTTCAGAAAGAGTACCTTTGACGATCGTATTGAAAAATTATAAAAAAGACGGCACACTATTTTGGAATAGACTTAATCTTCGTCCAATTATAATTGATAATGTGCCATATTGTATTGGTACGCAAACTGATGTGTCGGTACAATACAGACAAATAGAAGAGCTGCATACGAAAGATCATGAAATAGAACAACTAATGTTACCCATCATGAGAATTTATGATAATCTGGCGGCTGTTTCATTAATTGGTCAAATGACGGAAGAACGATTTAATCTATTGATTACGAAACTGAGTGACTACGTTCACTCAAATGAAGTAGATCATGTGATGATTGATATAACAGGTTTATATTGGCAACAAGGAACTTCTATTGATCGATTGCTAGAGATACAGCAAGTACTGAAGCTTATGGGTTGTCAGCTTTATATTACTGGCATTACACCAGATCTTGCACATAAATTAGCAGCAGCTAAAGATACTCAACAAGTATTAAAAACCTTCTCAAGTATTCAGCAAGCCATTTTCCATATTCAGCGATAGAGAAAAGACCTCTACCATAACGAAAAGTTATGGTAGAGGTCTTTATCACATACCGAGTTGTTGTTTTACTTCTTTTATTTGTTCAATATGGCGCAGTTCATGATAGCCGACAAAGGGAATCCACTGTGTAAGACTCATTTCGCCAAAAATAGGGTGGGGATAAGACTTCACTGCTAATTGATCTTCCGTTGCGTTTTCAGCTACATCGTGTAAAGTCGAGTGAGTAGCTGTGAGCTTGCTTTTCAAGTCATGGAGAGTAGAATAATCTAAAGTCGGTGTCACAAAATGGGGTGCATCTACTTTATTAGAACGATCAACAGTAAGTTGAATTGGCTTATCTATCGTAATGTTTTGGTCTTCGGAAGAAAGCTTAATCTGAATGGTTTTTGTAACGCTACCTTCCATTAAGTAAAGATGCTGTAAAATTTGTTTAATGGACCATCTGTCTTCAGCCGGTTGTCTATTAATCACTTCATCTGTTAGGTATTCTACTTGTGCTAAAAGCTCTTTACGTGCTTGATCATTAATTTCCATAATGGTCACCCCTTTTAATTATAGTACCACTCGTTAGACAATAAATCTTTTGAAAAAGCTTGAAGAATAGGAGTTTGAAAATGAAAATAAATCAACCTAAAATACCCAACCGTTTAACGACGGTACAGTTACAAGACTTACTACACGAGGAGGATCCATTCCTACAAAATGCAAGTATTATTGATTCACGAATAGATGGGCAAACAATAGAACGTGCACAATTAACAAGCATGCTCATTAAGAATTCCAGTTTTCAAGGTGCTTTTCTACCAGAGCTATTTGCTACAGATGTTCGATTTGAAAACTGTGATTTTTCCAATGCAGACTTGACGGGTATAAGTATTCACCGAGTGAGTTTTCATAATTGTAAAATGCTCGGTGTCAATTTCACAAATGCCCGATTCACGGATGTGTTATTTGAGGAGTGTATTTGCAACCTTTCTGCATTTGTCCATGCAAGATGGGAAAGAGTGTGTTTCGAGAACTGCCAAGTGAGAGATGCAGATTTCTTCGATTGTAAACTGAAACATACGTATTTCATAAAGTGCAATTTGGATTCTGCCAGTTTTGACGAGACACCTCTAAAAGGAGTGGAGATCAAAACTTCAGAATTTGAGAGTATGACAGTATCTATAAAAGAATTGGATGGTTGTGTCGTATCTTCATTACAAGCAATTCAATTCGCTTCCATGTTGGGATTAGATATTCGTGATGAATAAAGCAAATAGACTAGGCACTAAAAATAACTTCAATTAAAGGAGCTATGCTATGTTTGTACATCAAGTAACAGAGGATATTTCATTAAAACTAGTGGGACAGAAAGATGCAGAAGAATTATTCGCTGTTGTGGATGGATCAAGGGAACACTTACGCGAGTGGTTACCGTGGGTTGATTCTATGACGGAAGCGGATCAGTATGGTCCAATCATTCATGCTTGGTTGCAACAATTCGCTGATGAAGATGGATTCCAGGCGGGTATTATGTATAAAGGGCATCTGGCAGGTTTTGCAGGATTCCATACAGTAAACTATACAAATAGGCAAACGAGTATTGGCTATTGGCTTGCTCAAGATTATCAGGGGAAAGGAATTATGACTGCGGTAGTATCCTCGTTGGTTGACTATGCATTTGACGAATATGATCTCCACCGCGTAGAAATTCGGTGCGCTACGGGGAATATAAGAAGTCAGGCAATTCCTGAACGATTAGGATTTAAGAAAGAGGGAGTCATTCGTGATGGAGAGTTTTTATATGATCATTATCACGATTTAATCGTATATGGAATGTTAGAAGATGAGTGGGAAAAGTGTGAAAAGTCATGAAACGTTTCGTGCAGAGTCCTTTTTAAAATGGACTCTGTTTTTTATCATTATATTTTGGTTATAGTACAATTAACATAAAGGGGCGGATCATCATGCTAACTACTACTGAAATTGATAATGAGTTAACGAAGAACAGAGAGTTGGAAACCGCAACATTTGGAATGGGATGTTTTTGGGGACCGGAAGCACGCTTTGGTAGCTTGCAAGGCGTCATAAGAACACGCGTAGGTTACACAGGTGGGACAACGGCAACACCAACATACAAGACGATGGAAGATCATACTGAAACTGTCGAAATCGATTATGATCCGACAAATATATCTTATGAAGAAATACTTCTACATTTTTGGCGTAACCACTATCCAAATCGTGATCAATATAGAGGGCAACAATATGTCTCGTCGTTGCGTTATCACAACCAGCAACAAAAACAGATAATAGATTTAGTAAAGGGTGAAATGGAGAAAGAGCTTGGTGAACCAATTGAAACCGAAATTACACCAGTAAGTCATTTTACACTAGCTGAAGACCGCCATCAGAAATATTATTTGAAGCGTTATCCGAATGTCTTGGAGAAGTTACATTCCCTGTATCCTTCTGAAGAGTCACTGATCCATTCGACATTTGCAGCGAGATTAAATGGATTCGTCAAAGGATTTGGCACACGTGATCAAATCGTGACTGAAATTATAGACTGGCCATTACATGAAAATGCACGGCAACAACTCATTGAAAAGTTCATGAGACTAAAATGGTAAAATAAGTAAATGCTGAATTAGTTCTTCTTGTAACTTTATACTGTGGTTGCTATGATATTCCAATATCAACTTAGAATGAGCGTAGGAGAGAGTAGATGAAAAAGGAAACTATCACGTTAGGTTTGCTACTTACCAATTTACTAATTGCATTTTTAGGAATTGGATTAGTTATACCTGTCATGCCAAGATTAATGAACGAATTACATATATCGGGGACAGTAGTTGGCTATATGGTCGCAACATTTGCGATGGCCCAGTTGTTTGTTTCACCATTTTCTGGAAGATGGGTAGATACATTTGGTCGAAAAAAGATGATTGTCGTTGGATTAATCATTTTTAGTTCTTCCGAATTTTTATTTGGGATTGGACAAACGTTGCCCGTACTATTTGCATCCCGGATTTTAGGTGGGATTAGTGCGGCTTTCATTATGCCAGCTGTTACTGCCTTTATTGCAGATATTACAACGATGGAAACTCGATCTAAGGCATTAGGTTTTATGTCTGCTGCCATATCTACAGGATTTATATTAGGTCCAGGGGTTGGCGGATTTTTAGCAACATACGGTACTCGGGTTCCTTTCTTCTTTGCAGGAGGACTGGCTTTGTTTGCGGCGATCTTTTCCTTTATTGCATTGCGTGAACCGGAACGTTATCAAGAAGCGGTAGCGGAGGATACAACTAAACCTGGATTGAAGCGGATTTTTGCACGTCATTATTTTATCGTCTTTATTATTATATTGATTTTATCTTTTGGCCTCGCTTCATTTGAATCGATTTTCAGTTTGTTCGTCGATCATAAGTTTGGATTCACGCCGAAAGATATTGCGATCATCATTACAGGAGGCGGCTTGCTCGGAGCAGTTGCGCAAGTAGTGTTATTCGACAAGCTTGCGAGAACGATAGGGGAGAAACGTCTAATCTTTTTCTGTTTAGTCTTTTCGTCCATTTTAGTTTTTCTGACAACGTTCGTGCAAAGTTATTTTTCCGTACTGGCTGTTACTATGATTATCTTCGTAGGGTTTGATTTGATACGACCGGCAGCAACTTCCTATTTGTCGAAAATCGCGGGAAATGAACAAGGTTTTGTCGGTGGCATGAACTCGATGTTCACGAGTATTGGAAATGTATTCGGTCCAATCATCGGTGGTGCCTTATTTGATGTCGACGTGGATTATCCGTTTTATTTCGGAGCATTTGTATTATTACTTGGCGTAGTGTTAAATTATCTATGGATTAAACGAACGCCATCTTTCAGACCTAATATCTAGGAGGAATTGAATTGACCATTATTGGTTTTGTCCGGCATGGGGTGACTGCCTGGAATAAAGAAGGGCGTGCACAAGGGAGTTCGAATATTCCTTTGGACGAAGAGGGGGTAGAGACTGCAAAGAAGCTGGCATTGCGCTTGGCGGATCAGGAATGGGACGTCATTTTCACTAGCCCTTTGACACGTGCTAGACAGACAGCAGATTTAATTGCCGCGCAGTCAGGGGTTAAAGTCATTGAAGACGAACGCCTGCGCGAGCGGAGTGGCGGATTGATTGAAGGAACGACGGAACTAGATCGCCAACAGAAGTGGGGCCCTCTGTGGAGGGAACTAGATTTACAGTTTGAGACGGCAGAAAATGTTGTAGCGCGAGGCCTTGAATTTGTGAATGAACAGGTCCAGAAGAATCCCAATCAACGTCTGCTCGTCGTAAGTCATGGTAGTTTTATTAAACGTATCATTGTGGCTCTGATGGAAGATGATAAATATACAATAAAGATTGATAACGCTTCATTGACTATAATTAATATAGAAAAGAAAAGTTGCTTGCTGTTAAATGACACAGCACACCTAGTAGGAGGACTAAATGGAAATCCACTATGAATTAACGGAACAAGATGTGGTAGCTTTTAATTTATATCATGTGAAAAATTCTAAAGTCGGTAAAAATTCATTGCAATGGCAGCGGTACATATCGCCGCTAATATTTTTACTGTTTGCATACTTTTTATCTATTTTTACTGATATGGCGAAAGGTCCGTTGTTCGCTACGTTTGGATTAACAGCTATTTTATGGGTGATTTTTTATCCTAAATATTTTTACTTTCATATTACACGACAAGTGAGCAAGATGCTTAGAGGCGGTAAGAATGAAGGTCTTGTTGGGGAACATTCTATGAAGATGAATAAGACGGGCATAGCAGATCAGACTGCAGTTGGTGAAACAAAGGTACAATGGGCTGGCGTGAAACAGTTAATAGAAGATGCGGATTACTTCTATATATACACGAGTACGGTGAGTGCATATATTATTCCAAAGCGAGATGTATACTCGGTCGAAGGGCTAAAAAGTTACATCCAACAGCGGATCATTACATAAATAAAAAAACAGAGGCTACCGAGCCTCTGTTTTTTTATTTTCCTAAGCGACGATATCTCCAAAATGAAATAAGCAGTATACTACCTGATCCAATTGCTAGTTCGGTATAGGAATCTATCAAGCTATAAGCAAGTGTTGCGAAAGATCCAACCGCGATGACTCCGGCGAATAGACGGTTTTGCATCTTCACTTGAAATGTACGTTGATCTATATCTCGTTGTTTTAGATACATATGAATCAATGCAGGTTGATCCAAGAATGAGGAGACTTTTGGCCCAAAACTATGAATTTGTCCAATGCCGTTTAATATGGTGTGTTGGAACTCTTTCTTATTCGTGAAGGGATTCTTATCTTTACTCTTTTTCTTGGCCCATACAACTAAACGGGGGCGGGTAATAGCGAGTAGATCTATTTCAGGATCTAGTATATACAGTACACCGACAAAAACAGAGACTGCACGACCTAAAAATGCAAATTCTGCAGGCATTTGCACTGGTTGTGTTCGGACAATGACTTGCAGATCTTGTAAAAGGTTTTCTACAACCATACTATTCATATCATATAAATCATTTGTTTCGTACGCTTTAACAACTTTCTCAATTGCGTTTGCCAATACTTTACGGTTTGCATTAGGTAGTAAAAAGTTCAAAGTTTCGAGACCATCGATAACACGATCGTATTGTTTTAAAATCACACCTTCTGTAACGACAAACATCGCGTCCGCATCTTCTTTTGTAATATTTATTACCATACCGAAATCAATTAACACGAGCGTACCGTCTGAGCGTATGAGAATATTGCCGCCATGAGGATCAGCGTGGAACTGACCACCTTCAAGGATTTGTTCTAAAAACAAACGAAAGAGCCGATTAGATAAATCTTTGCGATCGATATGATGCTTGTCAAGAAACGCAAGGTCGGTTATTTTAGAACCTTCAATCCATTCCATTACAAGCACTTTTCGAGTCGTATATTCATCATAATAGACGGGGAACTTTACACCTATCATATTAGGGAAGCGTTCGGCAAAACCCCGTCCGTTTCTCATCTCTTCGACAAAGTTCAATTCCGCTCCAATTACATCTGTCATTTCTTTATAAAGTAAATGTAAATCAATCTGTTTACTTAATGATGACCACTTTTTCGCAAGCCAGATCACAATTCGTATTGCTTTAAAATCCGCGTGCAAAATTCGTTCGATATCTGGACGCTGAATTTTTATAGCAACTTCTGATCCGTTATGTAGTACTGCCTTGTATACTTCGCCAATTGATGCGGATGCGACAGGCTTCGATGTAATATCTGTTAAGTACTCACTATGCGGTTTTCCCCATTCATCATCTAGTAGTTGTAGTGCCTTTTCAGAAGGGACCGCTGTTACTTGATCAGTAAGTCCCTCTAACTCTTTAATGAATGATGCAGGCATGATATCTGCACGTGTAGAAAGGAACTGCCCTAGTTTGACGAGTAATCCACCTAATTCAAGAGCTGTCTTTTTATAGATTTTTGCTTGATTCGTAACCAGCGTGTTCCATTTTTCAGTAACAGCGGGAGTGAAATTACCTCGATGACGTTTCTGGAATAATGTAACTTGAATAAAAAACACGACCGCAATCCAGACGATGCGTATAATACGATAACTAGCAGAACGCTTCATCGGCAGTCCTTCTTTCTGCATCAAACATATTTATTTTTTATTAGGTTTCATCTCTTTTAAGCCAATTCTCATCGCGGCTACAGCGCAATTAACATTTAATATGATTGCGATCGCTAAAAATAACCATTTCAATTTTTCAGGTACATCGAGGAAAATCGCTAAAAATAAAAATGTAAAGCCGATAACAAGCATGGACAAATATAGAGCCAATTTCTTAGACACAAGTAGTCCACCTTTCTTAAGTTCTACCCTTATTGTATCATGAAAAAACAAGTAATTTTAAATGTGTGTTTTTATTTCATAGTTCTGGGGAATAATATAATTACATTAATCAGACAGGAGTGTGGAAAATGACAAAGAGTTATGCAGATACACCTAAAGATGATAATGATAAGAGTTCAGCAAAATTAGCTAACGATGCAGCTAAAAAAGCTGAAGAACAGGTAGAAGAAATTAAGAAAGATGCAAGGGAACAAGTGAAAAAAGAAACTAAGTAAAGCCAAAAAGCGATTATTTCCTCGGAAATAATCGCTTTTTCATCATGAATAATTATTTTAGCAAATAATGCAACATACGGTCCTTATCATCAAAAAACTGCTTCATGATTTGGTAATGACTTGTTTCTTCTAATGTCGTTTCTTGCGCGCCTTCATCTGAAAATTCTATGATTTTTGCGCCTGGATAGGATAATAGAAGAGGGGAGTGTGTTGCAATTATGAATTGTGACCCTTCACCAACTAAATCATGAACTCTGCTTAACATAGATAGTTGACGCATTGGTGATAAAGCTGCTTCCGGCTCATCCAGTAAGTAGATGCCATTCCCTCTTAAGCGATGAATGAAAGTCGCCCAAAATGATTCGCCATGTGACTGTTTATGTAATGAAGTACCCCCGTAGCCATCTACAATCCTTGGGCTAGGACCTGGTGCACTATCCAACTCTTCAATAGTCGTTGCTAAATTGTAGAAAGTTTCAGCACGCAGAAAGAATCCATCGGTCGGTCGTATAACGCCTTTGATGAGTGTAATATATTCATCCAATACGGAATGGGAATCATAAGTAGAGAAGTTAAAGTTCAGTGAACCGCCTTCTGGATTAAAACCAGAGGCAACAGCAATACCCTCAAGTAATGTAGACTTTCCCATACCATTCTCTCCGACAAAAAATGTCACACTCGGATGAAAGTCCAACTCGGTCAGCGTGTTGATACAAGGCAAATGAAATGGATAGTCTTCAAATGATGGAACTTGATCGCGTTTCAAACGCATTCCACGTATGAATTGGTCTGAATACATATGATACCTCTTTTCTCTATGGCTTTTAAAAGATTATTACGTAAAGAAATCAATCCAACAGGTCAGGTTCTTCGCTCACAATATTTTCCCATAGCGGTTGGAAATTTTCCCAACCATCAATATCTCTACCAACTTGTTTAGCGGTGCTCGCAGCATGCTCGGGAGGAATCGGACTTACAATGCCGGCAGCTTCCGCTAGTAATTGAACTTGGCAAGAACGTTCCAGCGTAATAAACCAAAATGCAGCAGCATCAACAGTTTGTCCAACCGTTAATGGGCCATGATTCTTTAGAAATATCGCTTTGTTATGTGCTAATGCGTTTGCAACTTTTACCCCTTCATTTTCCTCATACACAACACCAGAAAACTCATCCAATACAGAGTGATCATTGTAAAATGCACAAGCATCTTGTGTTAACGGATCAATTAGTCTACCTGTCGACGCCCATGTTTTTCCGTATACTGGATGCAAGTGAACTGAAGCAATGACGTCGGGTCTGGCTTCGTGAATAGCAGAGTGAATAACTAGGGCAGATTTATGGAGAGAATATTTCCCCTCAACCACTTCACCGTCCGGATTTACCAAGACGAGATCGGATGCTTTGATCTTAGCGAAAGGTATGCCATACGGATTAACCCACATATGATCTTTTAATTCTGGATCACGATATGTCGCGTGACCTGCTACACCTTCTGTAAAACCGAAACGAGCAAACAGGCGAAACGCACCTGCTAATCGTTGTTTATTATGTTGACGCTCTTCATCAAGAGTCGAAAAAAATGGATATTGTAAATAATCGGTTACGTTCTCTCCGTGTACACGTTCTTCGCTGAAATTCATTAAATAACCCTCCATCTATTCTTAATAAATAAATATGTTCTATAAAAAGAATAACTTGCCATTACGAAAATATCAAATGCAGTATATTGTGTTTAGTGCTTGTATATTGACATTTTAAGCAACTTCACAGCATATGTGATCAGAAATTGATAGACTACTTGGTAGACATCGAGAAATGAAAGGGGTATGGAAAATGAATCAAGATAAAAAGATCGTGTTCTTTGATTTAGATGGAACATTAATGGACCATGACAAAATGATTTTAGAATCGACGAAACAATCTCTGACAGCATTACGGGATAAAGGCATATACACCGTTATTTGTACTGGTAGAGCACCACTTATGTTCAAGTGGTTGCTAGAAGAATTATCATTTGATTCCTATGTTTCCATGAACGGACAGCATGTGGTCTTAGATGGAGAAGTAATTTACTCGAATCCCATGAAGCCAGAAGTTATAAAGCAACTTACCGAGCTTGCGCACAAAAATGGGCATGGATTGACATACTCCACATTTGAGTCGTTTGTGTCGAACGTCGGTGCACATCCACTCATACAAGAGGGGACCGCTCGTTTAAAAATACCTTATCCTCCTGTAGACTGGGAAGTATATTTACATTCTGACGTGAATCAAGTACAAATTTATTCGCCCCCTAAAGAAACGGAAAAATATATGGAGTTATTCAAGGGTTACTCCTTTATAAGATGGGATGATAACGCGGTGGATATGTTGCCTGAAGGGGCATCCAAGGCGATTGGTATTCAAAAAATGCTTGACCATATGAATATCCCAATTGAAAATAGCTATGCATTTGGAGATGGTGCAAATGACATGCAAATGATCGAGACGGTAGGTATCGGGATAGCGATGGACAATGCCATACCGGAATTAAAAGAAATAGCAGATTTCGTCACGGCATCTTGTTCAGAAGATGGTATTATGAAAGGCTTGATCGAGGTAGATTTACTGGAGGAAAAAGATATTCCATTACTACATGGAAGTATTAAGCAGTGAGTCAAAAGGTGTGAATCAAATTTCATTCTTGACAGTTATGTGAACGAAGAGTATATTTAGTTGATATACAAAAAGGGAATATTTTAATTTTTCAAATTACTAATAGAGTAATTTGGTTCACATCTTGGAGGAGGCCATATTTACAATGAAACTAGAAAAGCAGTGTCGGGAATCAAGAGTCGTACGAACAAGCAGAGTATTTCCGAATGATGTCAACAATCATAATACATTGTTTGGCGGACGTTTAATGAGCGATATTGATCAAATTGCATCGATTTCAGCAGCTCGGCACAGCAGAGCAGATTGTGTTACGGCATCTATGGATTCTGTAGACTTTCTGTATCCAATCCGTCCTTCCGATTCAGTCTGCTTTGAGTCATATGTGACTTGGACTGGAAAATCTTCTATGGAGATTTTTGTAAAAGTTATTGCGGAGGATTTGGCAACTGGTAATTGTAAAATTGCAGCCACATCATTATTAACATTTGTTGCATTGGACGAAAATAAAAAGCCACTAACTGTTCCGCGTGTCATTCCTGAAACGGAAGAGGAAATATATTTACATGAAACTGCACCGCAACGCGCAGAAATTCGTATAATGCGTAAACAGCAAAGTAAAGACTTGGCTTCAGTATTAACGAATAACTATCCATGGCACGATCCGGTACAAGTGAATGCATAAAAGTCCTCAGTCAACTTCGTTTGACTGAGTTTTTTTTATAAAAAGATGTATAAATCTCAATACTACGATCCATACTACTAATAGATAGGACGTTCTCTAATTCATTTTCTTGGAGGATACCTATCTTTTTATTGTTCAAAAATATATTCAACTATATAAAATAGCTTAACGTATCCAAAAATAGTTAGATAAAGCTATAATGAAAAGTATCATAGGGATAGTAAGGAGATGGATTTATTTATGGTTAAAATGATCACTGCTGAAGAGTTATTCAGGAAGATAAAAGCTGAGCAAGCATTCGTACTAGTAGATGTACGTGCTGAGGATAAATATAATCAATTCCATATCGAAGCTAACATGGTAGAAGATATAAACGTGCCGAAAACAGAAATTTTTACAATAGAAGACGAAGTGGAGAAAGTGATACCGCAGTTACCCCAAAATAGAGAAATGATTATTACATGTACAACAGGAAACTCTGCAACTAAATGTGCAAACATCCTTTCTAGTAAAGATTACGATGTTACTGTATTGGAAGGTGGAATAACAGCGTGGAAAAAATATATTAGTAACGAGTCTATTGAACGAATATGGAACGAATTTAAGAATGTTCATCCCAATGCGCCTGAACATTACGAAGCCTGGTCTTTCGGCAATTCGAAACAAATGGCGGATGAACTTGCAGAGTTGGTAGTGGAGGGAACTAAAACGGCGACTTCATCTAACTATTTGCTCTATGAATTAGAGGGTGAACCATTACCTGTGGTAGGCCTTCACAATATCATTCTTGACGGTAATGGAATTGCGGTCGCAGTCGTGGAAAATATTTCAGTAGAAATAATGCCTTTTAATGAAGTGACGGAAGAACATGCATATAGGGAAGGTGAAGGAGATCGTTCGTTACCTTATTGGCAAGAAGTTCATGAAGAGTTTTTCGCAAATGAATTAAAGGAAGTTAAACAAGAATTTCATTATGAAATGCCGGTAGTTTGTGAAACATTTAAATTGTTGTATAAGAACTAAATTAGCCATGTAGAGTTATTGAGCTAACAGTAAGTATTCATAACGACATTTGAGTGCAAAATAAATTACTTCTATTGGTAGGAAAAGGAGATGCTGAGGCCGCATTGTTACGGCATTCAGCATCTCCTTTTTTTATAAAAATTATTGCCGAACAGGTTCAACTATCTTTTCACTTTCTACGATTACATCATCTTTACTTTTATACACCCAGCTCTGCAGTAGTGGCTGAAAACGCGGCATGATCTTTCCGAGAATTTTTCCGATAAAGTAAGCGGCCAGTATAGTACCGATTCCGATGGCCCCAAGTGATTGAATAAACACTAAGCAAACAATACCCGCAACTGCGACGTTTACTAAATCACTAGAAATTTTCGCCTTGCCAAATTTCATATTAAAACGATCGCTCACAACATACGTTAGTGCATCATAAGGCATTAAAGGCAATTTCGCTGAGAAATAGGCCAACAATCCAGCTGATATAATATATAGACTGATCAATAAGAATAGATATCTTCCCATTAGTGTGTTAGGGGCAGGAAGTAACTGTACGATGGCTAGTGTCAAATCCATAAATACACCAAATAGAAAAACGATAGACAATTGAACAAGGAATTCACGTATACCGATACGTCTTTTACTCAAAAGAATCTGCACGAAAACAAATAAGATATTTGCAAGTATGGTCGTTATACCAATGGTTAATCCTGAGGTGAGGGAGATAGCGTAAGCTAATGATGATACGGGGGAAACTCCAAGGTTTGCTTGTATAGAGAAACTAACACCTAAAGATAATAAAAATAACCCTATTACATATAGGGTGAGTCGTTTGGAAATGATATTCATACGATTGAAAAAACCTCTGCTTTCGTTACTTAATACCATTCATTTTATCATGTAAAGAAAGATATAAATAATATATAATAGTTAAAGACGACATATGAAATAGTATATAACGGAGTGAAAATCATGGATATTAAACAGCTTTATTATTTCAAGGAAATTGTAGATCAAGAAAGCATTTCGAAAGCTGCGCTTATTCTGCACATAGCGCAGCCACCACTCAGTCAACAATTGAAAAGACTGGAGATGGAGCTTGGCACAACGTTGATTCATCGCTATCGACAAAAATGGGAGCTGACAGAAACAGGGCATATATTGTATCAATATGCAAAAAAAATACTACTTAGCATGGAGGATGTTAAGAGACAAATCGAAGAAATTGAGAAAGGTAGTGCAGGAACATTGCGTATTGGTGTATCGTCTGCCTGTTTGAATTTACTCGTCCATTATGTCAGTATATATCGTAAACAATTTCCAGATGTCAAAATTAGCATTGAAAAAGGAAATTCCGAAGAATTGCTGAAGAAGCTGGATCATAAAGAAATTGAAGTAGCATTATTATTGCGACTGGAAAATAGTGCACACTGCGATGTATTGGCTTTAAACGAACAGGAATATGTGGTGGTGAGTCCGCGCAGCTGGGGAGATGTATTTTCATCCGAGGACGTTACATTTCAAGACCTTGCCGAGCATCCTTTTATTATGCTTGCTGCGATGGAAGGTCATTCATACTATGAAAACATCCAAAAAGCTTTTCAAGAAGTACAAGCCACACCAAATATTGTAATGGAGAGCAAAGATCTGACAACGGTTATTGCGATGGTTAGCAAAGGTTTAGGGTTTTCTATTATTCCACGGGTAGCATATGCTGTGCCGATGGATCAGTTAAAGATCTATGAATTAACGCAATTTGATTTTCGTGTCGAGCCGGTCATGATCAAGACAAAGGATGAACGAATTTCTAAAGCCACATCTCAATTTTGGGAGTTAGTGGATTCTGTACATAACGAGAGTAACCGATATGGTACGATTGAAGACCAAGTCCAAGACCAAGACCATTATAATTGAGTGTGTTTAAAGTACAGTGAGTATTTTTTTCACGTGGTTTATCTGTGTAACCTCATCATAATATATATACGTAAAAATCCAATCACATACGTGATTGGATTTTTTGTATAGATTTTTATTTCACTTGTTCTTTCGTTTCTACTTTTTGCACTTCTATTTTCTTGGGCTCATCATCATCGTCATCCATAATGTCTTTTGCAGATTTCTTGAATTCAGACAACGTCTTTCCTACTGCCGAACCAATTTCGGGTAATTTACGAGGGCCGAACAAAATTAAAATAATCACTAAAATAATAATTAAGCCAGGTACTCCAATTGCTGCTAAGTTCATAGCGATTCCTCCTCTCATTGCTTGAAAAATGTAGTCCTCTATATATCATAACCTATATTTTATCGCATAAAACACTATTTGAAGATTTAAATGAAGAAGAGTAATTCATCCCTCTAATGATTAAATTTCCAATGATTGGACAAACTAACAAATAACTAGTTTGTTGAGAGAGAAGTGATGAATATGGATGAAGCAACACGTCATATAGAACCACCTGCATACTTTACACGTTTGGCTACACGACTGGAACCAACCGCGGATATAGTGAAAAAAACCTTGAAAAGTAGAGGTCGAGTAGTGCACCTTTTGTATTTGAAAAGTGTAGTAGATATGATGCAACTACAAGAAATTGTGGTGAAACCTTTCTATGAGATGTCAGCCGAACAGAATTTTTCTGAGTATATTCAATCATTACCTTATGAAACCAAGATGCCAACAGGGGATGAAGAGGTCCTTATAGAAATAACGAAGGGTAATGTCTTTGTCATGATCGACAAGCAAATCACGTTACTTGAGTTAAAGATAGTAGCGGCCAATGCGGTGCAAGAAGCCATTATGGAACCTACAATTCATGGTCCCCAACTTGGACTCAGTGAGAGTATTGAGACGAATATTAATCTAATGCGGCAACGTTATCATAAGCCGTCCTTGATTATTGAACCCATGCAATTGGAAGATGCTTCGAATCGTAATATTGCATTAATTTACGATGGGGAAAGAGTAAACCTTCAGCTATTGAAGAAAATAAAAAAGCGTATTCTAACGTTGGATGTAGAGCTGGTTCAGGCAAGCGGAGACTTACAGTATTACTTGAACAATAAAAAATACAGCTTGTTTCCAACCAGTCTTCTGACTGAGCGCCCAGATCGTATACTACATAATATGGCGGTTGGAAAAGTCATTATATTAGTAGATGGAAGCCCTCATGCAATTATTGCACCTACAACGTTCTTTGATTTTATGCTTTCGATGGAAGATGCGTATTACTCCTTTTGGGTAGTATCGTTAATACGATTTCTTAGATATGCAGGATTGTTTACATGTATTATGTTGCCATCTATATATGTTGGTGTTACTTCCTATACTCCGGAAGTCCTTAGAACAGAGCTTGCCCTGACTGTGGCAGCGAGTAGGATTGGCGTTCCGTATCCCTCATTTATTGAAGTGTTTTTCATGTTGATCTTTATTGAACTGCTAACTGAAGCTAGTATGCGGTTGCCAAATAGTATCAGCGCTACGGCTACAACAGTTGGGGGGCTGATACTAGGAACTGCAGCAGTAGAGGCTGCATTGACATCAAACATCATGGTCATCGTCGTCTCCCTTGTAGCAATTTCCACTTTTGTTATCCCAATAAGTGAAATGAATTATGCTGTCCGCGTCTGCCGTTTCTTACTATTGTTATATACGACGGCATTTGGTCTAGCAGGTATGATACTCGGAATGCTGGGTTTGTTGTTGTATTTGGTGAACAAAGACAGTTTCGGTGAGCCATATTTACGGATGTTTTGGAAAAATAGACAGGAAGAATTGAAGGTGGATGATTCATGAGCCGCTTTGTTTATTTTTTACTTATATCCAATATGATAGCTAACCTCATTGCCGCTAGTCCAAGAATTTTTTTCGCTAAAAGTGAAGAAGGGGCAATTGTCACGATGATCATTGCGTTGTTTTTTGGCGTATTTATAAACTGGGCATTGATCACTTCATTCAAAGCGTTTCCAGGGAAGAGCTTACCGCAAATTTTAACTTTATATCTATCGAAGTGGATTTCTGTTCCGGCATTATTTTTCCTTGGTGTAATTTGGTATGTTTCAGGTCTTCAGACTCTGATTACATATATAGATATTCTTTTACGATTTTTAACACCTGAGATGTCTGTTTATTTAGTAATTGCGATGTTCATACCAGTGATCACTTTTGGAGTAATCATGCAGAGTCGAAATATATTATTTACACTTGAATTGGTGTTTGTTTTGTCGTTACCTGCCGCTATATATTATATAGTAAAACTTTACTTTGCTGAACAGGTCAGTTGGGATCATGTGGCGGTTGCGATGACTTTTATAGATAATCCACCGAACTATACAGTATTTTCTACTACAACATATTTATTTATTGGAGCTTTTGATATCATTATTTTCAATTCATTCCTCAAGAAAAAAATGACTTTTGGTATCAAACAGGCTTTAATTGTGTTTTTTCTGGGCGCTTTTGCACTTTTTACGACCTATTTTATTCCAATAGGTGTATTAGGATTTGATCAAGTGGAAGGTATCTTGTACCCCTGGATTCTGACCAGCGATTCTATTCGAATGAAGTTCGGGGTAATTGAGCGTGTGATATTTATTTTTTTGCTACTATTCCTAGCGATTGCCTTTTTAAATATTACGATTCATTGGCATGTTGCTTGTAAATTATTTCAAAGTGCATTTGGTATAGAACAATTGAAAATAAAGTTGCGTGAAAAAATCAGTCTTGTAATAATGCTTGTAGTATTTTGGTCCATTGCGATCTATACAACATTAAATGTAACGGAGTATGATCTGTTTCTTTTTAGTAGGTATTACTTTAATTTGATTCCAATTGTATTGTTTGCTCTGATAAGTCTAATGCTTGTAGTAAATAGGAGGGCGAAGTCTTGAAATTCCTCTCAGTGAGTAAATGGTTTATGGTGGTTTTATGCATGAGTGGTCTGTTGCTTCAATATGGCTGTGCGTTCAAAGATATAGATAAACGCCTTTTTGTGTCTGCGATTGGGATTGATCCTGCCGAAAATATTGAAAACGGATATAAAGTCACATTGAAAGCCGCTTTGCCGTTTGGCGCTATTAAAGATTCCCCTAAACCAAGTTTTGCGTACCTATCACGTGAAGGACATTCAATAGGCGAAGCGATTCGTATGCTGGAGACACATGTAGACAAAGTATTGGAACTAGGTCATATGAAAACAATTGTTGTTCATGAAAAACTTCTAAGGGATGATATGCAATCGTTCATGGATTATTTTATTCGACGCGGTGATATCGAATTAATCGCATATGTTGCAGGTGCCAGACCTTCTGCCGAAACGATTTTGAAAGTAGAGCCAGATACCGAAGCACCGGCATCGGTTTCTTTAATCAACTTTTTTGGAGCGACAGCGAATGATAGTCCATATGTCGTGACGACTTATTTGTTTGAATTGCGCAGGGATATCCTCTCTGACGGTATTAATGCTGTTGTACCATTAATTGAAACAAATGAAAAAGGCGATGAGCTAATAGTAAATAATTCTGTAGTAGTTGATGGAAGGGAGGATCCGGTTATTCTGTCTACCATTGAAACAAAGTACTTTAATTCATTATTGAAACATTCAACTGGATTTACTTATCTAGTCAAAGAAGGAAGTCTTGAGTTATTATTGGACATAAGCCAAAGTAAGATGACGTATCAATATGTACCCAATAAAGGGAATACAGCACCGCATGCTATAGATATGCATATTGGGATGAAAGGAACGATAGGTGAAGCCAGTAAAGATTTATCTATTGCTAGATTAGACGAATATAACAAAGTGGCCTCAAAAGAAGTGGAACAAAAAGTTGTTCACTTTCTAAGTAAAATGCAAGAGGAAAATCTGGATCCTTTTGGTTTTGGCTTACATTACCGAGCGACACGGTTGCATACAGAGGATGTATTTACTACATGGCAAAAAGCATACCCTGATATAGAGTTTAAAGTTACTGTGGACGTAGAACTACAGGGAACTGGAACGATAGAATAATTAGTAGAAAAACGTCATCCATCACAGTATTGGATGACGTTTTGTATTAGTTTTTACGAAAGTTTATTTTACTTTCTATGATTACGTCGCTCTTGGATTTCTAAGTTAGCGGGTTGCTGGCGTTTCTGATCGAAGGTAAACTCCTCACCAAACTCCATACTTTCCAGCCGCTGTGGTCGTTCAAGCTGTACAGGTCGTTCTTGTTGTTTTCTCTCAGGCTTCCGTTTTTTCATGGGAATCCACATCCTTCCTAACTTTTAGATGAATTTCTTTGGCACAGTTAGGATGAGCACAACTACAGATTCTATTCATAATAAAAAAACTTCGCCAGCGATATACGCTTGGCGAAGTTATATGTTGATTAGTGCAAATGCAATGGTGGTGGGAAAATCCAACCTTTTGATTTATTTAAGCTCAATAATTTGGCGCCGAATGCTACTTTCTCCATATGACACTTTGCAAACATGGCTGCAACGTCTTCACGTAGACATTGACCCATAGCCATGCTACATGAAACGAGTCCTTGTCCAACATTAATGGACACGGCTCCGCTGATTTCCGGGTCCATAAAGCGTGCGCCCGCAGGAATGTCTTCAGCATTAGCTTTTGGTCTTTCCGGAAGTGCGGGTGGCGGTGTGATGCCATTTGCTTTCAGCACTTTGCCGAAATCTTTGTTCTCCGCTTTCATAGTTTTAATTGCTTCTTCAAGCAGACGAATGAGATCCGTATCTTCCGCGTGATTAACGAATGCTTCATATCCGCTGATTAGACCGTTATTGGCACCCATGAACGCCCATATAGCTGTGATTTCCCCATAATGCATAGGTTGATCTTTTGGATTACCATCTAAAATACCCACAAAAACACTCTCCTCATCATTATTTTCACTTCATGAGTAGTCTTTGCAGATTTCGATAATTTATACTTATTTTTTATACGTCGTCACAAATGAAGGTCCTGAGAAAATGTTAGGACGCTGATCGACGCCATCTTTTGTGCCACGTTTTGCATGTGCTTTTCCATAAGCTTGCGACTCTTGCCAGTTTTTGAAGGACTCTTCGTCTTCCCACATAGTTAAGATCACATATGTGCCGGAGTGTACAGGTCGCAATACACGGATTGCTACGAATCCTGGTTCTGCCTCTATAAGACGCGCACGATTATTAAAGCGCTGTTCAAACGTTTCTCTACCTTCTTCTGTTACAGGAATATTGTTTAATACTGCGAAACGACCAGATGGTAAATCTCCGCTTTGATCTAAAATATCGTATTCGACGGCATGGTCGAGAGTTGTCGTTTCCGCTTCTTGAAGCACGAGCACTTCTTCATCATTATTCATTAATGACGCACGTGCTTCTTCTGGTAAGTTACCTGCATCTTCTAGTGGACCTGTCCATTTAAATAGTTTCATTTCAGACACCTCATCTTTTTCTATTTTGTTAATTACTATATAGTATAACGGAGAAATGAAAATGCTTTCAATGAATAAGAAAACAGTGCTGTTGGTTTACTATCGAAAATAGGAGGGAAGAGTAAGAAAAATACTTTTGGAGGAGATTGAATGAATCAAAAGTACGCAGATGTACTGAATGCATTAGAGGATTGTATAAAGGCGTGTAATCATTGTTTTGACGCATGTCTAAAAGAAGAAGACGTTCGTATGATGGCGGACTGCATTCGATTCGATCGAGAGTGTGCTGACATTTGTTCATATGCAATCCAGTCGATTACTCGACAAAGTCCATTTACAGACAAAATCTTGCAACTCTGTGCGGAAGTTTGTGAGCAGTGTGCTGAAGAATGTGGAAAACACGATCATGATCACTGCAAACAGTGTGCTGAAGCGTGTCGGAAATGTGCGGAAGCTTGTCGCAGTGTAGCTTAATTTCTTAAATGAAGATAAAGCATTTTTCGTTTTTACGTAGGTGTTTTTTCTTTGCAAGAGCTAGCTTCTCTTATTAAATGATTTCACATACAAAACAAAAAACCTTCCATACAAGTATGGAAGGTTTTCCCCTGTTTATGTAAGCCGTGTTTGCCGTACTTAGTCATAGAAAGTTTTAAACCACCACTCCTCAAAGTGGGTGTTTGCGGAAAACGTTCCTGTATGTCTGAATTGCTAAAAGGAATCCAGCATGCCATTTCCGTTTCGTAATAAACTCCCTTTTACAGCTTAAAGGTTAAAACTTAATGTCATACGAACAATACAGCTTGTAGATTTATCTTACACCCGGAATAGAGGAAATGCAAATGGAAAGTTCTTCTGTTTGTTGAAACTAAAACGTATGATAGAATGTATAGAAATGAAAAGACTAGACAAGGGGTGGTCATGTATGGAACAGCATGAAAACAACTCAGAAAAACAACAACTAGTTACAAGACAGGCAGAGGAAATCAGTACGTTGAATCAAGAAGTGGATGTACTTCGTAAAGAGGTAAAACAGCTTCGTGAAGATATTGAGCTGATTGATATATTTCAAAAGAAACCAATCGTTTCATCTGCTGTAATCGGACAAGTCGGTGGTATTATTATCGCTATACTAGTCATTATCGGAATATTCTTTTAGGTGAATGACTCTGCCCTGTTATTATAAAATTGGTGGGACTATAGTTTACCCCGTTTGTGCTGAAAAGGCAGTGATTGCGCCATATATTACGTCTATTCAAAGCTTATTGCGATGCTTGGTTTCTGTAAAGCCTGTACTCTGAAGTAGAACTAAATCGTAGATGATGTTTAGACACTTTGTAATGTGGAATAGTATATACAGTACATCACATAAGGAGTGGTAAGCATTATGGCTAAAATAGCAACAGTACTTGGAGATATGTTTGAGGACTCAGAATATATGAAACCGGCTACAGCGTACAAAGAAGCTGGACATGAAGTAGAAGTGATTGGCGCGGAAGCGGGAACTGCAGTAACAGGGATGAAAGAAAATACAAAAGTGAAAATTGATAAAGCAATTGCTGACGCTAAATCATCGGATTATGATGCTTTGTTTATTCCGGGCGGATTTTCACCTGACGTTTTGCGTGCAGATGATCGTTTCGTAAAATTTGTCAAAGAATTTATGGATGCAGAAAAACCTGTATTTGCAATTTGCCATGGTCCACAATTGCTCATTACAGCAAAAGCACTTGAAGGACGCGATGCAACAGGATATACGTCCATTCGTGTAGATATGGAATATGCAGGTGCAAAATACGCGGACAAAGAAGTAGTAGTTTGTCAGAACCAACTCGTAACAAGCCGTACACCTGACGATATTCCGGCATTTAATCGTGAATCACTAATAATTTTAGAAAAATAATAACTACTTCGATCGTCAAGGTGTAAAAGCCTTGACGTTTTTTTGTGTCTTCTGCACATTATTCCGCTGCTTACAACATACGATAACAATACATTTTAACATTCGTTGAAAAAGATTCTCAATTGTACTTGAAAAAGGTTCTCAATGAGAGTATGCTAAAAACAACGAATAAACCGGAGAGACGATCGCGTCTTACAAATGAAAGGTCGGGGATCTAACATGTATAAGATTGTTGCTTTGGCGGTATTAGCAGGGATTGCATTAGGTGCAGCAGCTGGGTTTTCCTTTGGAAGTAAAGAACTGACAGGTATGTTCGCCGGAATGGCGGCACTTGCGTTTATCGCAGCACCGGCAGCGGTCGTCTATGCAAGTGAAAAGAAAAAATGGAATCAAGCTCACTAATATAGAAAAGCATCCAAAATTTTGGATGCTTTTTTATATGGATTTATTCAAATGTTTCCAATTCTTGTTGCCAAGAGATAGTAAATCTTAATATGCAGACCATCCATTGTCAGCTTCCATGATGACGCCGTTAACATAAGAGGATTCATCTGATGCAAGGAATAGTGCAATGTTTGCAATTTCTTCCTTAGTTCCTGGACGGCTCATCATGTTTACGCCCCTTAATGCTTGCTTCATGCCGAATTCATCCGGTTGGGTCAAGCTGTTTGTGATATTAGTTGGTATTTGCGCTGGGGCAATTGCGTTACAGCGGATGTTTAATGGACCGTATTGAGAAGCAACGCTTTTTGTCATCCCTGCGACCGCATGCTTTGAAGCGGTGTAAGCAAAACCACCTCTACCACCTGTCACTGCTGAGATAGAAGCCATGTTGACGATAACCCCTGATTTTTTCTCTTCGAAGATAGCCAATGCTTTACGAGTTGCACGCATCACACCTGTTGTGTTGATTGCTAATACTTTGTCCCATACTTCATCTGTCACTGTAGCCGCAGAGTACATATTGTCCATAATCCCGGCATTGTTCACTAGAATATCAAGTGTACCGAATCGCTCAACTGCTGTATCAATCATTTTTTGTACATCTTCCTCAACTGTCACGTTGGTTTTAACTGCTAGCGCTTCACCGCCAGCACTTTTGATCGTCTGGACAGTTTCTTCCGCACCTTCCATATTCATATCTGCAATGATAAGCTTTGCACCTTCACGCGCATATAGCTCAGCAATTTCTCGTCCAATCCCAGAACCAGCGCCAGTTACAACTGCTACTTTATTTTCTAAACGTTTCAACAATATCGCCTCCAATAATATTCGTATGTTCTTTTTTATTATATACTTTAATGTCTAACTATTGAAAGATTTAGCTTCATTGCTTTGACTACATAAAAAACTCGAACTGTCATAGTTAAACTGACGGTTCGAGTTGTACTGTTTACTATTATTAAACTTTTATGCCTCCGACTACTTCTTTTGCAGCATAAAGAGCTTGTTTCACATCAGCAATCAAATCGTCTACATCTTCGACTCCAACTGAGAAACGTAGCAGACGGTCGTCCACTCCACGGCGATTACGTTCTTCCAATGGAATATCCATATGTGTCTGTGTAGTCGGATACGTGATAAAGCTTTCCACACCACCCAAACTTTCAGCGAATGAAATAAGGTTCATGTTTTCAAGGAATGGTCCCACCCACTCGCTATTCTGTACGCGGAATGACAACATACCCCCAATACCAGCGTAGAGCACATCGACAATGAGTGGTTCTTGTTCTAAATAAGATACCATTGCTTTCGCATTCGCGTCATGTTGTTTCATACGTAAGTGCAATGTTTTTAGACCGCGAACGACAAGCCATGAGTCAAGGGGAGACAATGTAGCTCCAATCGCATTATGGTTAGTAAATAGGCGTTCGCATAAATCCTCACCCTTTGCGACGACTAAACCTGCTAGTACGTCATTATGTCCCCCGATATATTTCGTTGCACTATGAATGACAATATCTGCACCTTCTTCAATAGGTCGCTGGAAATAGGGTGTTAAGAACGTATTGTCGACAATTAGCAATAAACCATGTTTTTTCGCCAATTCCGCATACGTACTGATTGCTATGTTTTGCATTAATGGATTGGTGGGTGTTTCCAAGAAGATCGCTTTTGTGCGATTAGTAATCGCTTGCTCGACTTCTGAAACATCATCGAACGATAAGTATCGCGTCTTCACATTGTAAGTCTCTTCATATTGATTAAATAAGCGATACGTGCCGCCATATAAGTCTTCAGGCGCTAATAGTTCTGAACCTGTCTTAAATAATGATAAAATTAGTTGAATGGCTGCCATTCCAGAACTGCACGCATATCCTTGATCACCGGATTCCAAGTTTGCAATTCCATCCTCTAAGACAGAACGCGTAGGGTTTTTTGTACGTGTGTAATCATATCCAGTAGATTTGCCCAGACCTTCATGATGGTATGCTGTAGACAAGTAAATCGGCGTATTTACTGCTCCGGTTTTCTCATCACTATGGTTTCCAAGTTGTACTAATCTAGTTTCTAATCCGTTGTTTGTCATGAATATCCATCCCCCCCAGAAAAATAAAAAAGAACCTCTTCTTTTCGAATAGGCCCTCGAACATACAAGTGTATACAGTATTCTCATCTTCAAGGTGGTGTCACCCTTGGAATTAGCACCGTGCCTGGGGCTGGTTGCTGAGACATCGCTGGGCCTATCCCTCCGTCTCTCTCGATAAGAATATTCACAATATAGGCAAAACTGTTGACGGATTTATTCTATCATGCAGATATACTAGATGCAAGTTCCCTTTTATCGTCATTCGATGATTTTTTGTTCCAGTAAAAGATTTGCTATACTTATAGATACTCTTCATGATGAAAGGAGATTTTTATTTTGGCTTGGGGTTATGTCGCGCTAGCGGCTATTATAGAGATTTTCTGGGTAGTCGGTCTTCGTTACTCTGAAACAGTTATTCAATGGACTGGAACCGGTGTGGCAATTGTTTTCAGTTTTTATTTCATTATTAAAGCATGTGAAAAATTACCTTCCGGGACGGTATACGCAGTTTTTACCGGATCAGGTGCCGCTGCAATCCTTTTAGTGGATATATTCATCTTTCAAGTAGGCTTCACATGGGTTACGCTGACATTCATCGGATTAATCGTCATTGGGGTAGTCGGCATTAAGTTGACTACAGATGAAAAAGTGAACACAGAAGGAGGTAGCTGACAATGGCTTGGGTGTACTTGGCTATTGCGAGTCTCGGGGAGATTTTCGGTGTGTTAAGTATTAATTATTATTTACAGAAGCGTTCAATTAAAAGATTGTTACTTATTGTGGGGATATTTGGTTTTGGCTTTGTTTTTCTATCACTTGCGATGCGTGAAATTCAGATGAGTACAGCTTATGCGGTATGGACAGGGTTAGGAGCAGCAGGAGCCGTATTAATGGGGATTTTGATTTTCAAAGAATCTGCTAGTGTCAAACGTCTCTTCTTTTTATCTCTCATCATTCTCGGTGCGGTTGGCTTGAAATTATTCGGGTAAAGGGGAGTGGACATACTGGTTTATTGGACACAATTTGATTTCGACGAATGGACAGTGACGCTAGCTGCTACAGAAAAGGGACTTTGCTACGTGGGACTTGCCGAAAAAGGTTTGGAACAAATGAAGGATTGGACTAAGCGATTTGATAATAAAGAATTAAAGAAAGACGAAACAAAGCTTGAAGTCTATACAAGTCAGTTCAAAGAGTATCTTTCAGGGAAAGCTACTGGTTTTTCAGAGCTGTCGCTTGATTTAAAGGGAACACACTTTCAACTGCAAGTATGGGAAGCACTACAACGAATACCATATGGTGAAATCGTAACTTATTCGGAAATTGCAGAACAAATAGGGAAAGTATCTTCTGTTCGGGCTGTAGCATCTGCAATAGGTAAAAATCCGGTATTGATCGCGGTGCCTTGTCACCGTGTGGTTGCAAAAAGTGGAGGATTATCAGGCTATCGTGATGGTATGGAACATAAAAGGAACTTGCTACAACTGGAGAAATCGAGCTTGATAAGTGATAGGACGGAGTGAGCAACATGAAATATAAGCAAATTAAACAGAAGAAAATATATGAAGAAGTGGCGGATAGTTTATTAGACTCCATTCAATCTGGAGAGTTAAAGCCGGGTGATAAATTAGATTCTGTACAGCAACTGGCTGGAAACTTTACAGTTGGCAGATCAACAATTCGCGAAGCCTTATCAACATTACGTGCTAGAGGGCTTATCGAAATGCGACAAGGAGAGGGGACATATGTCAAGGAGTTTTCATCCGTCGATATGATCTTTCCGTTACAGAGTGCCATGCTCATGAATCAACAGGATATTCAACATTTGTTAGCTGTGAGAAAAATAGTTGAAACCGGAGCTGCAGCAAATGCAGCAGAATCCCGTACAGTATACGATTTAAAAAAGATGGAAACTGCACTCAATGAAATGAAAAAGCATGCCGGGGATATTTTGCTAGGTGAAAAAGCGGATCTAGACTTCCATTTTGCAATCGCAGAAGCAACAAAAAATCCATTATTGGTAAATTTATTGAGCCAAGTGGCAGGACTAATGAGTGAATCGATGAGAGAGACACGTCGTATTTGCCTTTATTCGGAGACTGCGACAGTAGATCGTTTGCATGATGAGCATGAGGCCATATTTTTAGCGATTAAATCACAGCAACCAGAAATTGCATCTAGTACTATGCAAGCCCATCTTCTGAATGTGGAGTCTGTTCTAATAGATCATTGGAAGTCAGTAAAAGAATAACATTACTCACTCATTTTCTTTTGAGTGATTTTTTTTAGTGAAATAAATGAATGCTCTGTCAATGAACAGATCTTTGTAGTATGCTATGTAAAATATTAGTCATCTGATGACCTGTTGACTATGAAAATATTTTAGCGAAGAGGTGAAGTGAAATGAAGGTTAGCTTATTTATCACATGTCTTGTAGATATGTTTTATGCAGAAGCCGGTAAAGACATGGTAGAAATATTAGAAAGACAAGGCTGTGAATTATCGTTTCCAAAAGGACAAGTTTGCTGCGGGCAGCCTGCTTATAACAGCGGATATGTAGAAAACTCCAAATCAGCAATGAAAAATATGATCAAGGCATTTGAAAATGCGGAGTATGTTGTCACGCCTTCAGGGTCTTGTGCCACCATGTTTAAATTGTATCCTGATGTATTCAAAGATGATCCCAATTGGTTACCAAGAGCGCAAGAGTTGGCAGATAAAACGTATGAGTTCACTCAGTTTCTCGTGAATGTATTGCAAGTGGAAAAGGTTGGAGCCAAATTGATGGGAAAGGCCACTTATCATCCTTCTTGCCATATGACGAGATTACTAGGCGCAAGTGAAGAACCAAGAAAACTATTGAATCAAGTGGAAGGACTCGAAATGATCCCTTTACCCAATGCACATAATTGTTGCGGATTTGGCGGAACATTCTCCGTGAAGATGGGAGATATCTCTGAACAAATGGTAGATGAGAAGGTCAATAGTGCCATGGCGACAGAGGCAGATTATTTAATTGGCGCGGACTGTGGTTGCCTGATGAATATAGGCGGACGTGCAGAACGTATGGGCAAGCCTATCCGAGTTATGCATATCGCACAAGTATTGAATAGTCATGAGTAAATCAAAAAAGTGAGGTGATAGCAATGGCGATGAAGTTCAGCAAGAAAAACTTTACAGATCGGACAAAGGATAATATTTCAGATGATTTCATGAGACAGGCAGTGGCAAGCGCTCAAGAACGTTTGCACGGAAGAAGATTAGACGCTGCAGAAGTGTTAGGTAGTTGGGAAGAATGGCGTTCACATGGAGAGGAAATTCGTCAGCACGTTCTTGAAAATTTAGATTATTATTTACATCAGCTAAGTGAAAATGTTTCACAACGTGGTGGTCATGTATTTTTTGCGAAGACCGCTGAAGAAGCTAGTGAGTATATTCGAGATGTCATCAAGAAAAAAGATGGCAAAAAAGTCGTGAAGTCGAAATCCATGGTAACAGAAGAGATCAATCTGAATAGCGTTTTAGAAGAAGCTGGATGCGAGGTCATAGAGACAGACTTAGGCGAGTATATCCTTCAAGTAGATGATCATGATCCCCCCTCTCATATCGTAGCGCCAGCTCTTCATAAAAACAGAGAACAAATCCGCGAAGTGTTTGCGGAGAAACTGGATTACCATAATACATCTAAACCGGAAGAACTAGCTTTGCATGCACGTGAAAAACTCCGTCAAGAATTCTTGGATGCAGACATAGGTATTACAGGTTGTAACTTTGCGATAGCTGAAACAGGCTCGATTAGTCTCGTGACGAATGAAGGGAATGCACGACTTGTATCCGCATTGCCTAAAACTCAAATTACTGTGATGGGGATGGAGCGAGTAGTACCTTCTTTTGAAGAGTTCGAAGTACTAGTCAGCTTATTGACGCGAAGTGCAGTAGGTCAAAAATTGACGAGTTACGTTACGGCGTTAACAGGTCCTAAAGATAAAGGAGATGTGGATGGACCTGAAGAATTTCATTTAGTCATCGTTGACAATGGTCGTTCTGAAATAGTAGGGACAGAATTCCAGTCCGTATTGCAATGTATCCGATGTGCTGCATGTGTCAACGTGTGTCCTGTTTATCGTCATATTGGCGGACACTCATATGGCTCCATTTATTCGGGCCCGATTGGTGCCGTGCTATCACCGTTGCTTGGAGGCTACGACGATTTCAAAGAGCTACCATTTGCTTCCACGCTATGCGGAGCATGCACGGATGCTTGTCCGGTGAAAATCCCTCTTCACGAACTACTTCATTCACACCGTCGCATCATTGTGGAAGAAGAAGGCCGATCACCTATTTCAGAGAGGCTGGCAATGAAAGCATTTGGAATTGGTGCTTCTTCCAATCCGTTGTACTCTATGGGCTCAAAGGTAGCATCTACCGCGATGAAACCGTTGACGAAAAATGACCGGATTTCAAAAGGTCCAGGTCCACTGAAAGATTGGACAGATTTACGGGAGTTCCCGGCAGTCGGAAATACGCGTTTCCGTGACTGGTTCTATGATCAGAAAGGGGGCAAATAAGCATGGTAGGATTAATTCAAAACCGCGCTGCTTTTCTAGATACGATCGCGGTTCAACTAGGTCGCGAACCTAAAAAGACAGTAGAAAAACCGATATGGAAACATCAACCTCAGCGCACAGTGTTAGCGGATGCTTCTATAGATGAATTATTAGGAGTATTGCGTGTGCAATGTGAGGAAATTCATACAGATATCATCGAAACAACAAAAGAATCGTTGCCGGTTGCATTAGATGAAGTTGTAAAAGCTTACGGTGGGGGACCGCTATCTCTATGGAGAGACGAACGTTTTGGGGAATATGGATTATCGGATCTCCTAGAGACAAAATGGCCATCAGAACAGATTGAAATCCATCGCTGGGATCCTTCAATCGGTGAGAAAAATATTGAATTTGCTGAGCAAGCAAATATCGGCATCACATTCAGCGACATGACCCTCGCAGAATCCGGTACTGTAGTACTATTTAGTAGCGCAGACAAAGGTCGTTCAGTTAGCTTGCTTCCAACGCATTATATTGCCTTAATCCCTAAAAGTACGCTAGTCCCAAGAATTACCCAAGCATCAGATATGATTCGTGAAAAACTAAACAATGGTGAGCAAGTTCCGTCTTGCATCAACTTCATCACAGGTCCAAGCAACTCTGCAGATATCGAAATGAACCTCGTTATCGGCGTTCACGGTCCTGTCAAAGCAACATATATCGTTATAGAAGATTGCTGAAAAATGATTACGTAAGACAGAGGCTGACCTCGGAAATGAATCGGGTCCTTCCTCTGTCTTTTTTTTATGAAGTAGAACAAGCGATTCGTTAGGAGTATATACTTTTACCTAAACGCATTTGGCAAGCTAGGCATTCAGAAAAGCATCTGCCGAAAACGTCGAACAACGTTGCCTCCACATTCACATTTCCATTATGAATTTTTTTTACGAGCTTCAAAAAAGTTATATTTCTGAAATCGATTCCCCGGTTGATGATTACTTTGCTGAGAAACAGGGAAAATAGTGTATAATGACAATATTATTGCAGCGGAAGAAGGAGACGACTATGACTTCATCATACAAAGACGACAGCTTAGCGTTACACACAGATCTATATCAAATCAATATGGCCGAATCGTATTGGGCGGACGGTATTCATGAACGAAAAGCCGTATTTGAAGTGTATTTCAGAAAAATTCCATTCGGTAACGGTTATGCGATATTCGCAGGCCTTGAACATGTACTAAAGTATCTTGAGGAGTTTTCATTCACAGAAAGCGATCTAGCTTATTTACGAGAAGAGCTTGGATTCGCCGATGACTTCCTCGACTACTTGAAAGATATCCGTTTCACCGGAGACGTCTACTCCATGAAAGAAGGAGAACTCGTTTTTGCGAATGAACCGATTATCCGAATTGAAGCGAACCTGATTGAAGCGCAGTTGATAGAAACAGCATTGCTAAATATCGTTAACTACCAAACGTTGATCAGCACAAAAGCTAGCCGTATCAAACAAGTAGTGAAAGATGATATTGTGATGGAATTCGGGAGCCGCCGTGCGCATGAGATGGATGCCGCGGTTTGGGGTGCGCGTGCAGCGGTTATTGGTGGCGTAGAATCTACGAGTAACGTACGTGCAGGCAAACGTTTCGGACTGACTGTTTCAGGAACACATGCCCATTCATTCGTACAAGCCTATAAAGATGAGTACACTGCATTTAAAGTCTACGCACAGCGTCATAAAGACTGCGTATTCTTAGTGGATACCTATAATACATTGAAAATTGGTGTTCCAACAGCAATCAAAGTAGCAAAAGAACTCGGAGACAGCATTAATTTCATCGGCGTCCGATTGGACAGTGGAGATATTGCGTTCTTGTCAAAAGAAACTCGCCGCATGCTAGATGAAGCAGGTTTCCCAGATGCGAAAATCGTTGTATCCAATGACTTGGATGAGTATACGATTTTGAACTTGAAAGCCCAAGGAGCTCAAGTCGACATCTGGGGTATTGGAACAAAGTTGATTACGGCATATGATCAACCGGCGCTTGGAGCGGTCTATAAAATTGTCTCCATTGAAAGCGAAGATGGAGAAATGCAAGATACGATTAAAATTTCGGCAAACGTAGAAAAAGTGACAACACCCGGCCGCAAAAAACTGTATCGAATCATTGACCTCGAAAATGGTAAAGCGGAAGGCGACTACATTACGATGCATGACGAGGATCCGACGAAGGAAGAACGCATCAAAATGTTCCATCCCGTTCATACATTTATCTCGAAGTTTGTGACGAATTTTGAAGCGGTAAACTTACACGAACAAGTTATTCAGGACGGAACAATTATTTATGAAAATCCGCCAGTTTATGAAATTCGTGAATTTGCACAACAAAATCTTACCCTACTATGGGAGGAATATAAACGTTCATTAAACCCGGAAGAGTATCCTGTCGATCTTAGTCAGAAGTGTTGGGACAATAAGAGACGTAATATAGAAGAAGTGCATGAAATGGTAGAGAACTATACAAAGCGATGAAAAGGAAGTGGTAGCGTTGACATTGCAGCAAGAAATTATCCAAGCATTACGTGCGAAACCGGAAATCGACCCGCAGCAAGAGATTCGGACTTCCATTGACTTTATGAAAGCATATATGAAAAAGAATACATTTTTAAAAGGGTTTACAGTAGGTATTTCCGGAGGGCAAGACTCTACATTAGTTGGCAAGTTAGCACAGATGGCCGTTGACGAACTTAACGAAGAGTTAGGAGAAGAAAAGTACCGATTTTATGCACTCCGTTTACCATATGGTGTGCAGTTTGACGAAGAGGATTGCCAGGATGCATTGCGTTTTATCAGTCCGTCGGTCGTCTATTCAGTCGATATTAAAGAAGCAGTGGATGCTAGTGAACGGACTCTGATCAAAGCGGGTCTCCATATTTCCGATTTTGATAAAGGGAATGAAAAGGCGCGCGAACGTATGAAAGTGCAATATTCCGTAGCGGCCGTTCATCACTCTGTCGTTCTTGGTTCAGATCACGCAGCCGAAGCAATCACTGGCTTCTACACAAAGTTTGGTGATGGTGCAGCGGATTTGATGCCGATTTATCGTCTGAATAAACGCCAAGGTAAACAATTACTAGAAGCGCTAGATTGTCCACCACATTTATACAATAAGATCCCTACAGCTGATTTGGAAGGCAATAAACCCGCCATTCCGGATGAAGTAGCATTAGGTGTGACGTATGATAAAATCGATGACTATCTCGAAGGAAAAGAAGTATCGGACGAAGCACGTAAGCAAATTGAAGGACATTATTTGAAATCAGCACATAAACGGCACTTGCCTATCACAGTGTTTGATGAATTTTGGAAATGAAAACTGCCGACCTCTTATTGGATAAAGGGTCGGCAGTTTTTCTGTTTGTCGGGGTTATGCGTTTCAGGTATGATAGTTTCATATAAAAAGACGGATTCAGTTCGTGACGGGGGAGAACAATTATGCATTCACAATGGATCGAACGAGTATTAAACAATATTGAAAAGGTTATTGTTGGTAAACGTGATATAGCGGAGTTAAGTATAACGGCATTATTAGCTGGCGGTCACGTATTACTAGAAGATGTACCAGGCGTTGGCAAGACAATGCTAGTAAGGGCGCTTGCGACTTCGATTGGTGCTAAGTTCAAGCGGATCCAATTCACGCCGGACTTGTTGCCTTCTGATGTTTCAGGCGTATCGATCTATAATCCACAGAAGATGCAATTTGAATTTCGTCCGGGGCCTTTAATTGGGAATATCGTATTGGCTGATGAAATTAACCGAACATCACCTAAAACACAAGCCGCTTTATTGGAAGGGATGGAAGAGGCATCCATTACAGTAGATGGAACGACTATTCAATTACCGAAACCGTTTTTCGTAATGGCGACACAAAATCCTATTGAATATGAAGGGACGTATCCGCTACCGGAAGCGCAGCTTGATCGCTTTATTTTTAAGTTGAAAATGGGTTATCCGACAAAGCAGCATGAGGTGGAGTTATTAAAAAGGGCGGAACACCAAACGCCAATTGAGCAAATTGACGCTATTCTGACAGTGGATGAATTACTGGAGTTACAGCGCCATGTGCGTGAAGTGACAGTAGACGATACGATAGTTTCTTATATTGTGGATTGTGCAGATGCAACTCGCCAGCATGAATCGGTTTCATTAGGTGTAAGTCCACGAGGTTCGATGGCATTAATGAAAGCTTGTCAGGCTTATGCATTCATCAAAGGGCGCACGTTCGTATTGCCTGACGATGTACAATATTTAGCACCGTTTGCTTTTTCGCATCGGATGATTTTACTTCCTGAAGCGAAATATGAAGGAATTGATGCTGAGGAAATTGTCAGCCACATCCTCAAACAGTTGTCAGTTCCGGTAATGCGCGGGTCTGCAACCTTATGAATGGATTGCGATCATTCGGACGTTTCGCAAGTGTCATAGCTATTGGTACAGCTGCCTACGTCTTCGCAAAATTTCAAGGAGGCTTCGTTAGCTGGTTCATTTTCTATACGTTGATCCCGTTTGTGACATACTCCGTGCTTCTCTATTTGTATCCGTTACGGGATCTAACGGTTGAACGATATATTGAAAAACGACATGTATCAAGGAATGGGCAGGTATCTATTCGTGTGGTGCTTAAAAGGAACCTCCCTTTCCCGTTACTATATGCAGTTCTAATGGATAAACGAGTGCATGCGAAGCGCGAAAAAATGGAACGGAAAATTATACTGCTAGGATTCCGAAGAACATATGAGTACAATTATTCGCTGAAGAATGTACAACGTGGCGAATACACATTGCCAGCAGTAGAAGTGGAAGTAGTAGACTTTTTCAATTGGATTTGTAAAAGAAGGGTATTTGTTGTTCAAGACCATTTTTTGGTCTATCCAAGTGTAACAGCTATGGTGTATGAATCGGCATCTAATGGGACGAGCCAAGGACAGCAACTCTCCGCTTACATGCTGGTGAAGGATGCAACCACACCGTCTAGTGTTAGGGAATATGCGCCAGGGGACCGCATGTCTTGGATTCATTGGAAATCATTTGCCCGGACTTCAAAACTAATGACAAAGGAATTTGATGAACAGCGATCGGAGCAACATACGTTGTTGCTCGATTGCGGAATATCGGAAACATTTGAAAGTGCGGTGGAGTTCGCTGCATCGATTGTTGTATCCGCTAGGCAGCATCATGCCAAGCTGACCATGATCACAGCAAGTGATCAGCCGAAAGTGTTTCCGTTGATACAATCAGCAGATCAGACTAGGCAAGCATTAGTACATCTTGCGAAAATTCAACCAACAGACATACAACAGATAAGATTGCCGGTAGGAAAAGCGGTGTCTCGAGATGCATTATTGCTTATTACAGGGGATCTTCGCATAAATTTCATCCGTCGTGTGTTGACGTTTGCTCCTGATGCATCCGCAATAGTTTGTTTTGTGATGTTGACAGATGAAACGAATAAAAAATCACTTGAATCTATTATTGATCAAGTAAAATTGCTCGGTATTACCGTGCAATTGATTTATCCGTCTGATCGTTCATCAGCATTGAAAAAGGCGGTGAAATCATGAGGAAATCGATATTGGATTGGAAAGTGCTGATGTTTTTATATGCGCTTAGTTCCGTTTTGCTGTGGGAGTGGTTTATCCCGATAATGGATTTAACGGATTTTGGACATCCTTCATTATTCATCGTCTATTTAGTACTGTTTTTTGCGTTGGCTTTACTTCGACTACCGTGGTGGATTAGTGGAGCGGTCCAGATTCTTTATGTATTATGGGCTATTCATTATATGTATTTTGATCAACTATGGATTTCTATAGAGGTGACAGGCTATATTTTGCAAGATGTAAAACAGAATGTCTTGCTGTTATTCCAAGGTGAGCTCGGTGAATTATCAAATTTATTCCGTACGTTATTGTTGTTTACGCTAGTTTGGATGATCGCGTATTTACTTCGCCACTGGATTGAAGTGCGACGTAGTATGATGATGTTCTTTGGTTTTACAATCGTATTTGTAGCTCTTTTGGATACATTCACTCCATATGATGCTACTTCGTCTATTGTGAGAATTATGATGGTAGGCTTATTGATTGTAGGTTGCCTAACAGTAATTAAATTATCAGGCGATGAAGGGTGGTCACTTCGTCCGAAAAGATTACTTCTGCTTTCATTGCCGGTGGTACTAATTGTAGTATCTGTTGGATTGCTTTCAAGAAATGCACCGGTTTATCCCCCGGCATGGCCAGATCCCGTACCATACTTATTATCTTTAAGCGGAATGGAAGAGGAGACTGATAAAGGACAAGCTAAAGCAGGTTATGACCCTGATGATTCGCAACTAGGTGGAGCTTTCGTCCAAGACAATCAATTGGTGTTTGAAGCGTCTGTTGAACAACGTCAATATTGGCGTATAGAAACGAAGGATACATATACATCTAAGGGCTGGATACAAGATAAAGAATCAGATAAAGAGCTGTTGGATACAGGTGAAGACTTATGGGAATTCCCTGTAGAAGGAGAAGTGTCGCATGCTGTACTCGATTTCGTTGAACCATTGCCATTCCTAACTACACCATATGGCACGACGAAAATTTCCTCACCTGAAGGTTTGAACCTCATGCACGAGAAAACGGCGAACAGACTATATTTGTTGATGGGTCTGCAGGAAAAGATTGAACAGTATGAAATGGAGTTCGTAGAGCCTACATACATCCTGTCAGATTTGCAGAAAACAGAGATGGTGAATTACGAGATGGTACCGGAAGATTTAAATAGCTATGTGCAACTTCCGGCAGAATTACCGGGACGGGTGAAAGAATTAGCTTTATCGATTACAGAAAATGAAACCGCGGTCTATGATAAAGTGAAAGTCGTAGAACAGTATTTTAAAAAGAACGGTTTTATTTATGAGACGCAAAATGTTCCAATACCTAATGAAGGACAGGACTATGTGGATCAGTTTCTATTCGACACGAAAAAGGGGTATTGTGATAACTTCTCCACTTCGATGGCAGTCATGCTGAGGTCTGTAGATATACCGACGCGATGGGTGAAAGGATTTGCACCTGGCGAAATGGCATTTAAAGCATCGGGAAAAAATGTCTATCGCGTGACGAATGATGAGGCGCATTCATGGGTGGAAGCATATATTCCTGAAATTGGATGGATGCCGTTTGAGCCGACACTTGGTTTTACACATCCGACAGAGATCGAATTCGATATTCCAAATGAAAGCCCTGAAGAAGAGGAAGTTAAGAAATCTGCGAAGCCTGAAGTGGAAAAAGAGAAAGAACTTCCTAAGAAAACAATAAGTTCGCCTTTGTTCGACGCATTCAAACAAAAGTTTACATGGTTGTTCAGTCAATGGTGGCTTTACGTATCCCTACTCGGGTTAATAATAGGGGCTAGTGCCGTTTTGTATAGCAAACGGAGTAATTGGTTGCCAAAACGACGTATAAAACAATTGAGGAAATTACCGAATGGGCACGTGAAATTTGAACAGCAATTTACACAGTTATTACAACAACTTGCTCGTACCGGCTTGCCAAAGGATACTGCAATGACGCTTTCCAACTACGCAATACTTGTAGATAAACGGTATGGCGGAGATCGAATGGCAGTGTTGACTCGTGCGTATGAGATAGGAGTATATGGTAATGATTGGCAGTCCCAAGAGTGGGATAAGTTGAATGAAGTATGGGAAGATTTAATTATTAGCACAACATGTTGATTTTTTAGCGAAATATGCGTAAAATATAGAGCGGATGATGCTTGAAATGTCCTCGACATATCTAGCACTAACGAACGTCAGCTATCATTGAATAGCAGTACCTGGATTCTTTGATGGAAAAGACGCGTGGAAAGTTGACTTTCTAACGCGTCTTTTGTAGTTGAGGCATGAAATGGTATTAAAAAATTGGAAGAGGTGGATTAGTTGTCAAATGCTCCTGTGTTAGCCGGACAAGAAAAAATTGTAGTTCTCGATTACGGCAGTAAATATAATCAGCTCTTCACGCGTACAATCCGCGAATTCGGTGTGTATAGTGAGTTACACGCACATACAACGACAATTGAGGAAATTAAAAAAATGAATCCAGTCGGTATCGTACTTTCCGGCGGTGCAGCATCTGTTGGAGACGAGAAAGCGTATGCTATCGATCCGGCAATATTCGAGTTAGGTATTCCTGTATTGGGCATCAGTTACGGAGCTCAAGTAATCGTCGATCATTTAGGCGGTAAGGTAGAAAAGAATACAGGTGGCGAAAGCAAAGAAGAAACGTTGACAGTGGACACGACGTCTACATTATTTGCTGGTCAGACGGACAAACAAAATGTCTGGGTTAGCCATAGTGCTGACATTGCAGAATTACCTGAAGGCTTTACTGCATCTGCAAAAGATTCAACTGGTAATATTGCAGCGATTTCAAATGACGAACAACAAATCTATGCGATTCAATTCCATCCGGAAGATTATCGTTCGGAAAATGGGAAAGACTTCTTGCGTAACTTTGTATTTGAAATTTGTAAAGCTTCAGGCGATTGGACTATGGATCGGTTCATTGAAATTGAAATCGAGAAGATCCGCTCAACAGTTGGCGATCGTAAAGTACTTTGCGCGCTAAGTGGCGGAGTTGACTCTTCAGTAGTAGCTGCTTTGATTGACCGTGCAATAGGCGATCAGTTGACATGCATTTTTGTGGACCACGGATTGCTTCGTAAAGGCGAAGTCGAAAGTGTAGTTAAAACTTTCAGCGAACAGTTCAGCATGCACTTCATTAAAGTAGATGCGCGCGAACGCTTCTTGGATAAGCTGGAGGGTATTACAGACCCTGAGCAAAAACGAAAGATTATTGGTAATGAATTTATTTACGTGTTTGACGAAGAGTCCGCTAAACTAGACGGCATCAAATATTTAGCGCAAGGTACGATTTATGCAGATATCATTGAAAGTGGAACTGCGACCTCTGCAACTATTAAATCTCACCATAACGTGGGTGGTTTGCCTGAAGATATGGACTTCGAGTTGATCGAGCCATTACGTGCGTTGTTTAAAGACGAAGTACGTGCGGTAGGAGCAGAACTTGGATTGCCTGAAGAAATCGTTAACCGTCAGCCATTCCCAGGTCCGGGACTTGGAGTTCGTGTGCTTGGTGAAATTACGGAAGAGAAGCTTGAAATCGTTCGCGATGCAGACTTTATTTTACGTGATGAAATCGCAAAAGCTGGACTCGATCGTTCAATCTGGCAATATTTCGCGGTATTACCGAATATCCGCAGTGTAGGTGTTCGTAACGAACAACGTTCTTACGACTATGCGATTGGTATCAGAGCGGTTCATTCAGTAGATGGCATGACAGCGGATTGGGCTCGTATACCTTTTGATGTACTGGAAAAAATCAGTACGAGAATTACAACTGAAGTTGATCAGGTTAATCGTGTTGTATATGATATTACAGCGAAACCACCTGGCACTATTGAGTGGGAATAAGTTAAACAACAGAATATGATCGTATAACACTAGGAATAAGGCCTGGAAGTCTCTACCGAAACACCGTAAATGTTTCGACTACGATTCAAAATAGAAATATATTTTCTATTGGATTAAAAAAGAGGCATGCGAATTTATTTCGCGTGCCTCTTTTTACATACTGAGAGTAAGGAAGGTCACAATGAAAAAATACTTTGAGTTTGATAAGCTGGGCACCAATTATCGTCGCGAAATCATTGGTGGAATTACTACGTTCTTGGCGATGGCATATATTTTAGCGGTAAATCCAATCATGTTATCTTTGGATGTTGTACCTGATTTGCCTGATTCCATGCGTATGGATAAAGGTGCAGTATTTGTTGCTACTGCGCTTGCGGCTGCTGTAGGAACGTTATTTATGGGTTTGATAGCCAGATATCCGATAGGTTTAGCACCAGGCATGGGATTAAACGCATTCTTCGCATTCACAGTAGTGCTGACTTACGGTATACCATGGCAAACAGGATTGACTGGAGTATTATTCTCGGGATTAATCTTTATAGTTCTTTCATTAACTGGGTTACGAGAAATGATCATCAATGCAATACCGGCACAGCTGAAATTTGCGGTAGGTGCAGGTATAGGTTTGTTTATTACATTCCTCGGACTCCAAAATGCCAAGATTATTGTGGCGGATAAAAATACGTTAGTAGGCTTGGGTGATTTAACAGCGGGACCTACATTACTAACGATCTTTGGTTTAGTTATCACAATTATCATGATGGTACGTAAGATCAAAGGCGCTATTTTTTATGGGATGATCATGACCACGGTTTTAGGTATGGCGGTTAGTCTAATAGACGTGCCACATAAGGTAGTAGATAAAATTCCGTCAGTCGCTCCTACGTTTGGTGCAGCTTTCGATGCGATCATTAACGATCCAGGTTCCTTGATGACAACACAATTTCTAGTGATCGTCATCACATTCCTATTCGTAGACTTTTTCGATACAGCTGGAACACTAGTTGCAGTTGCTACACAAGCAGGTCTAATGAAGGAAGACCGTCTTCCACGTGCTGGTAAAGCACTGCTTGCAGATTCCTTAGCAACAGTAACAGGCGCAGTAATGGGTACATCCACTACCACTTCTTACATTGAATCTACTGCAGGTGTTGCGGCGGGTGCCAAAACAGGCTTTGCTTCTATTGTAACGGCCCTGTTGTTCTTACTAGCATTATTCTTCTCGCCTTTACTACTAGTCATCACACCGGCAGTTACAGCTCCGGCTTTGATTATCGTAGGGGTGTTGATGGTGTCGACATTAGGAAATATAGATTGGACTCGTTTCGAAATCGCAGTTCCAGCATTCTTTACGATTATCGCGATGCCGTTGACGTACAGTATCGCAACAGGTATCGCAATCGGTTTCGTTTTCTACCCTATTACGATGCTGGTAAGCGGTAGAAGAAAAGAAATTCATCCAATTATGTACGGACTCTTTGTGATCTTCATTTTGTATTTTATCTATATCAAATAACAACAAACCGCTTCTCGAGTCAATAGGGGAGCGGTTTTCTCTGCCATTCAAGTACTTTTTTAAGGCGTTAAAAGCGTAGATCTAAAAATAAAGTAAAAAGAAATCGAAAAAAGTTGTTTATAGTCGTTGACAGTTCGAAATATGTCTGATATAGTAATAGAACAGTCAAGAAAGCGACTGGGACATGAACCTTGAAAACTGAACAGCAAAACGTTAACGAAATACAGTTTGTGCATCTAACGGTGACACAAACAAAATGAGTATCTTAATTGATGCCAGCAAATGAAACTCGAGCTAATCGAATTTCTCTTATGGAGAGTTTGATCCTGGCTCAGGACGAACGCTGGCGGCATGCCTAATACATGCAAGTC